>CAZINA010000001.1:0-5461 GCA_964540545.1 uncultured Candidatus Bathyarchaeia archaeon
CATAGAATGGGAATAAACCCTGAAGGCTATTCTTCAAGCAATTCTTAACAAGCCCAGCATATTTGAAGCCTATTAGGATCCTAATAGTGGTTCATTGCAGAAACTATAGAGGGGGGTCTACCCCAGCCGCCGCTTCAGTTCAGAACTATCTGAAGTATATAAAGGGGGGCTATAGAAAAATTTCACATATCAGACAGCAAAAACACAGCCAGCAACTAGCCGCAATAAACCCGCGGAACCCAACCAGCAGCATTTCACCATAACTGTTTATATTAAAAAGTGCAGATAGTCTAGACCCCTAAAAACTGAAGGTGACATTCACTGAAAGCTTTAATCCTTGCAGGTGGATTCGGCACTAGACTAAGACCACTAAGTTGTACAAGACCTAAAACTCTTTTTCCAATATTGAACAAGCCTCTGCTTCAGTGGATTTACGAAAGACTCACAAAAAGCAACATTCCCGAAGCAATATTAGCGGTTAACGGATTAACAGCGTTCTACATAAAAAACGAGCGAGTCCCAAAACATGGATTAACCGTAAAGTATTCCATTGACCCGCCGAAAACGCCTCTGGGAACTGGTGGACCCATAAAAAACGCTGAAAAACTCATCGGACATTCAGAACCTTTTCTGGTCTTAAACGGAGATATATTCGTAGAACTGGATTACACGGAGATTCTGGAAGCCCACAAGAAAAACAAAGCATTAGCAACCATAGCCCTCTGCGAAGTTGAAGACCCAACTAGATACGGCGTTGCCGAATTAGCAGAAAAAAACCGAATAAAGAGGTTTATAGAGAAACCAGCCAAAGGCACAGCGCCAACTAACCTCATAAACGCTGGAATCTACGTGTTAAGCCCCGAAATCTTCAGTTATATCCCAAAAGGAAAACATGTTTCAATGGAACGGGAAGTCTTCCCAAGACTAGTTGAAGAGGGAAAACTTTACGGACATATAATCAACGGCTTGTGGATGGACATAGGCAAACCAGAAGAATACTTGCAAGCAAACAAAATCCTACTTAACACCTATGCCAAAACACTGAAAAGCAAAAGCAAGTTCGAGCTGGAGAACCCTGTGGAAATAGACAAAGGCGTGAACATAGGAGCGAAATCAGTCATCGGCCCACACGCCGTTATAGGAAAAAACGTGGTCATCGGAAAAAACGTGCAAATTAAAAATACAGTAATCTTGCCAGACGCAAAAATAGATGATTCCTCCTCAATAAACGGAGCAATAATAGGCGAAGGTGCAAAAATCGGAAAAAACGCCAGAATCGGCAAAGGCTGCATAATAGGCGACCAAGCAAAAATTAGAGATAACGTCTCAATCGCAAACGGAACCACTGTCTGCCCAGCCAAAGAAGCCGCTGAAAACATATTTAAAACTAAAAATATCTGTTAAAACAAGGAGATGAAAAGGAATAGCCTCGAAAAAGCTTTTCGGAACAAACGGCATTCGTGGACTCGTCAACAAAGAATTAACCCCTGAAATAGCCATAAAAGTAGGCTCAGCAATCGGAACATTCTTCGGAAAGAAAAACTTGCTGGTAGGCCACGACGCCAGAACCAGCGGTCCAATGTTCGCTAAAGCAGTTATCGCAGGTTTAACAGCCACAGGATGCAACGTATTCTTCGCTGGAATGGCTTCCACACCAGCACTACAATACGCAGTGAAAAACCACTGCATGGATGGTGGAGTAATAATCACAGCGTCCCACAACCCACCCGAATATAACGGTATAAAAGTCATCTGGAACGACGGCATAGAAATTTCACACGAGCAAGAAACTGAAATAGAAAAAATTTACTTCCAAGACAAAACCGTATTCGCAGAATGGAACAAACTAGGCGCAAAACACGAATTAAACGTTGTTAACGAAGAATACATCGAAGCCGTAAAAAAACACGTAAACATTTCCGAAATAGCAGAAAAGAAATATCACGTTGTCGTAGACGCCGCAAACAGTGTAGGCGGCTTGGCGGCCCCACAGCTTATGCGAGAGTTGGGTTGCAAGGTCACAACCATTAACGCGAATGTTGACGGAACGTTCCCAGGGAGAATGCCGGAGCCACGTCCAGAAAACCTGCAGGAGATGGCTGCAACCGTGAAGGTTGTGGGTGCAGATTTAGGTGTGGCTTTTGATGGTGATGCTGACAGGTCGATATTCGTTGGTGAGAATGGTGAGATTTACTGGGGAGACAAAACTTTCGCGGTGGTTGAAAAACAGTTTCTGATTGAAAATCCTAATGCGAAGATTGTTACGCCTGTGAGTTCTTCAACGCTTATCAAGGATGTGGCTGAGGCTTACAAAGGTGAGATCGTGTGGACCAAAGTGGGTAGCGTAACGGTTTCGCAGACTATGAAAGAAGTGAACGCCAAGTTAGGTGGGGAAGAAAATGGGGGAGTTTTCTATGGTCCTCACCAAGCAGTTCGTGATGGTGCGATGACAACCGCGTTGATTTTGGGTATTATGGCTAAGACGGGAAAGAAGCTTTCGGAGCTTATTGCTGAGCAACCGCAGTATTTCCTTGAAAAGGGAAAGGTTGAATGTTCAGAGGATAAGAAACAAAAAGTGCATGAAAAGCTGCTTGAGCAGGTGAAGGGCGCAAACGTGAGCACCATTGACGGTGTGAAAATCTGGTTTGAAGATAAAAGCGCCATCCTTGTGAGACCCAGCGGAACAGAACCTGCTTATAGGTTATATGCGGAAGCAAAAAACCAAGAAAAAGCATTAAAGCTAGTCAAAGATTACAGTATAACGCTCAAACAGATCCTTGCAACAATTTAACCGTCCTAAAGGTTGCATTTGAGAACGGAGAATACTTGTTCATGGCTGTAGTTTTACAGTTGAAACCCGAAGAGATAGATACGAAAGAGAAACGTGGAAATTACACTGTATGTGTTATAGGATGCGAAGAAAAGGGAGTTCTTTACGCGGTTTCTTTTGTTGAAGCAGGTTTCAAAGTCGTTTGCACTGATGCAGATCAAACAGTGGTGAAACACCTTTCAAAAGGGAAAACAGTGTTCTCCGACCGAGAAATAGAGATTAAATTGAAGAGTTTTTTGAGGAGAGGACTGCTGAACGTGACAAACGAGTTACAAAACGCAGTTTCCCAAAGCCATATAGTTATCATGACACTTACTGCGAAAATTGATGGTAAGGAACAGCCAGACTACTCAGAAGTAGAAAGCACTTGCAAGCAGGTTGGAAAGGCGCTTAACCGAGGTGCATTGGTTATTTATGGAGGCATAGCAGGTTTAGGCTTTACCGAAGGAGTAGTTAAGGAAACTCTGGAAAACACGTCAGGACTCAGGGTGGGAGAAGATTTTGGTTTGGTTTACAGTCCGATCCAAGTTTTTGGTAGTCAACCTTTGGCTTCAATCTCAAATCAAGAGTTGAAGGTTGCTGCTTCAGATCAAAAAAGCTTGAACGCGGCTACGGAGGTTTTGGGAGTAATAACAGGAAAACCAATTAAACAGATTTCAGATGTTAAAACAGCGGAAGCGGCTTTGCTTTTCACGCTTGCTAAGCAAGATGCAAATCTGGCTTTAGCTAACGAGTTAGCGGTTTTCTGTGAAAACGCTGGTATAGACTTTTTTGAAACATTGAAGCTTGTAGATGTATATGACGAAGGTTTTTCGCCGACAGTTGAAGCGGAAGTTAACAGAAACGAAGCTTATCTTTTGCTTGAAAACGCGGAAAACCTGAACGCTAAGCTTAGGCTTCCTGCTTTAGCTAGGAAAATAAACGAGGACATGGTTAGACACGCGATTAATTTGACAAAGGATGCGCTGCGAAGCTGCGGTAAAACGTTGAGAAGAGCAAGAGTTGCTGTGTTTGGTACTTCGAAACCGAAAACAGCGACAACAATTTTTGTTAAAATGCTGGAAAGAAGAGGAGCGAAAGCAAGTTTGTATGATCCTTTGGTTTCAAAGAATGAGTTCTCAGATGTTGCGCGTGTGCTGAAAAGAAACATGAAAGAGGCAGTGGAAGGCGCAGACTGCATAGTGATGTTAACTGAGCAGGAACAGTTTAAACGGTTAAATCTTAAAAGGTTGCAAGCTGTAATGAAAATGCCAGCGGCAATAGTTGATTTAACAGGAATATTTGAGCCAACAAAGGTTGAACGTAAAGGCTTTACGTATCGTGGCTTAGGAAGACGAGTTGAAAAGAAATGAAGAAATTGGGTGTGGCGGTAGTAGGAACAGGGTTCTGGGGAAAAAACCATGCTAGAGGCTATAGTGAGCTGGAGTCAACCGAGTTGGTGGCTATTTGTGACGTTAACCGAGAGAGAGCGAAAGCTGTAGCTGAGCAGTTCGGTGTGAAAGCGTACACGAGCAGTTCTCGCATGCTGAAAAACGTAGATGTTGAAGCGGTAAGCGTGTGCACTTGGTCAACTAAGCTTGCTGAAGAGGCACTTAAAGCGTTAAAGGCGGAAAAGCATGTTTTAGTTGAGAAGCCTATGGCTACTTACACGAAGCAAGCAGAAAAGCTTCTGGAAGTGGCGGAAGAAAACGGTTTGCATTTGACCGTGGGTTTTTTGATGCGGTTTATTCCAGGGTTACAGCATATTCGAGAGGCAGTGGAAAACAAGAGAATCGGAGAACTCGTGTGTGCTACTGCAAAGAGAGTTTCGCAGTGGCCTGAGAGGATAGGTGACGTGGGAGTAGTCAAGGATACGGCGATTCACGACATAGATGTTATGCGTTACATATCTGGTGAAGACCCAATAGGTGTTTACGCGAAAACTGGAAGCAAGAAGCATAAAAAGTTTGAGGATTACGCCCAAATAATGCTCACCTATGAAGACGGAAAAAGCGCGTTCATTGAATCTAACTGGTTGACCCCTTACAAAACACGGACGTTGACTGTTACTGGAAGCGACGCAATAATGAGATTGGACTACATGACTCAAGAGCTGTGGATTGAGGACCCGAAAGAAAACTTGCAGCCGAGGTTTCCTTGGCAGGAACCGTTGAAACTTGAACTTCAGCATTTCGCAGATTGTATAACATTAAAGAAGAAGCCTCTAATAACTGGAGTTGACGGGTTAAAAGCCCTACAAATTGCTGAAGCGGCATTGCGGTCATCGGCAAAAAACAGAGCGATGAAGCTCAGATGAAATGTATCGCTTAACGTTTTAGGCTGAAAGGTTTGCCTTCTGACACTATTTTTTCTGGTATCTTGGCTTTCCATTTCTTCAAAAACGGAAGGTCTTCAGCTTCTTTGCGCAATTCGTCAGGCAACATTTCTGGGATTTCATCGCGTATTGGATACCAGCGTAAACATTTTGGGCAGACGATTAAGCCTTCAGTTATTTCGTCTTTCTCTTCGAAAACATGAAGCTCTAGTGGGTGATGTTTATCTATGGGGCAAGCGAGTATATCCATTAGCTGCTTTTTCATTGCATTCCACGCATACACAGATTACTGAGAATATTATTAAAATTTGCTGAAG
>CAZINA010000001.1:5561-59242 GCA_964540545.1 uncultured Candidatus Bathyarchaeia archaeon
CAGCATCCACGCCTAAAGAGTCAAGTGCTTCCGCCACTTTTAACTTAATCTTCTGGGCAGGGCTTTCGTTTTTCTTTGCGTGCTCGAGGCCATAGTAGTGTATCCATCCTCCTGATGTCTTCAGCGCGGATAAAGCGCAAGGCAAGTATTCGAGGGCTTTTTCGGGCAGAGGCATCAAAACTCGGTCTGCCACGTGCTGTAGTCGGTTGTTGATGATATCCTTGGAGTCGCCCAATAATGGGGTTACCTTACCGTAAACTCTGTTAAGCCTAATGTTCTCCTGCGTGAACTGAAACGCCGCGGGGTTAACGTCTATGGAAAAGACTTTTTCAGGATTTGCATGCTTCGCGATTATTATGGAGAAGCAGCCTACGCCCGCGAACATGTTAACGACGGTTTCTTTGGGTTCAACCATTTTTGCTATTCGCATTCTTTCGTTTGAAAGCCGGGGAGAAAAATAGCATTTGACTAAGTCAATAGCGAAAAAGCAGCCGAATTCCCTGTGAACCGTGCTTGTTTTGTTTTCCCCCGCAACATGTATTAAACGGCGGAGCCTTAGGTCTCCAGCCACAGGGCTTGCTTGAAGTAGAACCGTTTTCACGTTTCTGTGGCTGCTCATTATCGCGTTTGCGGCTTTTTGCGCGTTCACCTGAGAAGTAGAGGGAAGCCTGATTATTGCTATGTCGCCTACAACGTCAAAGGAGTTGTAAACTTTGGCTATTTCTTCGGAAGAAAGAACATCGGAAAGGATTTTGCGTACTCGTTTTCTCAAGCTTCAACCTTCGCTAATGTAAAGAGCACCGGAAACATTTAAAAGCAAAATACTTTTCCTTTGTAGGAAGGGTAAAGTCGTTGGAACAAACAGGAATTGTTTATGAATGTATAAGATGTGGCGCGAGAGTCCCATCTGAAGAGTTGGATCTCCGAGGCGGAGAAATAAAATGCATAATCTGCGGTTACAGAATTCTGAAAAAGGTAAAACCGCCCGTAGTTAAACGTGTAAAAGCCAAATGAGTAGAGGTTGAATTAACCTCACGAATCCAAGCTAATCAGCTCTTTTCGCTTCAGTAGTTCTTTAGAAGAGTTCTCTATCCCCAATCTTGCGCAATGCTTTTCCTCGAAGCTTGATCGATTTGCCGATTACTTCTTCAGGAGTCCTTTCAACAGTTTTTCGTTTGACGGTTTCTCCACAGATGCCCCCCGGTAGCATACGCCTCTTAACGCAGAGGGCGTAGGTACAGTTCGCAACGTTACAGGCATCATCAGTCCATCTGCACCATACAACGTCGCGGCGGGAGAAAGCGGAGTTCTTAACGCATTTAAAGAATTGACAGGTGGGAGAACAGTTTTTTGCTTGAGCCAATAGACATACCTCTATTGTTAATTAATAAAATCTAATGTTGCGATGCATTCCCAGAAGGGTATAGCTCGTGGAACCAATATAAATTTTCTTATTTCAAACTCCTTATTACACATTTAACTTTCACTGTCAGCAGTTTTAGCTCGTTTCCTTCTGTAAACTTCAATGGAGACAAACAAGAGTATCGCCAGCAGAATCACTATGAAAGTTGCCAGTGCAGTGCTCTCAATTAAAAACGGCCCTAGGAGAATGTACTTAGCCAGTTTAATCTCTACTTCTTTTGACCCCTCAACATAGGTGCTAAATGCTTCATAAGAGCTTTCTGCACCTTCAGGATAGGCAATTATCTGCATGTCCCCGCCGATCACATTACTGAAGGTTGCTGCCCCGTTAGCCTGCGTTGCGGATGACCACGGATCTACACCTGCCCTATGAAGCACTACGTTCATGCCAGGGATTGGCTGATTGAAGTAATCAACAACCGTCACTGACACCTCAATGTTGTAAAGACAACAGCAAATTTCACGTTGCGCGTCGCTGAAAACCTCAATAGTAGTTGAATTCAACAAAATTTCATCTTTGTACACACGTAGTCTGTACTTTCCAAAAGTAACTTCCACAGCAACCGTTCCCGCAGTGTCAGTTACGGCGCCGTTGAACAAGCCGTTTGTAACTTCGACCAATTCTATGCGCGCGTTGGGAATCTCTTCTGCGTTGTAATCGGTTATTTCAAGAGTTAGAGTTTTACTAGGACACACTATTACCACTGTGGAAACTGGCTGCGCTGGAACATTGGTAACTGTTTTGTTATCAGCGTTGAAGACTATGTCGTAAAGAGAAGCGTTGATTGTGTAACTTATTCCGGGTAGAACAGAGTTCAGAATGAAAGATCCTGAAAGATCTGTTTCGCCCGAGGCGGAGCCAGTTTTCGAGGAGCTTGTTTCTGTTGTAACATATTGATATGTGATGTCTAGGGTAACGAAAGGCATTAAATTTCCGTTTTCGTTTTGGACAATTATTTCAAGATTAGTCAACTCGCACGTTAAATCAAAAGAGGTGGAGCCAGTTATCGAAACATTCAATTCCCCGACCTTTACGTCATTCCAGAACGCTGTGATGAGGTGATTGCCCTTCTCAAGTTTCAAACTTGCTACTCCTAAGTAGTCGCTTGTACCTTCGTATGTTTCATCGGTAGTTTGGTCAACGGCTTCAACAACTATGTCCGACACAACTTCACCCGCCAAATTGAACGTGTTGACCTTGACAGTATATCCTGGAACAGTGAAAATCTGAGAGTCAGGTATGAGTTTTTCCGTAGTGTCTGCTTCTATGGTTATGTTGTACTCACCGATTCGCGTGTCAGATGGAACCGTCCAAGAAAATTCAAAGATGCCTTCGCTTGAGGCAGTCACCGTTTCGGAGTGTACGATTGCGCCAGTCGAGTATTCAATTGATACTGTTGCGTTTTCGTCAGCTTGATAGCCTATGGCATGTGTTGTCAAGGTTTGGTCCCTGTGATACTGGCTTGAATCAGTGAAACCCACGAAAAACTCGTTTTCTGCCAACGAGCCAGTTTCATTAAAATACACTTTGTATGTGCCTGTGTAGTTAGTAAGTGAGCCTTCAGGTTCGAAAGAGGAAGACGGATACGTGACAAACGCAGTTGCAACTGTTTCGTCGCTTGAGGCGACAAGTTCAACTGTTCTGGAATAAACTGTGCTAAGAGGCTCGGGAAGTTCAACCGTAACGTTCGCGTAGTTCGTGGTGCTTGGTTGCACACCAGCTATTGTTACATTCAAAACAACATCGTCGCCTTCTTGCAACTGCTCGGGCGACGAAGGCACGACTGCTGCAATGGAGTAAGACAGGGTTAGAGCGAAGTCATAGGTGTCGTTCTCGTTTGTGGTGACATCTCTCAGCGTTATTACATGGTCTCCTTCTGAAAGTGCAGGTATTATGAAATTCGCGTTTACGTAGTATCCGTCAGAATAGCTTGTTAGAACAAGTTCTTCGTCAAACCAAATTTGATACCTGCCATTTGTGGTGTCTATGGTACCTTGAAGGTTAACAGTTTCACCTGCAACACCCTCTTCCTCAGGGCTCACTAATAATATGCCCACGCCAAGTTGCCCTGTAACTATAGATAGCGGCATGAATAGAAATGAAACACCTATCAGTATTAGGAGAGTGACTGTGACAGCTTTTTCCTTCAAACGAGACTTCTCCTGTATTTCAGCAGTTTCATTGTACCAGAACATTTTAAACTTTGCCTTACCCCACCCTTGTTTTTAGCGAGAGCGTTTAATAAAACGGCTTCTAATAGTTTTATTCCAAAACAAAAGCCACAGGGACCTGTGAAATATCTTGGAACACTCTATTCCACCTGCTCTATTACAAGTCTTAAAGAAGCACAGGTATCATCTTGTCGGCGGGCATGCAGCAGTTAAAAGGTGCAAGTGGCTTTACGAATCTTTAATTCACGATAGGTCATGCTACAAGCAGAAGTTTTACGGGATAAAATCGCACCAGTGTATCCAAATGTCGCCCTCGCTTTTTTACTGCACACAGCAGTGCCTGTTTTGTTGGAGAGCGCAAAGCGGCGACTTGCAAATTAAATGGGATGAAATGGAACTTCCAAATTGGGATTCCGCTGAAGAAATTGTGCAAGAAAGCTTGAAGGCGCAAGCCAAGATTTTGAGCGGGTATAATGGGCATCCGAAAACAAACTGGAAGAAGTTTACAGAAGCCTTAACGCCTAGACATGTTGCCATAAGTTTGGCGGGTGAACCAACGCTTTACGGGCATCTGGGAGAATTGATTCGGGTGTTTCACCGGAAAGGTTTTACGACGTTTCTCGTGTCTAACGGTACGATGCCGTCTAAACTTGCGGAATTAAGCGAAGAGCCAACACAGCTTTACATCTCGGTTTGCGCTCCAAACGAAGATGTATTCAAACGCGTTTGTCGTCCCCAAGTTCCCAACGCTTGGGCGAAGTTGAATGAGACTCTTAGTCTACTACCGAGTTTCCGATGCCCCACCGTGACCCGCATGACGCTGGTGAAAGGATATAACATGGAAATTGTGGATGGCTACGCGGAATTTGTTGAGAGAGCTGAGCCCACGTACATTGAAGCTAAGGCTTACATGCATGTTGGGTTTTCAGGGCTCCGTTTAGATTATAGTAACATGCCCTCACACAAGGAGGTTTACGATTTTGCGGGTCGCTTAGCAGAGAGGACAGAATACATGATTATCAATGAAGCAGCCGAAAGCAGGGTTGTATTATTAAGCAAACGCAGAAAGCCTATACGTTTTGAGACCTCCTGAGGAATAGAAAATCAAATGCAAACAATTCAATTTTCAGTTCTATCGATAGTTTTTAATAAGCGTGTCATGGTAACTGTGAAAGATAACCTTAAATAGGTTTTCAGACGACCCTATCCTTGCACTTGTGATTCAATTAAACGGGTGGTGAACTATGGTTAGTGAAGGAAGAGGGAGACTGTTCAGGAGAAAGGACGGTAAATACCTGATTTACTTGCCAAAAGACCTAGCAGAGGACAGCATGTTCCCGTTCAAGGGAGCAGATTCCATATTTGTCAAAGTAAGCTTCAAGCTAAAAGACGACAAACTGCTGATTGAGACATGGGTAGAGCCTGAACCTGAAGAGTAGAACAAACAGAGAGGGAATTCTCCTTAACATCCACTTTTTTAGTAGTGATTTAATAATTAGTGTGTTTTAAAGTTAGAATGGTGAAAACTTGCCAACTTTGAAGGCTATTTTGAAAGAAGTGAAAAGAGAGCTAACGCAAAAAGACAGCGTCCGAGAAAACGCGCAGCAAAACATGAGAAAAGCAACAAGCCTGTCCAAGCAGTCAATACTCCTCATGCACCAAAAAAAGTATGCGAAAGCCAGAGAAACAATTGAAACCGCGGAAGAAATCATTTCCAAACTTCAAGGTTCAGCAAAGGAAAACCCAGACATCATCCATAGTGGCATGTTCAGCGCTACGCTTCAAGAATACGCTGAAGCAAACATTTACCAAGGGTTAATACGGGAAGAGCGTTTTGTCACGCCTGACGAAATTAATGTTCCTGCGATAGATTACGTGTTGGGTTTAGCTGATGTCATAGGCGAGTACCGTCGACTCGTGTTGGATGTATTACGTGATGGAGACGTTGAAAAAGGTGAAGCATGCTTGCAAACGATGGATGAGATCTACATTGAGTTAATGGCGATGGATGAAGCGTACATGCTTGTTCCAGGGCTTAGAAGAAAATGTGACGTAGCACGGCGAATAATTGAAACCACTCGGGGAGACATCACTCAGGAAGTGCGGAGAAAATCGCTGGAGAACTATATGAAACAGTTTGAAAAAGCACAGAGAAAAACGCGGCAGCCTCGAAAGGGTTAACTGATGCAACCCCCTTTTACTGCGGTACACAAATTTTCTGTTTCAAAAGCCCATAAAACACAATTACGCTTATCCCAAAAGATTGTTACTAAAGACCGCTTACCAAAAAAAGTCAAGCGCGTCGCTGGTGTTGACGTCGCATACATAGATGACCTAGCAATTGGCGCGGTGGCGGTTTTAGACTATAACTCACTTGAACTTTTAGAGCGGCAAACGGCAAAGTGCCAAGCCAAGTTTCCGTACATTCCAACCTTGCTGTCCTTCAGGGAGATTCCGCCCGCAGTTGCCTGCATAAAAAAGCTGAGGCTGCAACCTGATGTGTTGCTTGTTGATGGGCAAGGAGCCGCGCATCCGTATGGATGCGGTTTCGCCAGCCATCTTGGACTCGTGATGGAAAAACCCACGGTTGGAGTGGCAAAAAGCAGGCTGGTCGGCGAGTCCAAGACGGTTGCAGGGCAAGAGCTTTTGGTTCAAAAAGACCAAATCATAGGTGTGGTGGTTACGACGAAAGAGGGAGTGAAACCAGTTTACGTCAGCGTTGGTCACTTAATATCGCTTGGAACAGCCGTAAAAATCGCAAAACATTGCGTGCGCAACAGCAAAATTCCTGAACCGATTTTGCAAGCACACAAGATAGCGTCTGAGGAAAAACGGAAAGTTCAGGAGAAATGCAAAACTTTATAATTTTATCACGTGTAAAAACGGCGAGTGTGTGTAGGAAAATGGAAATCTCGTTTGAAGAGTTTCAAAAACTGGATTTGCGCATAGGTAAAATCACGGAGGCAAACCAGATTCCGGGTTCGAGGAACCTCATAAGGCTCATGGTTGATTTTGGAACAGAGAAAAGGCAGGCTGTAGCGGGGCTTCTGCAGTGGTACCAGCCACAAGACTTAGTTGGAAAAAAATGTTTGTTCATCCTTAACCTTCAAAAACGCAAGGTTATGGGTGTGGAGTCGCAGTGCATGATATTAGCGGCTGAAGACGACGAAGGCACCGTTACGGTGCTGCAACCAGAAAAAGACGTTGCCGAAGGAAGCAAGATATTATAGGAAAAAACCCATATCACTATTTTCAGCAGTAACTCGAATGATTCTTTTTTAAAAAAAACCAGAGCTTTGCTGTCAATCAATCGTTTTGTGGGTCTGTGAGATGTTTCTTTGTTTTGTTCATTCGTGATTCTATTTAGAAATAGGCTGATAAGTCACCCTTTGTCTTTGGAACATTGGAGTGTGATGTTTCCTTGTTCAGACATTGGGGGCAAACGCATTCAAAAGGAAGGTTTTTTGTGGTGCACGAATCGGCATACTTGCAATTTGAGCATGAAAAAGCTTTTGAACATATTATGCAACTTTGGAGAAAAACGATTTCATCTGTATTTAGGATGTTAGCTAGTGCATCGATTAGTTTTCCAATATTGTTGTAGTTGTTTATGAAGTAGCAGCCTTGGTTGCGGTTATACCCTAGACCAAGTTTTAGCAAATTGATGAATTCGCCTCTTTCAACCCGAGGAAGTTTAAAAGAATGCTTGTTGAGAATTACCATTTTCGCCAAGTCCGTTATAGCTTTTTCATGTTTGTGAGATGTTCTACCTCATCAGACTCCAGTTTGAGCCAATTGATGATAGGGGTTGACTTTTCTTTCTCAAGGAGGATCTTGATGAATGGAATCATGTCATTCTTAGCTGTTGTACGTGAAATGTGGCATTTTAGAGCTATTTTTGCGCAAATAGATTCTAATTTGGCTCTCTTGGGTTTTGTCCAAAAAAGCGTCATTATCCTCATCGGAGGGAATATGAATTTGAAAGGCCTAAACGATTTTGGGGAAACAGTCACCGCTTCAGCCAAAAGATTGAAAAAATACTTCAGTAATCGCCAGTTTTCTGTTCCCACCCTTCCTCTGAAAACATCCGCCCTTGAAACTATATCATACGCAACAGCCAATTCTATGGGGTCAGTGTATCTAAAAGGGAGATTGTCACTGACTGAAAGCAGAAATTCATCGTAATCGACGTTTGATTGATTTATCAAGGTTGCTGCCTCTCCAACAGACTCAGCTGAAAACACTCCCCTGAGCACATCGTACATGCCGACAGCTTTGTTTCTGGATTTCAGAAGAATTGTGTCCTGCACTCTGAGCATTGCTTTTCCTGCAGTGGCACTCTGTAAATCATTTATCGCAGATCGCATATCTCCGCGACTATTACAAGCAATTCTCTCAAGCGCTTCAAATTCAGCTTCAATATTTTCCTTGAGACAAATCTTTCGCAACATAGTAATTATCAGAGGGATTCGCACAGGATGAAATCTTATTAAGAGGCAAACTCTTTTCAGAGGTCTAAGTTTTTTCAGGTCTGTGTCGTTAGCAGCCATTACAACTGGGACGAGGGATTCTTTCACAATCTTCACGATAGCACCTATGCCGCCCCTGTCCTGTTGACCAAAAACACCATCAACCTCATCCAAAAAAAGGATGTTACCTTTGGTTTCTGTTGAGAATCTGTCTAGAGAAACGTAGGACGTAGCAGGTTTTCCCACTTTGTTAATCGCTTTTTCGGTTCTTGTGTCACTTGCATTCATTTCAATAATTGTGAAGCCGAACTGATTCGAGGCGGCATTCACCAAAGCAGTTTTACCTACTCCTGCGGGTCCATAAAGCAAAACGGCTTTCTTTTTTCGTTTTTTACCTTTCTCCAGCCAATTGATAAAAGTAGTTTTTGCCTCTTCATTACCGACAATTTCTGACACGGATTTTGGGCGGTACTTCTCAACCCATAAACGGTCATCCGTCAACTACTTTTCCTCTATCAGATCTGATAAACCTTGAAAACTGAGCCAATAATGCACTTAATTGAACATCAGCATTTGCACCTTGTGTAAGACGATAATCATACTCGCCTATGATGTTAGTAAGCTCGGCCTTTTCATAATCAGATAGATAAGAAACTTTCATCAGTTCCCTTTGCATTTGGCGCACTATTTCTGAGCCTGAAAACCCATATTGGCCTATCAGATCATACATCATCTTTCGGGCTTCAATGAAATGACCATTGAGAGCTTTATTGAGCATGAGTTGCACTTGTTTTGGACTGGCTTCACCAACCACTTTAGAAACAGTTTGGGCGTCTATTTCACCGCTGCCATAAGCTGCGGCAGTTTGTAGCGCGTTTATGGCGTGTCTTAGGTCTCCATCAGAGTATTCCACTATTTTTTCGGCAACTTCAACAGAGATCGCAAGTTGTTCTTTTTTAGCAATGTCTTGGATGTGAGCCACCATAGCTTGTTTATCTAGTTTTGAGAAGCGAAAAATAGCGCATCGGCTCTGAATTGGTTCAATTATCTTGCTAGAATAGTTGCATATCAGAATAAACCTGCTAGTTCTAGAACTAGTTTCCATTATTCGCCTAAGTGCTGTTTGAGCGGGCCCAGTCATCTGATCGCTTTCATCTAATATTATAAGCGAAAAAGGAGCCTTTCCAAGACCCGTCCGGCCATAACGCGAGAAATCTTTCACTCTGTCCCTTACAGTGTTAATTCCTCTTTCATCAGATGCATTAAGTTCTAACGTAAAACTTTTCCATTGTTCACCGAATAATTCTCGTGCTATACATAACGCAGCAGTTGTTTTTCCAGTGCCTGGAATACCCGCAAAGAGTAGATGCGGCATCGTATTGGGATTTTTAAGAAAAGCTTCAAGGCTCTCTACAACATGTCGTAAATCCACAATATCACGCAGATATTTTGGGCGGTATTTTTCAACCCACATAACTTTTTCGTTATTTATCAAAGAGATTATGCTCCAGTAACAGTGACAGTTAACGTGTTAAGTTAGACTAATTTGTTTTTCTATATCACATCTGGATACTTGGGATTTTTATACGTTCCTTTTGAAGTAGAAATATCATGACTGCTTATTCAGGGTGATGTTGAAAGGTCACGCGCATTGTTGAACCCAAAACTAGTGGAAATCTCATCCATATATTCCGTTATTACCTGAATTTACTTACATTAATTTCAAAATTCAGAGGAAGGCGAAAAACGTTTTTCGAACATAATTAAACAAGGTCTAATAAATGCTGATTTTATCAGTTGCTCTGGGCAGAGATGCCTTTTTGCCATCGCCAAACATTCACCGTGTATATAAGGAAAAGAGAAAAACATTTCTTATAACGCGTTTTCCTTGAATGTTTGGCAAATCATTATATATACAAAATCCACATTTATTTAAAAAAAAATTAAAAGGTGTTAAAAATGAATTTAAGAAAACCAAACTCGAACGAAGCAACCAGCACATTCAATCGATCAAGAAACGTCGTACCCATGTCAGGCATATGTTCAAGATGTGTCGATGGATGTAAAGGTGGCTGTGAAATTTGGTTATCGTCATTTAGAGGCCGTGAAGTACTGTACCCCGGACCATTCGGAGGAGTGACCGCAGGTGCAGACAAAAACTACCCAGTAGACTACTCCCATCTTAACATTCAAGGTTACGCTGTGGGAGCCAAAGGTCTTCCCGAAGGAGTAGAAGGTGGCCCAGATACAGCTTTTTTCCCTAAAGTGGATATGGAAACAGAGTATGGATGGGACAAAAAAGTCAAGCTACGAGTTCCAATCTTCACTGGCGCATTAGGTTCCACGGAGATAGCTAGGAAGAACTGGGAACACTTCGCCATAGGAGCCGCCATTGCAGGCATCACCCTTGTTTGCGGCGAAAACGTTTGCGGAATCGACCCCAGCCTCGAGTTAGACAGCAACGGCAAAATCACAAAATCGCCCGAAATGGACAGGCGAATAGAAGTTTATAGGAGATTCTACGAAGGCTATGGAGAACTCCTTGTCCAGATGAACGTGGAAGACACCCGATTTGGAGTAGCGGAATACGTTTCATCAAAACACAACCTGGACACAATTGAACTCAAGTGGGGACAGGGAGCCAAATGTATAGGCGGAGAAATCAAAGTTAAAAGCGTGAAGCGAGCTGCCGAACTCAAAAAGAGAGGCTACGTTGTTTCCCCTGACCCGACATTAAGTGAAAACCAAACAGCATTTGAAAAAGGAGCAATCAAAGACTTCGAACGCCACTCCCGACTAGGTTTTGTAACTAAAGAAGCCTTCTTGGAAGAAGTTGATCGACTCCGCGGATTAGGATTCAAACGAATCACCATGAAGACCGGCGCGTATTCTGCTGTAGAACTGGCTATGGCACTACGTTACGGCGCTGAAGCAAAACTGGACCTGCTAACAATTGATGGCGCTCCAGGCGGCACAGGCATGAGTCCCTGGCCAATGATGAACGAGTGGGGAATCCCAACGTTCTACCTGCAAGCACTCACATACAACCACTGCGAAAAACTCGCGAAAAGAGGCATCAGAGTCCCTGACCTAGCTATCGCAGGTGGCTTCTCAAGTGAAGACGGCGTTTTCAAGGCGCTCGCCATGGGCAGCCCGTACGTTAAAGCGGTTTGCATGGGAAGAGGCTTAATGATACCCGGCATGGTTGGCAAGAACATCGGAAACTGGCTAGCTGAAGGCAACTTGCCCAACTCAGTCTCCAAGTATGGCAAATCCGCTAACGAAATCTTTGTTGCCTACGCTGAACTTGAAGAAAAGTTTGGTTCAAAAATGAAAGACATACCTTTGGGCGCTGTCGGCATCTACACTTACTGTCAAAAGTTCAAAGTTGGATTGCAACAGTTGATGGCTGGAAGCAGAAACTTTAGACTCTCAACGATATCCCGCAGGGACCTCATGGCTTTAACGGAAGAAGCAGCAAAAATCTCAGGCATACCATACGTGATGGCTGCCTACAGTAACGAAGCAAACGCAATTTTGGATGAATAAAACATCCAACCACCTTTTTTCGTTTCCGTAATTCCCACAGTTCTTTTTTTTAATCATGCAGCATCCTTGGAAGAGCGGCAGAGCGGTAAAAGCAATTCTTAATAGCTGAAGGTGAACACCTAAATTATAAAGGGATGTTTTATGACTCATCACACCGCTTTGACTGTGGCTCAAGAACAGTTGAAATTAGCTGTGGAAAAATTGGGATTGGACCCAGGAATTCATGGGATACTGAAGAAACCCAAGCGTTCCCTCATAGTTTCTGTCACCATAAAGATGGATAACGGCGACATAGGCGTCTTTGACGGAGTCCGCGTGCAACACTGGGACGTGAAAGGACCGTTCAAAGGCGGCATTAGATACCATCCTGACTTAACTATGGACGACGTAACTGCGCTTGCGATGTGGATGACTTGGAAGTGCGCCATCGCCGATTTGCCTTACGGCGGAGCGAAAGGCGGAATATGCTGCAACCCAAAAGAACTGTCAAAGGACGAACTGGAACGCCTCACCAGAAGGTACGTGAGCCTAATTTTTGATTATCTTGGACCTCACAGAGACATACCAGCACCAGATGTCTACACAAACGAGCAGACCATGGCTTGGATTATGGACACGTACAGCCAGCTTAAAGGATACAGCGTTCCCGAAAGCGTCACTGGAAAACCCGTGGAAGTAGGCGGTTCCGAAGGCAGAGTATGCGCCACATCGCTGGGTTTAGCTTTCTGCACGAGGGAAGCAGCAAAAATCTTGAAAATGAACATGAAAAACGCGACGGTTGCAGTGCAAGGCTACGGGAACGTCGGATACAACGCTGCCAGCATTATGCACAGTTTAGGCTGCAAAGTGGTCGCAGTAAGCGATTCATCAGGCGGAATCTACTGTTCAGATGGCATAAATCCGTCCGCCGTATACGAGCACAAGAAAAAAACGGGTTCAGTGGTTAACCATAAAAACTGCGTTAATATAACAAACGAGGAACTGTTGCAAACAAAATGTGACATACTTATTCCAGCGGCTTTACAGAACCAGATAACCAAGGATAATGCGGATGAAATTAAAGTTAAGATAGTGGCGGAAGGTGCGAATGGACCTACCACCCCCGAAGCAGACAAGGTGCTTCACGAGAAAGGAACCTGCTTGATACCGGATATTCTAGCTAACTCGGGAGGGGTTACGGTGAGCTATTTTGAGTGGGTGCAAAACTTGACAAGGGAACACTGGACATTGAACGAAGTTAACGGAAAACTGAAAAACAAAATAACCAAATCGTTCTATGACGTGCAGAAGCTATCGAAGGAGGAAGAAAGCGACATGAGAACAGCCGCTTTGATGCTTGGAGTGGGAAGAGTTGCCAGCGCAATAGCGACATTGGGACTTTGGCCTTAAGTTCGTGGATTCAAGCTCCCTAAATTATCATATGTTTGCTCTAAATCTTTAAACGGCTCTTTTTATATCCTGTTTTAGTGCATAGAGTAGAGCGTAGAGGACTGAAGGGGAGAATAAACAGGGATGCCCATGGAAATCGAGAAGTTGGATTTTTGTTTTGAAAACTTACTTGTAAGAGTTACAGCGGATAAAAATCATCCTGAAATCAAACTTGCTGGGTTATCGGTGGGTCCTTTTGAAGAAGGAAACGATTATGAATTGTATTACTGGATAGCACAGGAACTTGCGGGGGCGGGAATTGTTCATTTCCGTGAAGATGACCTTTTGAAAGCAACTGCGCTTTACAAGATTCAATGGAAAGAGCGCGTGCAAATAGCCGGGCAAATATCAGAGCTTAAAGAAGACTTCTACCCTAAACTCCGCCGTTACCTCGCAGACATCAAAGCTGAAATAGCGAAACACCCGGAGAAAGCACAAGAATACGAGAAAACCAAGCATTTAGCATGGGACATCGTTAACTCCAGATTGAAGAAGATAATTGCTTTGTCTTCAGGTCCAGTGCAAACTGGGCAGATACAGAAAAAACTTACATGTGAGGAGCGATTCATTTACGAGCAACTCGGTAGGATAATCAACGAGTGGAAAGCGCAGATACTAGACTTTGAAGGAGAAAGATGAACAAAATGGCCCGCGAGCTATCAACCGTAGACCCTCAGGAACGCTTCTTGGAATTCTTCAAGAAAGAAAAGTATCGTCAGAAAATCTCGCAGATGGCTATAGCCGGCAGAGAATCTATAACCGTGGATTTTGAGGAAATTTTCGGTTTTGATCAAAGACTCGCGGAGAAATTGATGGAGAAACCAGAAGACTTTCTGCAACACGCAGGCAACGCGGCTTATGCCCAACTCGGGATTGAAGACGCTGAGTACGCGGGGAAAATTGAGAAAGTAATCGTTAGAATTGTAAATCTGCTGGGTAAAGAGCAACTGCGAAAACTCGGCTCAAAGCAGATGGGAAAACTAGTTATGGTTGAGGGTATAGTCGTCCGAGCCACTCCAGTTCGCCCCATGGTTATGAACGCCGCATTCAGATGCAAACGATGCGGAACAGTAAATCATATAGAACAAACGGGTCAATTCTTGAAGGCGCCACCCGTGTGTCCCAGTCCAGATTGCGGAAGGGATGGCCCATTCGAGTTCGTTCAAGACGAGTCCACCTTCATAGATTCACAAGAGCTGCGGCTTCAAGAAAGACCTGAAGACCTGCCACCTGGTCAGCTTCCCCGCACGTTAAACGTGAAGCTTGTTGGAAGCGAAATAGTTGATCTTGCCAGACCCGGCGACCATGTTTCAATAGTTGGAATAGTTCAAGCTTTCGCGCCCTCGCGTCCTGGAATCGGTAAACTACGCATTTTCATTTTGCATTTAGATGCCAATTCGATAGAAGTTTTGGGTAAAGAGCCAGAGTCAAGGCCTCCATCACAGGAAGAGGAAGAGAAAATTCTGGCACTTTCAAAAGACCCGCAGGTTCATAAGAAGCTATTGAGTTCAATAGCGCCCTCAATCTACGGGTACGATCACATTAAGGAAGCTATCATGTACCTTCTTTTTGGCGGTGTATCAAAAAGCCTGCCAGACATAACCATAAGAGGGGAAATGAACGCGCTTTTAATCGGTGACCCTGGCACAGCAAAATCGCAGCTTTTGCAATATGTGGCGAAGATAGCACCGCGCGGCTTGTATACGTCAGGGCGTGGAACAACCGCCGCCGGTTTGACCGCAGCGGTAATACGAGAGAAGGGAGGCAGCATGAGTCTCGAAGCGGGCGCATTAGTGTTAGCTGACAAGGGAATAGCGTGTATAGACGAAATGGATAAAATGCGTCCTGAAGACCGAGTTGCAATACACGAAGCTATGGAGCAACACACTGTTTCCGTTGCAAAAGGTGGCATAGTTGCTACGTTGAATGCGCGAACTGCCATGCTCGCTGCGGCTAACCCATCTTTGGGCAGATATGAACCGCATCGAACTGTGGCTGAGAACATATCTCTTCCAGTAACAATCCTGTCTCGATTCGACTTGATTTTCGTGCTTAGAGATGTACCGGACAAAAAAGCTGATGCAAAAATGTCAGAGCACATCCTTGAAATTCACAGGCGAGGGGCAAGCCCTGTGGAAGCGCAAGTAGACGCAGATCTCATGCGAAAATACGTAAGCTACGCTAAAGCAATTAAGCCAGTGTTAAGCAAGGACGCGTTGAAGCATCTTAAGGAGTTCTATTTGGCAATGCGTTCAGCAAGCGAAACAGAAGGCTCGCCTGTGGCAATAACTGCACGGCAGCTTGAGTCGCTTGTTCGTATAGCTGAGGCAAGAGCGCGCGTAGCTCTAAGGAAAGAAGTTTCAGCTGAGGATGCAGATTCAGCGATAGCGATTATGAAGAGGTCTTTGGAGGAAGTTGGAATAGACTTGTCTTCGTACAAAATGGACATTGACTTGATAATGACCGGGAGACCCAAGAGCGTTAGAGACAAGATGCAGGTAGTTCTTTCAGTGCTGATTGAAATGGAAAAGGAAACGGGCATGGTTGAAAAGGCAGCGCTCGTAAGCGAGTTAGAGGAAAAGCATAAAATCCCAAGAGCTGAAACTGAACGGATGCTATGGCAGTTGCTGCGTGAAGGCACGATCTATGAACACAGAGAAGGCTACCTAAAGAAAACATGAAAACAATAATTGTTGTTGCAAGAATAAGCCAGAAGCCAGTGGTGTTGTCTGCTTAGGAGATGTAGGTTGTTTTCTTGTCTTCTTCTTTGCGTGTTTCCTCAGCCTGCAGAGCCCTTTTTTCTTCAATTTCCTGTAAACGCGTTACCATCGTTTCGGCTTTAGCAATCTCTTCGTTCAGATCGTTCAGATCCGCGTCAAAGTTGAATGTTGACTTCAAAACTTCTAAAACGCTTCTTGCCGCTAAAGGGTCAGGTAGATAACCACGGGTTTCTCCCAGAAGGCAGAGGGCGCTGATTTTCCTGAAACGTGCCAGTCCGAGGATCAGCCCTGCAGTGCCGACTATGGGGCTTCCCGAGTTGCTTAAAGCTGCGCCGGCGTTTAAGGCTTTGTCTAAAAGTTCTTGGTCTGTGGCTGCTGCGAAAACGTTGGGTTTGTCTTTTGTTTCCATTCGGTAACCGCCGATGGTTACGATTGTTTTAACGCTGTGTTTCTGTGAGAAGTCAAGCATGTGGTCTGCGATTTCGTATTGTCCTTCAATGGTTTGTGACTGGCTGTCGCCGGTGAAGAGTATTAGGTCGTTTGGTCCGTTTTCGTTTTTCCAGAAGTAGAATGCTCCTCGCAAGAGGCGAACGTTGCCTTTTTTGTTAACCAGCACGAAGTATGGAAAATGCGGAGAGTATAGATGAGCGAACTTTTTCGCGTTTAACTTTTTAATTAAATAACGTATTGCGATTTTTCCGACAAGCCCTAAGCCTGGAAGGCCTTCGATTAGAATGGGATTGTTGGGTTCGACTTGTTTGAGTTCCTTGATGTAAGTTTCTTTCACTTTGCCGCATTCTCCTTTTTCATAGCCATCCTGTATTTGAGGTATTTATCGTCAGGGGAAAATTTTGCTGGATGAGGTATTCGCACGTTCCCACTGCAGTATGGACACCCATTAGTCTTTAAGGTGTATTTGCCACATTGTTCACATTTCCTTAAAAGCCAACCCACTATTTCTCCCTTCTAAAGCTACCCTGACCACCAGCCTTGACTATATTTGATATTACATTTTGGGAGACTTTCTGCAGAACTTCTTCTGCCCGCTTGTAGTTTTCCGCGGACACTTCCAAACTATATTTTGGGGCAGCGATTACGTAGAATCGCACGTCTGCGTCTTTTGGTTTTTCTGTTTTTTTGGCTTTAAGGAACGAGTCTTGGATGACTTTAACGCCGTTAGGTGTCATGCTGCGGATTTCTAGCGTACCTTTAACCTTCACCATCTTTACACGGATTCGCTCTTCCGCAACTTCAAAGAAGGCTTTGGCGAGGTCTTCGGGGACACCCATCGCTGTCAAAACTTCGGCCCCTTCTTTAGCTACTTTTTCGAAGCCTTCGTATAATCCGTACTTTTCTTCTAGGAGAGCTCCTGCGGTCTCATAGACTTCTTCATGTGGTAACCCGACTTTTTCTGCAACACCGCGAAGCAGGGCTTCAGCTTTTCGGTCTTGTTTCCATTGGCGTATTTTTTCGATTCGTGCTCTTTTGGTAACGCGTCTTAGGGATAAGTCTATGTGACCTTTCTCAGAGTCTACGCGTATGACTTTTAAAACTGCTTTTTGTCCTTCGCGCACGAAGTCGCGGATGTTTCTTATCCAACTGCTGCTGATTTCGGAGACGTGTAGTAGTCCTTGTTTGTCGTATTCGTCGAGTTTCGCGTAGGCGCCGTATGTGGTTACGTTTTGTATGGTGGCTATTACTGAATCTCCGACTTCAGGCCATTGGGGCTTTCGTTCGGCCATTGGTGTGTTCGTCCTATTCGTAGGCGGTTAGGATTTCGCCTTTGATTTTGGCTCTTCCGCCTGTTGGTTCTGCGAGTGTTTCGTCGCAGACGTTGCAGATGACTTTGTTTACGGCGTTGCTGAAGAGGAGCTGTTCGTTTCCGCATTTCAAGCATTTTACGCGTAGGAACTTGCTTCTTGGTTTTGGAATGAGTTTATTCCATTCTGTCATGTTTTCAGTTCTCCTATGTTAAGGCTAGTTTTCGCAGGCGTATGCCGTCTTTATGATGCATGTAACCGCATACTTTGCATTTGAGCCTCAGGGTTTGTTTCTTGGTGGTTTTGGCAAATTCACGTTGAAGCGGGTATTTTTGTCCACCGTAACCTTTCTTCTCTCGTTTGTGGTGGCGTTCTCCTTTAGCTAAGGCTCTTCGCTTTCCTGCCTTGTAAACACCTACGGTGTGAGTTTGATGAGCTTTACATTTTGGACAGTAGGTCCGAATTTGTTTAGGAACATTCATGTTGAACACTATCCGGCTTTGCAATAGAGAAAACACACACATTCTTATACTTTTTCCGCTGTTTCCAAGGTTCTCTAACGCTTGGAACAGTCTATAGCCCCCTTATTTAAAGGAACTCTGATGCTGAGAGAAGCGCCTTGTCAGGATAGCCCCCCCTCTATAGTTTCTGCAATGAACCACTATTAGGATCCTAATAGGTTCCAAATATGAAAAGAAGTTTAGGTGGCAGAGGTTCTGCGGTGTTTTTTGTCGTTTTTCCGTGCGAGTTAAGGAGTGTTGAAGTGCTATGCGTTCTTAATTGAAGGGGAAAATTTGCGTAAAGACAAGTTAAATGTTGTATATGTAACGTTTCTGATTGGACAATCTTTCAGAAAATATGTGGTAACGTTTATCAAGGTAGATAATGAACTTGTACGAGTTGCATCTTCACAGTGTGAAGTGTACAAATAAGCAGAGTAGTGTAAATTGGACGTAAACGATTTCTATTTTAAATTGGGGTTAAAAACTGAGCCGATAATAGATGATACTACGCTTCGAGACGGAATCCAAATGCCGGGTTTAGCTGTTGGACCCAAGGACGCCGCGGAAATAGCCCAGCTTCTAAGTGAGACAGGCGTGGAAAGAATTGAGGTATTCCATTATCAGGAGCCTGACAAGAAAGCTGCAAAGCTTATTCAAGACTTAAACTTGGACACGCGGGTAGCGGGGTGGTGCCGTGCAGTTAAAGAGGACATTGATAGCGCTCTGCAGTGCGGTTTCAACGAAGTAGGCATTTCGCATCCTGTTTCGGATATTCATTTTAGGGCTAAGTGGCCTAGGAGAACCCGCGATACGATTCTGGCTAATCTGGTTGAAGTGGTTGAGTATGCAACTAAGACGCATGGGTTAAGAGCGTTCGTTCACGGCGAGGACAGCACCCGTGCAGATTGGGATTTTGAAAAGGAACTTGTCAACGCTGTTGCACAAGCTGGTGCCGAGTGTTACCGAGTTTGCGACACCGTTGGGATTGGGCTTTCAGATGCAGATGCGCCCTTACCGAGTGGTATTCCCGCCAAGATTTGTGCAATTAAGAAGGAGACTAAAATTGAGGCTATTGAGATTCACGCGCATGATGATTTTGGGAACGCAGTTGAAAACACTATGGCTGGTATTCGTGCAGCGTCTGGCATGTGGGATAAGATTTACGCGAGCACCACGTTTCTTGGAATAGGGGAAAGAGCTGGAAACGCCGAGACTGAGAAGGTTCTTTTGAACTTGTGCCTGCACTATGGGGTTAAAAAATTCGAGGGTAAAACCGCGAAGCTCAAGGAGACGGCGGATTTCATCGGCAAAGCCACAGGCTACGTGGTTCCACCCAACAAAGCGATAATTGGCGACTACGGATTTGCACACGAGTCAGGAATCCACACGCACGGCGTGTTGAATGACCCGTGGACTTATGAGCCTTACCCGCCTGAACTTGTGGGCAATGTGCGCCGTTTGACGATAGGAAAACAGTCAGGGAAGGGCATAATTAAACATAAGATAATGGAAATCACAGGAAAAGCTCCGAACGGGCAAACCCTCATGACAGTGGTGGAGAAAGTAAAGGAAATCTACGCGAACGGAAGAAGAGCCTCATTGAAAGAGGAAGAGTTCAAGAAAATACTTCGGACACTCAAGCTACTTCGAGAATAACACTCCGCACTTCAGTACATAACCACTTACATGTATAGCATAAACCGAGCGCGCATCTAACAAAACACGGTTTCCTGGCCACAGCTATATCTTTTTTACTGTCTGATTTATAGAAGACATCGCGAGTGGAGTGCATATCCTTTTTTAAACTAAGATGCACCGTTATTATTGTCAACTTAAGTTTGGTATGATAATGCAAGCTGTTCTGTCGTTCCTTAAAGAGCATGAGAATACGCTGTTGAAGCTGTTGCCGTTAGTGTCTTTTGCCGTATCGTTTTTGTGGCTGTATTTTCTGGACGCAGGCTCGTTTGAGTTGATGTGGAAAGGCAGAACCTTCCAACTGTTTTTCATATGGCTCATAGCCCTAGAATTAATTCTCAGCTGGGAAACCATCCAACCAAACAAGATAGACACAGCTGCTTCCGCTAAAACGCTTGTTTTCGTTGCCGCACTCCTGCTTCCTACAGTGTACGTGGTATTATCCAACTATTTGGGATTAAACACTGCTATAGCTGAGGCATCTCGGCAAATCGGCGTAACATGGTGGGAATCAATGGCGCTCTCAACTGAATACCTCGTCTTCACAGCGTTGTTTTGTGTGATGATTTTCCTGCAGTTTGGGAAAAAGGGGCTCAAGGATTTCTCAGTTCCCGCCTTCTTCCTCGGCATAGTCGGAGCGCTTTACACAATTGACAACGTGTTTCCTTATGGTCAATTCACACCGTTCCAGCTGCTCGTTCCCACCACAGCCACGCTTGCAGCCAACGTGTTAAACCTGATGGGTTACCAGACCAGCTTATCCACAGCAAGCACCATGCCTCGGCTGACGGCAACCGACCCCGCTAACCCCATGCGTACAGCCACTTTCGACATAGCATGGCCCTGCGCAGGCATCGAGAGCCTACTCATCTTCACCGTAGTAGCACTGCTATTCTTGAAAAGGATGCCCATCAATTGGAAAGCAAAAACAGTCTACTTCGCAGTTGGCGCCGCCGTAACTTACTTCATCAACATCCTGAGAATAGCCGCCATATTCACAATCGGAATGGACGGCGGAGACGTGCAGTTATTCCACTTCTACTACGGCCCATTGTATGCTATCGTATGGATCGTATCATATCCCTTGATAATTCTCGGAAGCCTAAGCCTTTGGCGCAAAATTACGGAGAAAAGGGACGGAAAAAAGCCTCAAGAGATTAAGAAAGCTCAACCTTCTCAGCCAAACCCTGCTTAACCAAGATTTCAGCGTTTTCCACAGGCACAGACGCAACGTCTTCAACCATGAAAGGCCCGTAAGTTTTCATGTCAGCGCCGATTACTGCTGGAACAGCCTTGAGAAACCTTAAGGCAACTCTTTTGCAAACTTTCTTTGCAGGCGCTTTTGAAACCTGACTGGAAACCTTCCCTTTCAACAGCTTGTCCGCGAATTTTTGATATGATTCTGCGAAAGAGACGAAGCTTGTGCACAACGATTCTTCATCATCCGCCAACAAACCCGAAGGCAGTTTTTTGCTCTCACTGACCAGCGAGACTAGTTTTTTGTATCGCGCCCAAATTAACTCTTGAAGCATGCACTTGACACGCTCCAACTCGCGCTCCAGAAGCCTTGACTTTACGGTTTTCTTATCCATCATCTTGGTTTCTTCGGTAATGGTTTTCAGGTAATCTGCGGCGCGAGCGTAAAAGTCAGAAGGCAAACCACCCAGCGCAGTGTTTTCAAGTTCAAACCGCCAAGCAGCATAAAGTTCATCGTACATAACTACTTCGCCACCTCCGCTCTGCGCTTGCAGATAAGAAGCATGGCCGCGGCTGTGGGAAGCACAACCGTTTTACGCTTGTAAGGACCAAACACGTTTCCACCCAACCTGAATTCTGGTGCATCAGAGACAAACACTTTCACGGCGCCCTCTTTAAAAGCTACTGCCTCCTTAAACGGGTCGAAATCGTCAAGGCTTCCAATCGGAAACTCCATCTTCTTCAAGCCGGTTTTGCCATGCAAAGTCCCGTTCATCCTGATCAAACGATGCGTGTCCGTGGTGACAACCGTATCAATCTTTGAAGACTCGAGGTCCTTAACGTGCTCAGCCAGTTTTTTCCAAGTTTTAACCCCGACGCCTTTAACGCTGTCCCAACGTCCGTCTCCCACGCAACGTTTCAAAATCAACTCCTTGTTTTCCAATATTTCGTTAACCGCTTTTCCTTTAACACCCGCGGTCTTCAAGTCTTCTTTTGAGGCGCTAAGTATGAAATTGTGGAGACCCAGTTTCAGGCGCTTGTTCCAACCGAAATCATGCAAACTGAAACCTCGAGAAGCACGCCTCCGCCTAGACCTGCCTTTTGTTTTGCCTCCAGATATTGTTAAACCCAGCCCAAAAACGTAGTCAACAATTTCCTTGCGAGCCATAGTATCCAACGTCTTAACGGCTTCGTTCTCAACGTGAACGTGATAACCACGATGACCAGAAAAAAACACGTTCATCTCTTTACTGGAAAAACCAAAATCCTTCTCCAACATGTCAATTAGCTTAGCGGTTTCATCTTTGGCGGATTCCAAGCAGAGTTCACAAGGCCAAGTCTTCGTGTCGAACTTTTTGCCTCCGCAAATCGGACAAGTTTCAGGAGTGACGCCTTTTCCGCTGAAACCACACTCGCTGTTGGCGCAGGTCCATTCGTCATGGATTTTACTGCAAGATGTGGGAATGTGGTCAGCGTCTATGTCGAAAACAAGGTCAGCTCCAAGCCAACCCTTTTTGTCCATCTCAGCCGCTGGATTTTCGTAGTATGCACAAGAACGGTAAACATCTGAAGGAACCCTCTCGCTGAGAAACAGCTTGAGGTCTTTGATGCGGGCAAAAACCTTATGCCGTAGCATTATTCGTTCCTTCAAGAGAAGAAAACCAAGTTCTCTCTGACCGAGCGAAGCGGGAGAAGGAATAACTGTGGAGGGGGAACTGTAAAAATCAGAAAAACTTGCATAAACGAAATCTCGGGAAGACATAGTCACCCTCGCCGCTGCCCCCTGCTCTATCGATTAGATGATGTCACGTTCTCAAATTTAACCATTAACCGCCTGATGTTCAAGATTACTGAAGAGGTTAGAGTCCCAAAACTCTTGCCCAACCATCCAGAACATGTAGTAGGTCAAAGGAAATTAAGCCGAAACCAATCACAGCCATAATGAAGACCAGCCAAATCATGGTGAGTTCCATGTCTCTTTTTTTCTGAGGAAGTAACGAGTACCCAAAGAAAAATGGCAAGTACCAAATTTGGAAAAACGGCATCGTAAAAAGGGGCAACAGCAGAAAAACTGCAGACAACGAAATAAAGGGGTTTCTTTTACGCATGTAAACCGCAAAAAGCAGAGTAACAGCAAGAGTTAGTAACACTGCGAACGACTGCACCTCCCAAGTTATCTGTGCGTGAGGACTGAAAGCGTTAATCCCGTTCAGGATAAACTCGGGTTTTGTGTCCATCAAATAGGGCGCGCTTGCAACAGCTGTAGCTCCAGCGATTGCTGTAAGAATGGCAGCGGCAATTACTGCTTTGTTTCTGATTAAACTGGAGAGCTGGTGCTGCTCAAAAAGCTTCAGCAGACCCATTATAATGAGAGGGAAAAGGAATATGGCTGCTTGGTACTTCAAAATCACAGAGATTGCTATAAACAAAAGGAAATAGTCGTATCGTTCAGTTAGGTACCGGTCTATGGCGATTAAGGAAAACAGAAGCGGAACCGCGTCATACGTTCCATTAGCCGCGTAAACGATTAAGGGTATGTACATGGCGTATACGCCCAGCAACTTCAAAAAGGGAAACATTTTCTGCTTCCAAAAGCGCTCGAGAAAATAGTACAAGCTAACGTGGGCAAACAAAAGGAAAACAGCTATTTCCATCTTGAAGACGAAAACCTGGTTGACACCGCTTTGAAGCAGAAAACCGAATGGAAGAAACAAAAAGATGCTGCCTAAAGGATAAATATGCGCCATCTGGGGCCAAGTTACAAACTTGTAATAAGAGTTATCGCTGCTGGATAATTGCCCCAGAGGGGTATCAAAAATGGAAAAACCAACTTTTGAAAATAAGGTCGAAGAATATGAGTGCCTCGCATGGTCTGTAAACCAATTTTCGAAAGATGCAAAAGCGTTGGTGTTCACCACCAGAAGGAAAAGCCAGAAAGCTAAAGACAAAAGAACCAAAATCAACAATACTCGACGGCCTTTATGACTTAAAAGCCTCGCTTTGCATTCTTCCGCTCTAAACACTAAGGCGTTGTTAAGCGCGGGTTTCAACAGCAACAGGATGATTGAGCCCAAACTGAAGAAGAAAACGATTCTAGCGGGAGTAGTAAGCCAAGAAAATGGAAAAAGGACTTCAGGTTTCTCAACGGACACTTCAAAGTGAAAATCGCTTGCAACATTCGAGTCAGTTAAGAAAACGACCTCGTAATAGTCAGTGCCAGCAGTAAATGAATACTCAATATCTGCAGATGACACGATAGAAAAACGAGTACCGTTGTAAGTTACTATTGAAAAGTTGATAGGTGAATTCGACGGGTTAAGGAGTGATGTTGAAATGTTCTCGCCGCCTCGAAAAGAACCTAAACCATGTCTCCACATTTCCAGCGGCGTTAACGTAAAAGACTCATCAATGATAACGCGGGTTTCCGTCTCACTAGTGGCTATCGGACACAGACTCACAACTGCGACGGCTACACTTAAAGCAAGCAACGCAATAGCGCCTAAAAGAAAAACTTTAGGCACGCCAAATCGTCTCATCGACAGTTTCCTCGACATATTGAGATACTGGTGTTCACGTGTTCGGAAGCATATGTACTGTTTCGCTATTTTAATTTCCGCATAACTCGGAAGGACATCCACTGTTGTTAAGTATAAAATTCCATAGAGCGGTGGTGACTTTCAGAATTTAAACAGCCATTTAAGTCTCGTGTGCTATTCCACGTGTCGCTGTCTTCAAGGTATAGGATAAGTAGCCTTGAACTTCTGTCAATGTAAGTTTTGATTTTCCAAGTTTCCTGTTGACAAAAAGTATTGGGACTTCTTTAACATTGAAATCCCTTATAAGAGCTTGCCGTACAGTTTCGATTTGAATTTCGTAGGTTTGGCTGTGTAAACTGCCGATGGCTACTTTCAGAAAACCTGTAGAATAACAACGGAATCCGCTTGTGCAATCCCGAAGCGTAAAACCCATTAAAAATCTAGCCATAATATTTGCCGCTCGACTGATTACTTTTCTTGTGAACGGCCACCCCGCTATTTTACCGCCTTTGCAATATCTGCTTCCTACAACTATGCCACATCCACTTTGCATACTTGATAACAGTTGAGGAATAGCCTTCGGGTTATGTGAATAATCAGCGTCCATTGTCACAATGAACTTCGGCGGAAACTTGGAGGCCAAAAAGATTTTGAATCCGTCGGTTATAGCGGTTCCTAACCCGCTTTTTTTAGGTCTAACACAGAGAAGAATATTGCCGTGTTTTTTCTGCAGATTCTGCACGACCTCCACGGTTCCATCAGCGCTAGAATCATCTATAACCAGAATGGAAGTGTTAAGCGGAAGATTTTCAATGTCCTCAATAAGGCTCGCTATGTTTTCCGCCTCACGATACGTAGGTAGAATAACACCAACATCTGAGATGCCCTCTAAGGCGCCTATTAGCTGATAGGACATGAAAGCCACCTACCCATATGCAGTCGCAATTTGTTAATAAGTTTTAACAATAAAGCAGGAACCAACTGGAGCTTTTTGATGATTTTATTGGTTTTGCCGCTTCACTTCACGTCTATAATAAGCTAGGGGATGACGAACCCAACGGCATAAAGCATCAGGGTTTACGCAAACACCGTGAGTCTGCAAAGTCGAACACTGAGGCGGAGTATACCGTGTTCTGGAGCCGCGTTCTCCTGCGATGTGCTCAATTTGATAGCGCGTTAACCTTTCGTTATAATCTGAAAAACTCTTGAATAATTCAGCTACTTTTTCTGAGGGCATACCGATGCTAACGAGAAACGAGGTTAAGGTGAATCGGCCCACATGTGAAAGATGATGACCCTTCGCCACCGATTCCTGAAGGGCTATGATGCAGGGTGGAAAAGCTGATTGCGTCACAGTCTTGGGGAACCCCTCCATCTCGTCCTGACCAATCCTTTCCTTGGCTAATTCTAGTAGCCGCTCTGCCATCTCCGTTATTTTCTCTGGAAAGCTTGGAAGTTCGGTTGCTTCCAGTCTTCTCTCGATACGGCGGCGAACCTCTTCTTGCAGCAGTCGCACAACATCCTTCTGGGTTAAGTAAACCATCCCGTTCACTAAAATTTGATTTACCAGTTTCCACTTCATGTCCCGCAAATGCACAGTGTTCCTCAAGTAGTCAGTGAAATTTAGTGCGAATTCAAAAGGTATTTTGGAGTTTCGATTTTGTTCAAGATTCCACCCGAAATCCAGTGCAATCGCCATAATTCTTTCGCGGGTTTCAAATTGCAGGTCGCTGAAAGCTTGTTTTGCTTCGGCTAGAGCATAACGTTTCTTGATGAAGGAGTTCTTGGTGGCTATCGTTAACATAATTGCAACAGGAAAAGAGGGAATTTCCACGTAGTTTTCGCGTTTTTCTCCAACGGAAACAGATAAAATTGCGTTTTCAACTCTTTCTTCGGCGCGGTTGAGAATTTGCCCCATCTCAGGATTCGTCAATTCTTCTATTTTCAAGTTTAGTTTTTTCATATGCGCTGCGGTTTCTTTCAGAAAGGGATATTTCGCCAAGTCGTTCTGGGTGAAGCTAACCGTTTCCATTTGCATGCTACATTCTTATTATTCGGTTTCGATTCTTGGCGCAAGGAAGAAAGTCAGTTTTCCAGCGGTTGTTTGTTGAAAATCTATTTTCACGGGCATGTCAGTTGAAAATTCAAGAGTGGCAATTTCAGATGTGGCTGAAGCAGCCTTTATGATTTCAGACAAGTAGCTTAAGCTGAAAGTCGCCTTTGAATTCTCTTTTACCTCCAACTCCAGCAGGGTATCGCTTTCTTTTTGAAGCGTTATTGTTGCACCCATCAAGTCTCCTGCAGCGTTTAGCAGAAGTTTCTCTGCATCCGCCTCTATTCTGACGTGGTCACTTACAAGCTGCGCGTCTTCTATTGCCTGGCTTAGCCCTTGTGTTGTGGTTTTAGCTTTTATGTTAAAGGCTATCTTGGGTGTTGGTACTTCTTCTTCGGATGCTTCTAGCGTGGGCATGTTGAAGTTACGACTGTACTTTCCTGTTATTTTGATTTGAAGACGCCCAGTCTTATCGTCAAGAGACAACTCTACTGTCTCTTCCTTGCCTGCTCGTTTGAGTAGCCTCAACAACTCGCTTATGTTTATACACATTTTGGAGGGTGCTTCACAAACGTATTCTTCAAAAATTGTTTTAGGCCATTCGAAATCAATCATGGCAACACGGGACGGGTCCATCGCCCGTAGTTTCAAGCCTTCAGGCTCGATTTTAAATGTGGCTTCATCTACAAGAATGGATATGGCAGCAGCCATGTCTCTCAAGAGTTTAGCGTCAGATACTTTAAGCTTAAACATGTCCTTTTTCCTCGCTTAATGCTACACAGAGATGTTATTAAAATTTTAGGCAATTAAGCGTTAAATGCTCATAGATAAAAATATTCGTGAGGAAAACTTCGGTTTTGAACCTTGACACCTGCGAAGAGATGGAAAGTTTAGCTGTACTCTCTGAACGTGTGGTCGCATTTTGTGCATCGCATGAACTGAGTTGAAGATTCGTCAGCACTCCTTGTCTGCACTTGCCAGACGTATGCGGTCTTGTTTCCGCATTTGGGGCATTCGATTCGGACGGTAGGTAGTGTTCGAAGTTTTTGTTCTTTCTTGCCGATTACAGCTACAAACTGTTGGGGATTATGCTGGATTACTTTACCGATTTTAGGTTCAACTTTCGTGGTTGATTCACGCTTTTTGTATCCGCATTTCGGACAGACAAGCGTTAAAGATGCTGCTTTGGCAGTCTTTGGTTTTTTGAATTCAAGACGAGAACCGCATTTCGGACAGAATTCCATGATTCACTACTCCGCTATACGTTTTGGATTCCCTTTACGTGGTCTCTTTTAAACTTTTTCTAGTTCCGCGACTACACATGGCTTATTCCAGATGCAATAAGATGTGCAACACGGAGGGCTTCTGGAACATTACTTCGAGTTGAAGTCAAACGCAAGATTTTTTGAGCATCCTCTTTTGAGACCCCAACGGTTTGCATGTAGACCCTCGCTTCAGCGCTTCTAGTTGAGACCTCAACGGGAGCTCCCGCGCTAAGAATCGCTTCCCACCGCGCTTCACTGTTAGCCAGATTTTTGAGCGCCTTGTGAATATCCTCAAAGTCAGGTTTTTCACGCGTCACTGTTATAACAGGCAGCTTCGTCGCCGCATGAAGCGCTTTAACATCTACTATGTTGAAGCCAGCGAACGTCACGCCGTTCAACATTATCACCCGCAACTGCTTATAGTGAGATGAACCAGTTATCATGGAAGCTATCTTATCAGTTGCATCGAACCCATCTACCTCTATTTTGGTGTGCATTACACCGTCAAGCCAAAAACCGCCTCTGAAAACAACACCGATAACTGGAACCTGACCCTTCACATGCGGCTTGAATGCGCCGTCATCTACCCCTAGAACCCGGATTTCAGGTTTTATAACGCGAAAACTTTGGTGGTTCAAAACTTTTTTTCCTAGCGGTTTGCTTTTAAGTATTTTGTGAGGTTGTTATAAATTTAACGCGCTTGCCCAAGTCTCGGAGGCTAACGCTGTGAAAGATAACAAGAAAACTAGGATAAGTGCCTCTGCTTGAAAACAAAAGGTGAATTTAAGATTTGAGCGCTTTCTTCAGTTCCTTGCTGAAGGCTTTGTTCATTTCGCGGGCGTTCTCCGCTGCTTTAATTAGTGCCGCCTCAGGTTTCGCTTTGCCTTTCATTCGAACATATATCACGGGGCTTGACGCTAAAGGATGCGGTATATCGTAGCCAGCTAAGTCCACCTTCTCGTCTTCCAAAAGTTTCTTCTGCAACAGGTTACAGAGCCCGTGCCCAGCACCTTCAACTTCTATCTTAAGCTCATTAGCTTCTTTCTTTAACACTTTAACCTTCAATTTGCTCATATCTCCTCTTTTCCATAATCCAAAGCGAGTTTACGCCTTTCAACGTTGCCGCATTTCGGACATTGCATCTCATGGCGCTTTTGCTCCAGCAAATTTGAACAGCGAGAACAAAAAGCGTACACTACACCTAAACTTTTGTCGTTAGTGGAAAGATGGGAAACCTGATTCTTGATGCTTATAACTTTAGTTCGTATTATGTCACCTGGCTTACATACATCATTCATAGATTTTACGTAGCGCTCCTGCACATCAGAAATATGGAGAATTCCGGTGAAAACACCTGAAACCCTCTTGGAACCTATCTTGAAGATTCTAACCAGAACATTATCAGACTGAGCGTTGCCAACTTGCCCTACGACTACCGCTGACATTTTTGGAACAGGTGACTCATTGATTAATGGATAAACAGAAACGCGTTTGCTCAGCAAATCCATTAACGCGCGACCAACAATCTTGGAGTATATTACACCGTCTTTAACGTACGTTCCAGAATCCGGAATGAATTCTTCTATAACACCTAAGCGCTCTCCAGGCAACACTAAATTACCGCTTTTATGTCCAGATGCTTTCTGACTCATGCTGTTTCCCTTTTATTGTTAAATATAAACGATACAGAGGGGTTCTCTGAACGGGTATATCCTAAGTTTCTATGCTTCTCAATAAACCTTTTGATTACCTATATGCAAAAACAGCGCCGCAGAACACCCATTCTCATCGCTCGCGTTTCTTTATGAGGTACAGGTCAACTACAAAATCATGTTTCATTTTAGTGTGGAAATCAAACATGCGCGGAATAGTCATAAGCATAGCATAAACTGCTTTGACCCCGCCGCTACGGCTCTCAACAAACCTCGCGATAAACGGGGAAGGCTCAACTTGTAGCGAACCACTAGGATTTGCCTTAAGCCTCTGTATCAACTGCTTGTCCAAGCCCGGGTGATTATGAAGCGAGTAAACCACGTTGCCAACCTCCAAAGCCTTTTCCAGAAACTTTCGGTCTGCAGTGCGCTTTTGCACGCCGAAAGGAGGATTCTGCAGTACAGTGTCAAAGCTTCCCGTTACCGCGCCAATGTCGGCGAGGACCCATTGAACACTGGTTTTGGATCCAGCTTTTTCCGAGTTTTCAGAAGCAGTTTTTATGGCTGTTTTATCGATGTCGACGCCAACCACAGATTGTGCGCCCAAGTAAGAAGCTGCTAGAGCGAGCCTGCCAGTTCCGCAGCCTAAATCTAAAACTGTTTTGCCAACGATGTCGCCGTTTGTATAAGCGGCTAAGTAGAGTATCTTCGCGGCAACTGCTTCTGAGACGGTGTACTGCTCAAGGCTTGCTTTAGGAGAAGGCTGGGACTCCATCTGAGATAGAAAGAGTTCCAACTCTAGTTTTCGAATAAGCCGTTTTTGAGCAGGTTTTCCCATGAAGTTTCGCCGGCTACCACCATAAACTCGTTAAAGGTTAACACGGGTTTGAGGAATTTTGAGGGGGCTTCAAGAGCTATCCGTGGGCAAGCAGTGTTCACGTAGGCGTCTACTGATGGAAACTCCATTAGCGTTTCTGGTGAGAGTTCCCTAACTGCAAAGAGGAAAGTGACTTTTCCGTTTTTTTGAGCAATTTCTTTGATTTTCAAGGCTTCCTCAAAACGTTTTTGCCCTAGTTTCAAACCGATTAACACACCAAAGGTTTTAGCGCGTCCCGCTTCTTCGATGCAAGCATACCGTTGTTTAAGTACTTTCTGGGCTTCTTCATTTATAGAGTAAGCCCTGTTTTCGTAGGGGTCTGCGATTATCGTGGGTTTAGAGGTGCTTAGAGCGATACCTAAAGCGTGGAACCGCCCACCGCCAACAAAGAGGAACGCGTCAACACCGTTAGCTACTGATCTGACGTTGCTGTAATCGCAACCAATCACCTGCCCAGAGTAAGTTACTCGTCCAGCATCGCCCACAACCATGGTCTTTCCAGCGCGCACAAGGATTTCTCTAGCCTCATCAAGAGTCTGCACATGCTGCACCGTGGTTGCTAAGCCAATCTTGCCATACTTGCTCAGCAACGGAACGGCTTTTTCGAGAACCTCAGCAACTGTTACGGTTGCTCTGGCTTCCACGTAGACAGTTGGAACCTGCTTGTGCTTCACCAGTTTCGAATGCCCAAAATGCACTATCAGGTCTATTCCTAAGCTTTCAGCTTCAAAAGTAGCCAAGTCGCAAGCGCCGTAGCAGGGGTCAGCTGAGATTATGGGAAGGGCACCTGTTTTCTCAATAATCTTGGCTAATCGGGGACCCTCAGGTTTTAAGCCTTGAGGCAACTGCAGCAGCACACGTTTTGCACCGAGCTTGGCGATTTCCTGTTTTATTCTCTCTTCCTCGAAATCGAATCCTTTCATATTGATTCACCTACTAGAGGCTGTTGCGTGAAGAGGTAATAGAAAGAGAAAAGGACAAGGTGCATTGCTTGGGGTTTTATAACGTTATGGCGTCCATTCCCAGTCAGGGGTTGGCTTTTTAATGGGACGCCCAGCAGCTAATGCAGCCTGCTCTGCGAGACGTTCAAGAATTATTTTCTGTTCTACGCTTGCTACATGCTTTTTCGTGGCTAAAACAGCGTCGTTATTTACGGAGATGCTGTCGATTCCAGCGCGGACAAGAAACTCTGCGAAGTCTGGCAGGTTTGATGGTCCTTCACCGCATATTGAGACTGTGCAACCGTTCTCATGAGCCGCTTTTATGAGGTGAGCAATTATTCTTTTCACGGCAGGTTCCCTTTCATCGAAGTAACCCATTTGACCTAACCGTTCAGAGTCTCTGTCAATCATGAGAACACCTTGAGTCATGTCGTTAGAGCCTATGGAGAAACCGTCAACCAGCTTGGAAAACTCGTCTGCCATTATAGCTATAGAAGGAGTTTCCGCCATTAACCACACCTTGAAGTCGCGATTACGCTCCAAACCCTCTTCTTTCATGATCTCAAGAACCTTCTTGGCTTCCCAAAGTGTACGCACCATCGGAAGCATAACCCACACGTTTTTCAGACCCCATTCCATGCGGCATTTCTTGATGGATTGGCATTCGAGCCTGAAAGCTTTCTGGTACCACTTGCTGATGTAGCGGCTGCACCCTCTCCAACCAAGCATTGGGTTTTCTTCAACGATTTCGTATTTGTCGCCGCCTTTCAGCTCTCGGTATTCGTTTGTTTTGAAGTCGCTAAAACGTACCACAACGGGACGTGGTTGAATGGCTCTTGCCACTGTTGCTACGCCTTCTGCCAGTTTGGCTATGAACTCCTGGCTTTTCCCCATGTCAACAAAATTCAGCGGATGCTCCCCTATCGTGCTAGCCAAAAGGAACTCGGTTCGCATTAACCCGATGCCTTCAAAGGGCAACATCTTGTAGTCTTCGACTTTTTCTGGAACACCAAGGTTCATGTAAATCTTTGTGGCTGTTACGGGCGCAGGGTCTGCAACAACTGCAATTGCGGCTTGAGTAGATGCTTCTTTTGCCTCGCGTAGAATGCCTTCGTAGATAATTCCGTTTCTTGAGTCAACCGTGTATTCTTTCCCTGTTTTCAGGACTTCGGTTGCGGTTTCGGTTCCCACAACACAGGGTATAGCGAGTTCACGGCTTACGATGGCCGCGTGAGACGTGATTCCACCTTTATCTGTTACTATTGCACTAGCCATTTTCATGAAAGGAACAAAATCTGGGTTGGTCATGTCCGTTACGAGAACGTCTCCTTCTTGCATTTTTTCGTTTGCTTCGTCAGGAGACAAAACAACTTTTGCTACGCCGAAGCCGTAGCCTCTCTTTCCAGCCGCAATTCCTTTTACAGCCACTTTCAGGTCTGCTTGGGCGTTTACTTCTTCAGCTTGTGTTGATTCCATGCCTTTAACACTCCAAACTGTTTCTGGACGAGCTTGAACCACGAATATATTTTCAGGAAAAGATAAGTCTTTATCAATTGCCCATTCGATGTCCATGGCTTTCTTGTAATGTGCCTCAATCAGCTTGGCTAGTTTTGTAAGGTGAATAATTTCCTTGTCGCTTATACAAGGTTTTTTCTGTTTTTCTGTGGGTACATCTAAATGGACGGTTTTGCCTGTTTTTGGGTCGCGAATGTAGTGAATTGTTTTCTTGGCAATGCGTCTTTCTTCGATTGTCAAGGTGTCTTTATCGACAACGAAGTCGTCAGGGTTCACTGCACCTGCCACTACGGTTTCGCCTAAACCGTAATTGCCTTCAATCACAATTTCGTCCGTTTCTCCCGTCACAGGGTTTATTGTGAACATGACTCCAGCGGCTCTGGAGTTCACCATTTTTTGGACTCCGACGCTTATGAAAACTTTGTCGTGTGCGAAGCCCTTTTCGTTTCGGTAAAATATAGCGCGGGGGGTAAACAAGCTGGACCAGCACTTCACAACTTTTTCAAGAAGCTCATCTGGACCCTTCACGTTCAGGTAAGTTTCTTGTTGACCCGCAAATGAAGCGTCAGGCAGGTCCTCTGCTGTGGCACTTGAACGCACAGCAACAAAAGCATCCTTCAAACTGAACCGTTCATTAAGTTCTTTATAGGCGGCTTTAATCGATTTAGCTAGTTTCGGCGGCATCTGAGTTTTTTCGATAAGTGCACGTATTTTCTTTGAAGCGGCATCATACTGTTTTGGGTCATTTGGGTCCGTTACTGTTTCGCTTATTATTTGATAGATTTTCTTAGCTATTCCCGTTTGATTGATGAACGTTTCATAAGCGTAGGCTGTCACGGCAAAACCGGGAGGAACGGGCATTCCAGCGTTAATCATTTCACCGAGACTGGCGTTCTTGCCTCCAACAATCGGAACGTCAGTGTTTCTAACTGTTTCAAACCATAAAACATCGGATTTGGTTTTGGCACTCAAGCTTTCCCCATCTCCGTCTTGTTGGTTACATCGGGAGACTGTATTTTTTCAACTGTTATTTTGCAGGGGATTGGTAGCTTTGCGCTTCCACGTTTCAGGGATTCTTTAGCTGTGTCGACCCCAGTTGCTTTAACTTTAACAGTTATAAGTGTCTGTCCGGGTTTTACACGGGCTGCGGTGCCTATGGCTTTTCCAAAAGACCTTCGCATACCCTGCTGAAGCCTGTCAGCATGAGCTCCAAAAATCATTTTGTTTTCTCTTAAGATGATATGCGGGTATGGACGAACCTGCATTAGATAATCGTTTTCCAACTTATCTATTAGGAGCCGGTTTGTCGCTATACGTGCTGCTTCCAAGGCGCAATGGCGAATCTGAGCTCTTTTTAAAGCTACGAGTTTCGCTTCAACCTCATAGGTTCCTTTAGTATTCCCCATTGTGAACTTGACGATTTTGGGGGGTGGAAAACCCTTCGCAAACTTTTTACGCGTGTAAGCTTGACCCCTCACAGGCCGATAATTTCTTGCATGCATAAAGCATCCCTTTTTTAGCATAACTGCGTGGGCTATATTTAAACGATTTGTAGCTATATTCATTCTAGTTTTGTATGTTCTTCAAGTTTTTTGTGCGAAGTTAGTGGAGATTTTCTGAGACGGCGGGTCAATTGCTTATATAGTTAGTAACAGTTTAGGCATGTGTAAGCATGCAATTTCAATTGTTTATTCCTGGAAAAAATTGGCGGTTGTCGCTAGCGGAACTTGCCTCTTTACTGGAGGCTAAAGATATCAAATTTGCCGTGTGCTCATTCTCGAAAGAGTTCTTTGTAGTCAGCACTGAGGAGAAAGTTGCCGCTTCAATTGTTGATGATTTAGGCGGTACCATAAAAATTGGTGTTTCAGCCGTTGATTTTTCAACTGAGATTGTCAAGAGAGCGTTTCTTCAGAAAGAAAAAGAGGCGCAGAAGCAAATTAGCAGGGAGATTGCAGCCAGCGGTTTGGTTGACGAGATGGTTAAGGCTGAGTCTGAGAAGACTCTTTTCGGAGTTAGCGTGTACTGCGCAGAGAAGCCCTTGCGCTCAGTGTCGAAGGGTATTCAACGTTTCATTGGAAGCAGTATAAAGCGTGAGCTATCGGGTTATGGTAAGAAATCGAAGTTTATGGGTTTCGCAAAGGGCAGAAGGCTCCCTCAGCTAAGCCACGTTGAAGTACTGAAGAAGAACTTTGTTGAAAACAAGGCAGAGATACTGTTCTGCGTGGGCAAAAAGCAGACCTTTGTCGCTACTACTGTAGCGGTACATAACCCATTTGAGTTCCAGAAGCGTGACGTGGGCAAACCTGTCCAACGTAAGATTTTCGCTATTCCTCCGAGGCTAGCAAGAATCATGGTGAACCTTGCTGCTTGCACAGAAGGAAAAACTTTGTTAGACCCGTTTTGTGGGGTTGGCACAGTTCTCCAAGAGGCGCTATTAGCGAAGGCGCAAGCGATTGGCGTTGACATTAACAGGTGGTGCGTTGAAGCGACTAGACGAAACGTGGAGTGGCTCAAAAACGAGTACACATTGGAAAATGCGGAGTACCGAGTTCTTCAGGGAGACGTACACCGGTTATCTCATAAGATTGGGTGGGAACAAGTTGACTGCATCGCGACAGAGCCTGATTTGGGTCCTGCACTGCGCCAAGTTCCCACAACATCGTACGCTGTGAGAATTGCTGAAAAGCTATCACCGTTGTATTATGGTTTGTTAGAGGAAGCGTACAAAGTGTTGAAGAGCACGGGACGGTTGGTAATGGTGTCGCCGTACATCAAGACGCGTTCAGGAAAACCTGTTACTATGGGAATCGAGGAGAAAGCGGTGGAGATGGGTTTTGAACGGGTGATTCCTTTCAAGAACGAGTTTTTTTCTGAAGACGCTGCTGCACCTGAAAATCTATTGGCGATGGCTTCGCTTGTTGACGCTGAAGAGAGACATAAAATCGGCAGAGAAATCCACGTTTTCCAAAAGTGAAACGAAAAAGGCATTGAAGCAGCTGTTGTTTAGATTTATTAGTTTGTTTAGTAAACTATGTTTAAGCTGTGAAGGATAGGAGAATCATTGAAGGAAAAAAGGCCTGATTGGGACAGGTACTTCTTGGACCTCTGTGAAGCGGTTGCTAGACGCGCTACATGTGACCGTGGGAAATGCGGCTGTGTTATCGTTAAAGACAAACGGATTATGACCACTGGGTATGTTGGAGCTCCTTCAGGGTTGCCTCACTGCGACGAGGCAGGTCATGACATGCGCAAAATGATTGATTACAACGGAAAAATTACTCAGCACTGCGTGCGCACGCTTCACGCCGAACAAAACGCGATAATCCAAGCAGCTAGGTTCGGCATTCCTCTAGAAGGGTCAACGCTTTTCTGCAAAATGACACCGTGCAGAACCTGCGCTATGATGATAATAAACGCGGGTATCAAACGGGTAGTCTGCGAAAAACGTTACCACGCTGACGCGGACACTATAGAACTGTTTAAGCAAGCGGGCGTAGAGCTGGTAATAGTGAATAACGAAGTCGAAAAATACGACAAACAGTAAACGGTCTTATTCACATTTTTTATGTCGCCCAACACGACGTTGCTTAGAACAGACTACCCTCCCTTTATAGCGTAAAAGGTGTACCGGAACTAGCTTGGGTGTACGGGACTTAAAGTTTCGTGGCCAATGAGAGGTTTGGCTTGAACATGCTGTTGGCTCTTGATAAGAGCGAAAACGACAAAAGGGGGCTATACGGGCTTAATTCTTTTTTGTGTTAGTTAAGTGGGTGTTCGCCGCTATACCATTTTACAATTTCATTTACTGCTTTGCTCGAGTAGCCTGTCTCCTTTAGAATTATCCTCAATTCTTCTAGTGTCTCAATATCCACTTGGTACACCCGATAATACTAACTTTGAATCTGTATTTATCTTTTCATTCCGAAATCGGAATATGTCATAAACCTTACCTAAACGTCCACCATATCTTCTGCGTAGATACTTCTATATCGTTCGATGAAGATTTGTTGAAAACAGAACTAAATATAATATTTGAAGGATCAGCCATTTGATAGATCAGAAGCAAGTTATCGAAGCTTTGATGAAGCCTGAAGCTTATGAAGAAGACCCAGGCAGCATCGAACTGGTTCAGACACACATATCCGCCGTCTTTCTAACTAAAAACTTTGTTTACAAGGTGAAGAAAGCCGTAAACTTTGGGTTCTTGGACTTCACTACTCTAGAAAAGAGACGGTTCTTCTGCGAAAAAGAACTAAATCTCAACAGGCGGCTGTGCGGAGACATGTACTTAGAAGTTGTTCCCATCAACAAAGCCACCACTGTCAAGATAAAAGGCGAAGGCGAAACCGTGGAGTATGCTGTTAAGATGAAGCGCATACCTCAAGAGAAGATCATGAGCAGGCTTCTCGAAGAAAATAAAGTGGACAACAAACTTGTTGATGAAATAGCAAAAATCATAGCGGAATTCCATTCAAAAGCCGAAACAAACAAGAGAATAAGCGAGTTCGGATCCTTGGCGGCTATAGAAACCAATTGGAAAGAAAATTTCGAGCAAACTGAAGAGTTCATTGGCAAAACAATATCCACAGAGACCTTCAAGCTGATTCACGACAAAGTCGAAGATTTCATGAAGAAAAACACGACACTCTTCAAGAAGAGAATGTCGGAAAGACGAGTTAGAGACTGCCACGGCGACATCCATTCAGGCAACATTTTCGTTGCAGACGAAATTTACATTTTCGACGCCATAGAATTCAACAAGAGATTCAGATACTCTGACGTTGCGGCTGACGTTGCTTTCCTAGCCATGGACTTAGATGTCAAGAAGCGAACTGACCTGTCCACCTTCTTTGTTAAAAAATACGTTGAATATTCTGGAGACAAAGAGTTGACGAAGATTCTTCCCTTCTACAAGTGCTACCGAGCCTACGTGCGAGGAAAAGTCACCAGCTTCAAACTTAACGACCCCAACATAAGCATCGGGGACAAGAAGGCAGCGATAAATGAGGCAAGTGCATACTTCAAACTGGCCGCCACCTACACGAAAATGTTCAGCTAAAGAACGAATTGGTCAGCCACATATTCGGGGATTTTCACTGTTCCCATGACAACAGGTTTCTGATGGCAATCGCTTCCCCCAGTCATCATTAATCCATTTTCCTTTGCAAAATTCACGTAATGGTTTGTTGTTTGAGAGTCGTTTCTGGAATGCCAACATTCCACGCCATCAATGTAGGTCATCATTGACTCTTTGATTATGGCGGTCTGCTCAGACAACGATTCGGTCAGTTTCGCAAGCGAAGTTCCATGCGGGTCGTTAGGATGAGCTAAGACTAATTTTCCGCCCGCGTTCCTCACAAGCTTAGACGCTTCTTTAAGATAAAGCGGATACTTCGGAACGTTACACTTCACAAGATACTTGTCGAAAGCTTCCTGTCTGTTTCTGACAATGCCTTTTCTAACCAGATAATCGGCTATGTGAGGCCTCCCAAGAGCCCCGTCAACAGAAGCCTGAATCTCCTCAAAATCGCGCTTTGTTAACTGCTCAATTCCTTCCTTTTCAAATTCTGCATTAAGATTGCGCAGAATCTTGGCGGCTCTTTCCTCTCTGTACTCAGCCATTTGCCGAAGCTTATCTGCTAACGCCTTACTCTTAACGTCAAACTGATAACCCAAAAAGTCTAGTGACACTGGTTTACCTTGATGGTATTTGGGATGTGAGAAAGTCACGTTTAACTCTACGCCGGGAATATAGCGGATTCCAGCTGTTTCAGCTAAGTTTATGGCTGTTTCTTGGCAGCCAATTGAGTCATGGTCTGTAATCGACATGAACTCGATGTTTCTGAGTTTGGCTTCCTTGAAGATTTCTTTTACAGTGAAGGCGCCGTCGGAGCTTTGCGAGTGAATGTGTAAGTCTATTATCATGTAATTGCCTGTTACCTTTTTTCCATCCCGATGATGTACCAGCCCTCTGGAGAATCGTGGCACGTTTCAACCGTCAAGTGCAATACTTTGAGCTGTGGATAAAGCTTCTTTAAGTCATCCAAGTCAACGGGTTCAAACTTGCGTTTGTTTGCGAGATACGCCTCCACGGTTAAAGCGTTTGACTCGTACTTTTCCTTAGTTCTTCTCTGAAGCCTCGCAACAGACACTTCTTGAGGACAGCTAGTTTGAAGTATAACAAAAGTCAATCCGTGCTTAGCTGCAATCTCAGCCGCGCGCCGCCGCAACTCCTGAGCCACAAAAGTAGCATCCAAAATTAAGCTTTTGCCCTGCCGCGCGAGGTTGTCTGCCCGGCGGAACATTTCATCATAAACAGACAACCGCTTGCTCATGTTTCCCGCAACTTTCACGTCAAATACGTCTTCTCCCTTGAGAACCTCCAATCGAATCAAATCGCTCCGAAGAATGGGATACCCCTTGATTTTCGAGACCTCTGCGGAAGACTCCGTTTTCCAAGTTGCCGGAAGACCACAAGTAATCAGCAAAGTCTTGGACCCTAAATTGGTTTTAACAAACTCTGCGAAAAGGTCCCTCAATCTCACACCTCTAACACCGTAAAGTTCAGGCAAAACATAATTAAACCTTTTTGGCAAGAAAAAAGCAGTTATTCTTTGGCAAACACCTTATTACTGAATTTGAAGTAAAGCTAAATAGTCAGATAGGAACCTTTCCTAAAAGAAGGTAACGCAAATGGAAGAATTTCAAGTTAAAGACAAGACACTAGCGCCGCAAGGCCATTTACAAATTGAGTGGGGCTCAGCTCACATGCCCGTGTTGAACCAAGTGAAAAACAGGTTCAAGAGAGAAAAACCGCTGGAAGGTATGATGTTGGGAGCCTGCCTTCACGTAACGAAGGAAACGGCTGTTTTGGTAGATACGTTGATGGCTGGAGGCGCTCAAGTTGCTTTGTGCGGTTCCAACCCGCTTTCCACACAGGATGATGTAGCCGCCGCGCTGGCTGAAAAAGGCGTTCACGTTTTTGCGCAGCGAGGACAGACAACCGAAGAATACTACCACTGTATTGACGAAGTGCTTGATTACAAACCCGTGATAACTCTTGATGACGGCGCTGACCTCGTTGGCACATTGCACAGCAAACGGATAAAAGAACTACCGAACGTTAAGGGCGGAACAGAAGAAACAACCACAGGGGTGATTCGGCTACGGGCGATGGAAAAGGCGGGAAGCCTCAAGTACCCGATTGTAGCTGTTAACGACGCTTACACTAAATACTTGTTTGACAACCGTTACGGAACGGGTCAAAGCACCCTAGACGGAGTTATAAGAGCCACAAACACGCTTATAGCAGGCAAAAATTTCGTGGTCGGAGGATACGGCTGGTGCTCAAGAGGCATAGCCATGCGCGCGCAAGGAATGGGCGCAAACGTGATAGTTACTGAAGTTAAACCGTTAAGAGCGTTAGAAGCGGCGATGAACGGTTTTCGCGTTATGCCAATGGTTGAAGCTGCACCCATAGGCGACATTTTCGTGACAGCCACAGGCGACATAAGCGTCATAAGAAAAGAACATATGCAGAAAATGAAAGACGGCGCCATAATTGCCAACAGCGGCCACTTCAACGTGGAAATATGCATAAAAGATTTAGAAGCACTGTCAAAAGCGAAGAGAACGATAAGACCAAACTTGGAAGAGTATACTCTGGAAGACGGTAGAAAAATTCACCTGTTGGCTGAAGGAAGACTTGTAAATCTATCTGCAGCGGAAGGTCACCCGTCAGAAGTTATGGATATGTCTTTTGCAAATCAGGCGATGTGCGCAGAGTATATGGCTAAAACTGAGAAGCTCCCGCCAAAAGTTTACACTGTTCCCGCAGACATAGATGAGGCTGTTGCTGAACTGAAGCTGAAGAGCATGGGGGTGAAAATCGACGAGCTCACAGCTGAACAGAAAAAGTATTTAGCAGCATGGGAAATGGGAACTACATAACATGGAGTGTATCGGCTAGTACGGTAAACTTTAAATGGATTAAGATAATAACATGGCTTATTAAATGGTGAAACATAAATGAGTAAGGACCAAGCAATAGGTGGAGCAATATTCATCGTATGTCTGATTGTCGCTATAGGCTACATAATAACACTGTTCATGCCAGACTTGTTCGTAGACATAGTCGGATCTATCGGACTATCGCTCACTGTGTCTGACGTTAAATTCTGGATAATTGCGCTACCAGTCTTCGTAGCTTTCGTTGCAATAATGTTTATAGGCGCATGGATTGGCTGGACAATGGCCACTACACCACCGCCGAAACCTATCGAAGAGATTACAACTGAAGTAGAAGAATCCGCAGAAGAGAAAACTAGCTGAAAAGCAAATAATCCTCTAATTTAACGCCTATAATCTCCCAATTCTATAGTTTTTTTATTTTAGGAAATGTTTCTGTTTATGCTAGCCAAATAGATTAGAGTACGAGGGCTTGGAAACCAAAATATAAGCCAACATTAACTATGGCAGAGATGCCGAGTACGATTAAAAGATTCCTTGGAGAAAACGAAGCCAAAAAGCCTTCTTCAGTTTTAGGTTGCACATCATATTCTTTGATTCCACGAGTCTCAGCGCTAACTTGAACAATAGCGGTGAACTTTTAAGTTTCAACCTCAACGGTGTAGATGTCTCCTTCAAGAAACCCGTTTAGGCTTCAAACCACTCTTGTGTCCTAGTCTCTTCAAAAAAGAAGTGGTCATAGTCGTAACTACTTCAGCGTTAAGTTTCTTCAATTGAGGAGCCTAGGAAGTGACAATTTCTGGAGTAGTTGCTTGTGAAGTAGCTGACAAATATGTTATCTCCTAGCCGTGCTTTAGAGAAAGAGGTGACAGGTTATAAAGAAATGTGTGTCTCACCGAGAACCGAGACCTACGTCTTCATTTTCTTGAGCATACACGTAACTATGTCCTTGCACATCATACATTCATCTGGGATACTGTCACTTGACGCTCTTTCACTCAGATAACCAAGATAATGAGCACATTCGGATGGTGCTTCAGGGACTTCTGCTTTCTCTTCCACAGGAGCAACCTCCTCAACTTCAGGTTCAGCTTCAACTGAAACTTCTGAGTCTAAGGTTTCCGGTTCCGATGGTTCAGGCTGCAACATTTCCGGTTCATCAAAACTTATAGCTGGCTCATTGTTAACGATTATTTCGGTTAAGCAGTATGGGCAAGCGTCGTAGGGACTTTCAGTATTTTGCTGCAGATTCAAAGCTTTAAGGGGCTTAGTGAAAACTTTGCCGCAAGTAGTATTCGGGCAAGTGAACGTGCTACTTTTTTTGTTTGTCTCTTCAATTTGAGCTATGGCTAGCCCTCCTGTAAAAGTAAGTAAGAATTACCTGTTTATAGTATTAATGAAGACAAAATAAGTATCTAAACTATTCATTTTCGGATTTCAGTGTTGGAGAAGCAAGTTTTTGGAGGTCTTCAACCCCTTCAGCGTAGCCTGAAGCAATCAAGATGTCGCCTAGTTGAATTCTCGTGCCAGGTTTGGGGCGTAAACTTTTTTCGCTGCGTTTTATAGCCAAGATCCACATGCCTGTTTCTTCAGGCACTCTCGCTTCTTTCAGAGTTTTATCAATGAGCGAGGAACCTTCGGTCACGCAGGCTTGGATAACAGTTTCTTCAGCTTCCCTTATGGCTAGCTTCAACACTGGATGCGGCTCAATATCGCGAAGCACAACCTCAGCCATCTCAGCCGCGGCGTCCGCAAGTTTTTCAGTTGCCACGCCTAACCGGATAAGCCCTAGAAATCCTGAAGCTTCTTCGCGTTTAAAACCGCTTGTTAAAGCTAGAAGCTCAAAATCTGTATGCATCTTATCCATGGATTCTTCAAGGCGCTCCACTTCTTCAGCTAAGTCTTTGCTATTCAACATGAGTGAAGAGTAAGCTAGGTCAATCATGAGCTCAGAGGTGTTCTTGAGCTCAACGAACCGTGTTACGATTTCTTCGAAAACTTTACGGTTATGCTCCACCATTGTCAGTCCTCCAATTGTTTAAGTCTTCCCTCAGCTAAATCTTTGAACTCCTTAATGCCCATGGGGGCTCCACGTGTTATCAGAATGTCTCCGACAAGAACATGCGCGTTTTCTTCGGGGTCTAGTATCCAATCTTTGTTTCGGCGGATGGCAATTATGTCAACGCCCATTCTTGCCGCCAAATCAAGCTCAGCTATTCGTTTCCCTGCTATAACGGAGCCTTCCTTTACAGTTGCCTTCATAAGCCGCTCTTCAACTTTTTCAAAAATCTCACCGATTATGGGATGTATACCGATGTTCCGCGTCACTATGGCGGCGATGTCAGCGGCAGCGTCAGAGATCTTGTCTGATGCAGCGGCTACGGTTGAAACACCAATCAGGGTCTCCGCATCTTTAGCATCTCTAGCTGCAATCATTATTTCCATGTCTAAAAGATAAGCTAAAGTGTCAATGCGGCTTTCAAGTTCAATAACGTCTTCGGCAAGTTCTTTATCGTTAAATAAAGCAGCAGAGTAAGCCAAGTCAATCATGAGCTCAGAGAGGTTCTTCATTTCCACCAGAAGATCACTGACTGGGATAGGCTTGTACTCAATCTTTTCAAATTGTGGCATGCTCTTTAGAGGCGCTCCGCAGATAGATATTGTTCATGAAATATTTTAATTATACTCTTATTCACGGTCACACTATTAACAGTAAAGCCACAAACAAAGCAATGGAGGTCACGCTGTCGGCTAAGGAACTTTCGACAGGGATAACGAAGTTATCAGGATCTAATCCTCTTTTGAAGGTCAAAATTGAAACTGCATAAGACAAAACGACGATTGCAGCAACAGCGAGGACGTTGGCAACTAATACAATGGAGATAAGATTGTTAAACGAGGAAAATGAAAACAGGCTGTGTATTGACAGGGACATAACCGCTAAGATAACAAACATTATAATAGAAGCAGACCAGGCACTGAAGATGTTCTTCGCGTGTTTGCGCATTGAAGTAAAAGAAGGCGTGAGCAAACCTAGAGCAAGTTTTGTTGTGGCAGTAGAACCGATAACGGAGCCAACATTTCCGATCATGCCGATCAAAGCGGGGTAAACAGTGAGTATCTCGGGGCGGCGGCCCTCCACAAAACGGTTTATTCCATGGAGAACTGTGCCAGTTATGTTAACCAAGAAAGCTACAATCAACATGGTAATCATAGACTCCTTGAGGGTTTTAATGAAATCGACTTCGTGCAAGTTTTTAGATACAATGTAAAAAGCAAGGAACACAGGAACCAAACAGGCAAGACCGATAAACCACTGGCCCCAGATGCCAATGAAAAACAAATTGAGCACTACAACATAACAGAGCGTAACAAAAATGTCGGCGACAGTTGACATCACGGGGTACACAACGACGTCAGGATCCAACCCTTTTTCAAAGGAAATAAAAGCCACCTTTATAGTTACGAAGGAAAGCAAAAGGCCTAAAGCCAGAGTTGCTACAACAACTGACAAAATAGCAGGGAAATCAACCAACGTTATTCCCCAAAACAGATAACCAAAAACCAGAGATATGGCACAGATTGTAACACTAGTTATCAAAGTTAAAACTATCAGAACCTGAATCAATTTGTAAAAACTCTTCGTGTTCCCAAAAAATTTGGGATAAACGGTACCGAGGTGCAACCCAGTGCTTAAACGGCCACTTAACAAGCCGCTGCCGACTCCTTTCGCGCTGATAATAGCTGGGTAAAGGGCTAGGACCCACGGTTCCAGTCCGAAAATACCAGATTGAGAAGCAACCATGAACCCTGCAAACACTCCAGCTAAACCGAAAGAGAAGGCTAACGAGGTCTCTTTGAACATCATCCAGAAGCTTTTTGAAACACCTGCATGTGACATCTCCTATTGCCGCCTCCTCAATTTCATCGAAGAATGCAGAAAGAAGCAAAAAAGACTGGAAAACTGAAAAGGGTTTGACAGGTGATTAAATGGCTTAAGAGAGCACGGCGTTTTGTGTTGAGCTATCGCTGGAAGGGCGCCGAATAGATGAGGGGAAGTGTAGACTACTTTCATATTTTTCCCTTCGCAGCTGTTTTTCGTTTCCAGCCATCCACAGGCACTGCTCTATCAGCGCGTGTGCTTGCGGGCTGCCAAGAACCACTTCAACTTGCACTCCTAACTTTTATTTGAGAAGTTGTATATCGCTTAAATAACTTTCTAAGAGTATTCCCAATACATACTGTAGCTTCACAAGCGTTTAATTGTTCACACTTGAAAGTATTTGGCAACGAGTTTGGATTGTGAGCCAAAATGTATTCGGCATGGGTGAAACTTGACGACAGTTTGCCGTGGATAGAACTTGAAGAAGCATTCCAAACCAAAGCTGAAGCACAAAAGGCAGTACAGGAAGTACTAAGCAAAGCCAAAATTAGAATTTCCAAGTTGCCAAAACAAGAAGAAAAGGGTAAAACCACGGTAAGAGCAAGGCATTGAAACAACAGAATTGTCAGTGTTGCTTAATTAAGCTGTAGTTTCTTACTTGGATTCCTTTGGTTGATAAACACACCACGGGTCTTCAGTTAAATAGTCGCCTTTCAACTCTCCGGGTTCATGAAGGTCACCGCAGTAATCTATGAAATCACTTGAAAGCCCATACGCGCGCGCACGGCAACCCCCGCATGAAGCGCGGTACTCACAGGTGCCGCATTTGCCTTTCAAAGCGTTGAAGTCGCGCAGGGTTTTGAACATTTCTGAGTTGAACCATATCTCTTTGAACGGTGTCTCTCGTATGTTGCCGAGTTTAATTGGAAGGTAAGGACACGGAGTGATGTCGCCGTTGGGATAAACCCGGCAGTAGTACAGTCCTGCGATGCAGCCTCGAATCCACCGGCTCATGTTTAGGCCCATTTCTTTTGCGATGCGCATGAACTGGGGCGCGCATGAAGGTCTCACGTTAAGTTTGTGTCGGGCAACCTTTGCGAACGTTTTCTTAATCATCTCTTCGTATTTGGCGGGGGATATATCGACTATTTTCACGCCTCTTCCAGTAGGCACCAGAAAGAACAAGTGAAAGTTTTCCACGCCGAGCTTCTCAGCCAACGACATAATATCATCGATTTGGTCGTAGTTTTGCTGAGTTAGCGTGGTGTTTACCTGTACAAGCACGCCTTTTTTCCGCAATGCTTTGATGGCGTTAACAGCTTTTTCCCATGAACCTTTTACGCCCCTGAACTCGTCATGCTGCTCTGGAATATGCGAGTCCAGGCTGATTGAAACGGTTTCTATACCTGCTTCCTTGAGCTTTTTCGCGGCAGTATCATCAATTAGGCTTCCGTTGCTTCCCAACCCCATCTTCAAACCTTTCGAGGCACCGTAGCGGATCAGCTCGTAGATGTCTTGGCGTAGAAGAGGTTCGCCGCCGCTTAAAACGAGAAGGGGCTTGCTGACTTCGCAGATTTGGTCTATGAGATTTTTTGCTTCTTCAGTTGTTAACTCGTTTATAGACGCCTTATTGTCGGCGTTTATGTAGCAATGAGGACATTTCAAGTTGCATTTCCGAGTGACGTTCCAAGAAAGGACGAGTGGAACATACTTTTCTTGTTTCTTTTCCGGTTTAGATGCGGTGGGCGAGTGGGCGAGCTTGAGGTAAAACTCGCATTTTCCGTCAGTAGCCATCCGCTGAGGCTGCCACAGCTCAAACGTGAAGGGAAGTACCGTGTTCAACATGGCCTTAGCATGAGCGAAGCAAAAATGGGTGCAGAAAAGGGACGCTACATCATCGTTTACTCCTAATTTATCAGCAATGTAGTCGTGGCTGGCGAAAATCGGGCAGTTCAAAAACTGCATGCGCCCATCCAGCTTCGCCATATCCATCTTATAATTGATGAAGTGGTCACTCAGCATTACCGTCTGCAAGTTTTCCCTGCGCATCCCAACTTTAAGGGTCACCTCAAGGGCGATGCGGACGGTTTCTTCACCGAACTTTTCTTGCACCCGTTTCATTGCATCCCTAAGCTGCGGTACGCCCATCGTTTTTGCTAGCGCCGCTGTAATTAAGAAGCCTTTGAGGGTTTCATACTCTTGCCGCAAGCGCATTTCAACAATGTGCTGCGACCAGTCCCTAAACAAGCCTTCAAGGGTCTCAGCTGCTTCTGGATTCTTATCGTTAAGCATTTGTTCTACTGCTTGGGTTTTTTCATTTAACTTAGTGAACATGCCTATTTTTTCTTCGTTGCTCAAACTTGCATTGGCAACAACATCTTCGGGGTCAACGTTAACCAAAACAATTGGCTTGGTAAGCTCATGTACATCAGAAGTGAAGTCACCGTAGAAGCGCGTTAATTGCTCTTTTATGTCAGGCATGTCTCCATTTAATTCTTCTAGGAGAAAGCGTGTTTCAGTCTCCATTTTGGTGACCATAGCCATATGATACAATAGGGATCCCGCCATTCCAGGTTCAGCGTGTTTGCCGCTGGGAACTCCGCGGATAACTTCATGGAACATGCATTTTGCCTTGTCGAATTCTGCGTTAGCTATTGCGGTCAAGGCTTGATTCAGTTTTTCTCGTCTTTCACGTAGAAGAAGAGCCCATTTGTGGCAGTGCTTTTCATCAAAGTTAGTTAAAGCAGTCACCCACCTGAGTTTACACCATGCAGGGTTTAGTAAAAAAGGTAGCGGTTTGGCAGCGTTTTTGGTGAAAATGTATGTTAGCAGATAAGCTATTAAGGAGGTTTGAGTAAAAACATAGGTCTACATAGCGAGGGAGAAGGTTTGATTTTCACGTTGATAGGTTTTGTGATAATGTTCGGCGTTTTGGTAGGCATTGGAATAAATCAGCCTAGAGGAACAAGCATGAAAACTTGGTGTTACGGCTATCTTGTTATCGCTTTAATCTTTGACGCGTTGGTAGTAGTAGGACTGTTTTTCCAAAATGAAATGCTCATTCAACTTCTCCTCGGACTTGCAGCGGGCGCCGCCACAGGACTAGCTATTCACGTTGCTCACCACATAACCGAAGAAAACGAACATGAACACAACGGGGAAAACAAGGAAAAAAAGCCTTCAATGTTCGGCTTTTGAGTTAAGCGACAGTGACCAAGTCATTATCGCAGACGAGTTTCTTTTCCCACAGCAGACTCTTGTAGATATCGGAGAATATTTTTCTGCTCTTTTCCCCTGAGCGGTTGAAACCAAAAACTTTTGCGGTCTCAACTATCAGCGACTCAGCGCTTATACCTAATGCATACTGTGCGATGGTTGTCATGGCGTTTTCGATTTCCTCAGGTGGAATGTGCTCAGGTTTCCGTTTTGACTCTGGAACACCCGGCACGGGAACACGTGCCTGAACCTCTTGGAGTTCTGGCGGCCAAAGAAAATTGCCTTTCACGACTACCTTGTCCTTCACGATTAAGAGGTTAAGCGCTTCCCTTACAGCGTGGACTATCTTGGAAGTCTTCCTTTTCAATCCCCACGCAGTAACTATTCTTTTAACTGCGTGGTCAAAGTGAATTGGCCCTTCTTGCTGGATAAGCTCTTCCAATAGGCGGGTTTGCAGTTGACGGTTTTCTTGGAAATGGAACTGGTTGGGTTGAACTTCCCATCCCTGAGCGGACGGAACCTTCACAGACGCGGCGTATTCTGCTTTAAGCGTGTGTACTTTGTAGGGTACACCGATTTTTTCTATGCCACCAAACTGTATCTTGTGAACGTCAACATCCTTCGGCAGGTCGTCGTCAGCATCTTGCTCTTCGACTTTGAGGTCTGTGCTTGGGGCTTCTTTTCCCATCTGGAACTTATGAGCTTCCTCCAACGCGTGAGATAGACGTCTGATTTCAGAGTCTCTCCTTGAGACCCAAGTGGGCGACCATATACGATGGACCCGCCAGCCTAGCTGCTTGAGCACTTGCGCTCGTAGTCTGTCTCTGTCCCTTGCGCTACTGCTGTTCTGGTACGTTGCACCGTCAAATTCTATCCCCAAAATGTAGCCTCCAGAATTGTTAGGGTCAACCACGCCCATATCGATGGGGCAGCAGCTACAACCTACGTGAGGCGAAAAAGCGTAGCCGAGGCGTTGAAGCACCATCGCCACATCTTCTTCGATAGGAGAACCGAACTCTACTACTTCTGTAGTTGATTTCAAGACGACTGGACCGTTTTCAGCATACTCGAGATAGTCATGAAGGATGACCGTGCCTGCTGACTTGGCAGATTCCATGTCGATATCAGTGGCTTTAATGGAAGTTACGAGGATTGTCAGTTCTCGAGCACGCGTAACTGCAACGTTCAATCGCCTTTCTCCGCCAGCCCTGTTAACCGGTCCGAAGTTCATGGTCATCTGGCCTTGAGGGTCGTAACCATAACCGAGGCTGAGAATAATTACGTCGCGTTCGTCGCCTTGAACGTTCTCTAGGTTCTTGACGAAAAACCCTTCTAGACGGTCTTCCTTGAAGAAGTGCTCGTATTCAGGTTGCTGCCTGCGGCGGCGTTCAATAGCTTCGTCAACCGCATCCATTTGTGCTATGCTGAAGGTTACCACGCCAAGAGTTTTCTTGGGATACTTCTGGAAGTGCTCAAAAACCAAGTCGGCAACTACCTCTGCTTCTTTAAGGTTGTCTCGTCGTCCGCCTCTGTCGTAGACGCCATCGGGTACATGAACCATTTTCACGCCTAAAGCTTCATCTTTTGCTATGGCTGATGGGAAAGTTATGAGGGTTCCTTCATAGAAATGGCTGTTAGAGAAGGCAATTAATTCCTCGTGTTTGCTACGGTAATGCCAACGAAGAGTCTTAACTGGCAATCCTACACCTGCACATTCGTCGAGAACGCTGTCGAAAACTTCAACGTCTTCATCGGTGACTTCGTCCCAGTCAATGTCTTCAAGCAGAGATTTCTGGAAGAAGGAAGTAGGGGGCAGCTGCTTGTTGTCGCCTGCGACGACTATTGTTTTTCCTCGGTAAATAGTTCCGATTGCGTCTTCTGGAACAATCTGAGATGCTTCGTCGAAGAGAATCAGGTCAAATTTCATCAGTTCAGGGGGGAGAAACTGGCTTACAGACATTGGGCTCATAAGCAAACAGGGTTTAAGACGCGAGAGGAGGTTAGGTATCCTCTGTAAAAGGGCTCGGATGGGCATTAACCGCCGCTTTTTCAACGCCTCCTTAAGTAAAATAGTTGCTTCGGAGTCGTTTGCTTGGATAAGTATGTCCTGCGGCTTGCGGCTGTTTGCTGCTTCTATAACTCGGTTCGGAGAAAGACGAATCAGCTCTTGGTCAATCTTTACGAACTCGGCAATACCATGCTCATGCTTTTCTCGTCTGAATTGACCTAAATGCGAATCTTCCTCGTAAAGATGATTAAGCCATTCTTGGTACGCTGCTTTGCGGAAAATGTCAAGAAGCTGAGCCGCTGGCGGAGGATTCGCTACTAGCCTGTCAAAAAACGCCGACAATCCTCTCAAAGAGAAAGTGTACTCGGTTTCTTTGAAATCAACCCAGACCTGCAGGTCGTCTACATGTTCTCGGAGCCACTTGATCCTGTTTTGCATCGCTTCAAGACTTAATGCTTGCAGTTTTTGACCTCGATATGTCAGCTCGGTTTCGAATCGAGATTCCAGAGCCGCCAAAGCTTTCACGGTTGCATCATAACGGCTAATCAAGTCGCTGTTAGATGGCGCAGCCTCAGCGCCCCGAGACACCACATCCGCGAATGCTTCGGGAACCTGCGAGGAACCAAACAAAGTTCGAAGCTTCTTAGTCCAGTGGAGAACGGAAAGGATGTCTTCCCAGCATGTTTCCAGATCTGCGAAGCGGAACCCGAATTTCTTTTGGAGAATCTCGTGTTCTCTGAGGAACACTGCTTCTTTCTTTCTAACTTGTTCAGAGTCCTTCAAGTCGTCTATTAGTTGTTTGTAGTTTTTTGGGGCGACGCCCTTGCTTGTCTTCAATGTTTCTCTGGTTATTTCGCAGAGAACGATAAGCTGCTTTTCAACCGAAGTCGCCCAGTCTTGAAGCATGGCTATTGGTGTCTCGTAGAGCGGTAAACTCGAAGTGGGCAAACGTGACGTTGGCAGCAGGGAGCTTAACTGTTTAGCAAACTGATCCCATTTCTCAAACGACTCTTCCAGATCATTGCCGAGTTGCCTGAGTAAGAGCGGCGGCTCTGACCCGTATGAAACTATCTTGGCTAGTTCCTCAGGAATTCCTGCTGCCCCTGCCCACCTGAAAAGCTCTGAAGTGATTTCGACCGCGTTTTCAGCCCGTTCAAAATCTGTTGCGTAGCCCTCATAAAAATGCCCCAGTAGCTCTTTAACTGAATCAGCAGAATCTTTGAGCTCGGCTCTTAACATTTTCAGCTTACGGGCGTCAAGCAGGTCTTGCAGGACAGACTTGGGGACTTTGCCATCGTGAGTCAGCAGGGAGATTTGTTTTTGGTCGCGGTAGAAGCCAGGGCGGAACCATCGAAGGGAACTTTTGTACAGGCCGTTATAGCGTGTTATAAGTTCGTCAAGGTCTGTTTTGAAGAATTCGCGGGTGTAAGTTTTTTCCAGCTTGAGTCTCAGCGCTTTGTACTCTTGGTAATCCTTTTTGATTTGTGGAAATTCTTCTTTCACTCGCTGAAAGTGGTCTGGGTCTAACCATCGCGGTTCGGGTTTATCCTCTGAGAAGCAAAGAAGGGCAACATGGGACAGCTGTCTGACACGGTCAGGTGTAAGGTTACCCGTTGATGAACCCAGCATCTCGGCAAGCCGCCATGACTTTTCACTCCACTTTGCATATAGAACCTGAGTGTGCCGGGCGAAATCCAAGAGTTTTTCGCGTTTTTCAAGAAGCTCACTTTCTTCTATACCCGAGGTCTGAAGTAGTTTGTCGATTGCTGAAAGCGCGGCTTCAAGTTCCTGAGACGTAGTGAGCGCCAAGCCGAATAAGACTGTATTATAACGTTCCAATAGACGGCTGCGGGTTGCTTTGCACCATTCAAACATGGCTAAATATGCTTCTGCTTCGGAAATGAGCTTGTCAAGATTGGGATGCATAACCCAGCTTGCCTCGGGTTTAGGGCTTTCCAACAAAAGATTACCAATATCAATCAGCCATTTCACCCGCTCAAATGTTGACGGCGTGTCCAGACCTAACTGGTTCGCGAATTTGCCTGCTTCCAGTTTAAGGGCTTCTATTGTCGAAATTAGATCACCAAGAACGGTTGATACTTCGGCGCGGACTTCAACGTTGTACTCGCTGCCCTTATACCCGCGCCACGGAAAGTCAGGGGCTTCCATCACTTCCCAGACAGCTTTCAGGCGCGACATCAAACCCTCTAGTTCAAGCATTTCTTGAGGAGTCAAGCTCACCGGATTTGGCAGCTCAACTGCCACAAAGGGAACACATTCCAGACTTGACAGCTCACCTAGTACGTCATACGCGCTTTTCTGCAGGTTAAAGCGTTTTTGATGAAGCGAAATCACATAGTTGTTCAGGCTGTCCCGTAGCAAAGTCAGTTTCTCGAATTCATGTGCTGAAGGCAGTTTACGGGGAACAAGGTGCTCGTCGAGACATCTTTTAAGCTCCGCAACCACTTCCCGTTTGTTGGCTTTGCTGCTGTGGAGTTCCAGACAGAAGGAAGACAGCCCAACTTCGCGGAGCCGCTTATAAACCACTTCGAGGGCAGCCATTTTGTCGCTTACAAAAAGAACAGACTTCCCCTGAGCTATACATTCGGCGATTATGTTTGCGATTGTTTGGCTTTTTCCTGTGCCTGGAGGCCCCTGCATCACAAAGCTTTGCCCGCGCAAGGCGTATTCGATTGATACCCGTTGGCTGCTGTCGGCGTCTAGGACTTGAAATGTTTTTTCAGGCGCCCGTATACTATCTACGTCTTTTTCTTCAGGCAGAGAAACCGTTTCAAGTTCCTCGTCCTTGACTCCGGCAATCGTTCTGATTATAGGGTGTTGCGCGATAACGCCAGCGTTTGTGTCAAGGTCGTTGTAAATAACTAGTTTATGAAAAGAGAAAAGCCCAATTTCCACAGTGGCTTCTACCCTCCAACCGAGTTCATCAGCGACTTGGGTGACGGCGCTGAAGTAGTTGAGCAAACTTTGGCTTTCCCAGTACTCAGGCAAAGGTGGAAGCTCGACTTTGAAGTCCTTTTTCAGCTTCACTTGTAAAGCAGGATTCAGAACCACCTCTTCTTCTATGGGAGGGACTGAAATAGCAAAAGGCTCGCGGAAGGATTTCCTAGCCAACTCGATGGGTACGAGGACAAGAGGGGAGCGGACTTCCTCACCTGTTTCCTTTTCCTTCCAAACTAACATTCCGAAGGCAGCATGTAATATGCGCACGCCGCGCTCCCTATAATCTAAGAGGGAACGCCTATGGAGATTCTTTAAGATTTTCTCAAGGTCGGAGCGGCTGGTTTCTCCGCAGACAAGTTGCTTTGCCTTTGGATTTGTCGTTCCATTAAGGAGCGAAAGGTTAGTTTTGCTTGGTGATTGCTGTTTACGCATATCGGTTTCGGGAGGATACCAAAACTCCAGACGCCTTTTTCGTAAAGCAAGCCTGTTGAAAACGCGTTCCATGTTCGGGCGGGAAACAGAAAGGTTTCCTCGTTTGCTGGGTTTGAAGTACAATAAGTTGTTTCGCCGTGACAGGTCTATGAGTCTTGATTTCCAATCTTCAATACGGCGGGTCATTGGAGAAGCATAGTTTTCTTGGAATGAGGGGAAGCCATTCTCCGGCATTAAATCACGATTCTGTACACTGATTTTTGACACTTACTAGAAGTGCGTGCTACTTTAACATTTGTGGTGGAACTTAACGGACGCCTCAGCTTTCGGCACCATGAAACGCCCACCTTTGGGTGTACACCATGTTTATTTTTCTAGCAAAAACTTAGCTGTAGATACAGTTCATTAACGCGCAATGTTGTTAAAGAGAAAACTGTCTGCTGCCAATGCAAACTTTTG
>CAZINA010000001.1:59342-72580 GCA_964540545.1 uncultured Candidatus Bathyarchaeia archaeon
GATCCCGGAATGTTCCTCTAGGAAGTGGTGATATTGGTCAGGGGTCATGAAGGATTGGAAAGCTCGTGCCACGACTTCGCTTAGGGCGGGGTGTATGTGCATAGCTTGGGTAAGGGGTACCAAGCTTTGGTTTTCCGTGTACATGAGGTTTATGACTTCTTGTATGAGAACTGAGGCTTCAGGTCCTATGATGTGCGCGCCTAGAATTTGCCCCGTGTCACGTTTAACGATGACCTTCACAAAATCGTCTTTCAGCGCCATAGCTTCGCCTTTTGCAGTGTTAAAGTACTTGTAGAAGCCGATTAGTATGTTGTCTTTGCCGTACTTCTCAACTGCTTCCTGCTCCTTCAAACCTACGCTCGCGATTTCAGGTTCAGTGAAAACGGCGTGGGGAACCGCGTGGTAATCCATTTTTACTTTCTTTTTCAGCACCGCATTATAGTAAACGACTTGTGCTTCGTGGTTTGCCACGTGTTTAAACAGGAATTTTCCATCAGCATCACCTAAAACCCAGATGTTCGGCTGTGAAGTCTGCATGTACTCATCAGCAACAATGAAGCCGCGAGGGCCTGTTTTTATCCCAGCTTTCTCTGGATGCAAAATGTCAGTGTTGGAAACCCTCCCTGTTGCCACAAGAATTTCTTCAGCTACAATTTCAACTCCTTTATTGCTGTAACGGTCGACAGCAGTCAACTTTTTGCCTTTTGGCGTGGCTTCGGCTTTGCGAACTTCATGATTTGTGAGTATGGTTATGTGTTTCTGCAGTTCTCGTTTAGCTAAGGCAGATACTTCAGGCTCTTCTTCTGGGATGAATTGTGGGTTGCGACCTATTATGGTGACTTTTGCCCCCATGGCTGAAAGGAAATGCCCGTATTCTGCCGCTATGTACCCTCCGCCTATTATGGCGATGCTGGGTGGAAGCTGTGTTATTTCGAGAATGGTGTCGCTCGTCAAGTAGCCTGTTTCTTTAAGCCCCTCTACGGGGGGAATAGAGGGCCTTGACCCTGTGGATAGAAGAATCATTTTTGAGGTTATGATTTCTTTTCCGACTTTAATTGTGTAGGGAGCAGTGAATTCAGCCTGTTCGGTGTAGTAGTCTATGTTTTTTGCTTGTGAAATCCCGTTTCGTATCATGTTAACGTCGCGGTCAACTATTGAGCGCATCCGTTTCATGACAGCCTCAAAATCTATATTCTTAATCTCACTGTTGATTCCGAATTCACGGCTTTTTTCAACGGTTCTTACAACAGAAGCGGGATATATCAAAAGCTTAGACGGAATACAGCCTCTGGTTAGGCATATTCCTCCAGGTGCATCTTTATCTATTACCGCGACGTGCAGGTTTGGGTTTTCTTGGGTCATCGCGGCTACTATTTCCATGCCAGAACCTGTCCCTATCAAAATTAGGTCATATTTTTTCATGACAAAACGCAACCAAAAGTAGATACAGAAGCATTCATAGAAAAACTTTTTCGTACCGCCGTATTGTGTCTGCTCTTTTTGCTTTGACCGGGGTGGTTAAGGGTTTTCCCGAAAATTAAATATGCGCTACATGTCTAACCTAAAAATGAAGGTTGAACCGCATTGGTGATGCATGCTTATGCCTTGAAAGAGCTGCGGCGGAGGAAGTACCGGACAGCCACTAACATTGCGGGTTTCGTGATTGTAGTCGCCACTCTAGTTGCGCTTGTTACGACCGCTAGAGGTTGGGAAGCATCAACTGCAGAGCCTCTAAAGGAAATAGGCACTGACATGATTATGATTTATTCAGCGCCGGTTGTGCCCTCAGGCACTGGATGCTACATAGCTAATTACCTTTTCACGTTCCCTTTTAACCAAACCGTCATTGCGGAAATTGCTAAAGTTGACGGCGTGGACCACGCGGTTCCCGTGCTCATGCATCGGATGGGCGCCGTGGTATTCACAGGCATAGACCCAGGTGAGACTGAGACTAACGCCGTGTTGCCAAGCAACGTGGTTGAGGGGCGTTACTTGACTCCTGACGCGGGGGCGGTAGCACTTCTCGACTGCGAATACGCACGACTCAACAACCTGACCATCGGGTCTGATGTGAGATACATGAACGGCATGTATGAGGTTGTTGGGTTAGTGGATGTGGATGCGACAAACATTTTGCCGTCTCACATTTACGTGAACCTTCCAGTCTGCCAGAAAAGCCTGCCAGGCGACAACACGGGATTGGTTAACTTGGCGCTCATCAGCGTCAGCGACCCCAGAAAAGTAGATGTCGTATCGGAAGAGCTGAAGGACCAATTCATAGGCTCCACGCCGATAGCGGCTTCCGACCTAGCAGCGATAACTTCGGGCATCATCGTCATCGGAGAAGAAACCGCGTGGAACATTTCAATCGCTCTCGCCGTTGTTGCCATATTGTTTACGGTTAGGTCGCAGCTTGCTGCTGTGTCGGAGCGCACCCGTGAAATCGGCATCTTGAAGGCTATCGGCTGGAGCAAGTCTGACGTAGTGAGCCAAATATTCATTGAGTCAGCGCTACAGGGAGCCATAGGCGGGTTAGTGGGCTGCGCGGTTGGCTACGGCGTCGCTTGGTACTTACTTTCAACCATGGGCGGAGCCATTGCCGTTGACCCCATTGTTCTGGCGATAGGTTTCGGCGTAGCGTTAATCAGCGGTGTGGCAGCGGGGCTTTATCCGTCGTGGAGGGCGGCGAAACTTACGCCTACTGACGCCTTAAGGACTGTTTAGGAGGATACAGAGAACGGGAAACAGGAATGTTATTGAAGTACATGGGCTTTCGCGAGTTTACCGTTTGAAGAGCGGTGAGGAAGTTCGAGCAGTTGATAGTGTGGATCTTATGGTTCCTGAAGGCGTTTTTCTCACCGTGATTGGTGCTTCTGGAAGCGGCAAGACGACTCTGCTTAACTTGTTGGGGGGTCTTGACAAGCCGACCGCGGGCAAAGTTATCGTGGACGGAGTAGAGGTGTCGGGGTTAAGCGAAGCGGAGCTTGTTAGGTTTAGGCGGGAGAAAGTGGGGTTTGTCTTTCAATCGTTCAATCTGATACCTACGTTAACGGCTTTCGAGAATGTGGAGGCCGCGTTAGCTCCAACAGGTATGCCTAAGGCTGAGCGGGTTGAACGGTCTAATGGTCTTTTGGAGTCGGTAGGGTTAAAGGGAAAGGCTGACCGCTTGCCTGTGGAGTTGAGCGCGGGAGAGCAGCAGAGGGTGGCGATTGCGCGGGCTTTTGCTAATGAGCCTAAGGTTTTGTTGTTGGATGAGCCTACGGGCAACTTGGATACAGTAACTGGAAAGGAGATTATGAAACTTTGCCACGAAACCAGCAAGAAGCGAAACCAAACGGTAGTTGCAGTTACTCATGCAGGCTACGTCAAGGAATACACAGACCGCTTACTCTACATGCAGGATGGAAAAATTTCCAACAAGATACCAGAAGCAGAGTTGGAGAAGCCCGTTTCTTAGTTTTCAGGAAATCCAGAGACTAAACTTGTTGTCTTCACTTAGGCTAGAAAAAAAGTGTGCTTATTAAAGTAAGAACGCCAAGCACCACAAGCACCCCGCCGCCTGCTATAGTGAGCCATTTTCTGAATAGTGGTGCTTTGTTGAAAAGCCAGCCTGTGACTCCGCCTAACACTAGCATAGGAGACAAAGAAGTGCCCAAGCCAAACAAAACTGCTAAGGCAAAACTGTCAATCGGAGCCCCAAAAGGTACAGAGTACAAGAGAAGAGCCGCCAACGGCGGGCACACAATTAAGCCTCTGCTGAACCCCAATGATAAAGCCCGCAAGTCAAATCTTCCCCAAATTTTTTGGGAACAAGAAGAGTTTTTAGCGCACTCGGGATTGCAATCATGCGAGGCTGATCTGTTCTTCAAAAGGATGGTTATGCCGATGATAACAGTTACTATGCTGAAGCCGTAGGAAGAATATTGTTGAAAAACGGCAAGGGAAGATTCATCTACCACAAAATGGAACACGCCGCTCAATATGCCTATCAAGCCTCCGATTAAGGCATAGGCGGTTACGCGTCCTATGTTATAGATAACTGTGGTGGTTACTCCTTTGCGGAAGCCCGCGCCGATACCTGCGATGTAGCTTGCAAGGTATGGAAGGCATGATGAAGTGCAAAACACTGTCCCATACAATAGCCCAACTGCAAGCGCCTCAAGATACGGGTTAGGAATTCCAGGTAGCAGCGACATTTTTCTTGGTTCTCAGCGTTCTTTATGTAAAGCAGATTAGGACTATAGCATTTAAGTCTGTAGCACAAGGGGTGATTCTACCGCTTTTTTCTTCTGTAAGCAATCACTGCGGCAACAATTATTATCGGCAACACGATAGCTGCGGCTATTATTTCAATCGGTAATTGTAAAGGCGCAGTTGGTGGAGTAGCGGCAAGTTGCATGAGCGGATAGCGGTCTTTGTTCTGAACGTCAATTACGTATGGCGTGTCTCCTATGCCGTCGCCGTCAGCATCAGTGCCGTTATAGTCACTCCAGTAGTTACCTTCTTCGCCGTCATCCCAAGTATGCACGGCTTCAGTTGTGTTGTAGTCGACACAGAAACACCCGCTGAAATGCACAACGTTATCAACGAAGCTGTTATGGGTAAGAACTATGTTGAGTGGTTCATCTCCAGGATTGTTTACACCGAAAAATATGCCTTCTTCGTTACTGGCTATGTAATTGCTGGTTATGGTGTTAGAGTCTCCTGAAAGCAGGATACCAACGATGTTATCTGACACGGCACAGCCAGTTATGGTGTTGTTTGACGTCCAAAGGTACGTGCCTATGTAAAAATTTTTGATTGTGAGGTTCTTAATGGTTAAACCAGTTCGGTTTTCGTTTGCCAAGTCTACTCCGATAGTCCAAGGCACCGTGTCATTATATTCTTGGTCGGATCCTTGACCTACCACCCACGAATCTGTCCGTGTCCCATTGTAAGTTCCATGAAGAGTGTACCCTGCGCCGTCAATCACAACATTATCCCTGTCCACAACAATCTGCGCGCAAACGTTATCAGTAAACGTGTACACGTCGCCGTTACGCTGAATGGGCACGTCAGCAGGGTCTATGCTACCGTCGGGTAGGATGCGGATTCTTGGCTCTGTTTGCGCTGAACTCGCTGAGCCTAAGCCTGCAAGTAGCGCTGTTGAAAGAAGCAATAACACGAAAACAAGTGGCACCAGCTTTTTCATGTTTGTTCAACCATATTTTCTTTATTCGGTTTTATTTAGGATTCTAGCCAGTTTCGTGATTTGAGCATGGTTTTTCCAGCTACTTTGAGGTTTAAGGCTTCTTCGTAGGGGCACATTTCAACGCAGCGTAGACAGAGGAGGCAGTTTGAGGTTGTTACGTCGCCACCCTTTGCCTCGTAAACTTCAGTAACTTGAGTGGGGCAGACCCTCTTGCAGACGCCACATTTGGTGCACTTCTCTTCCACTTTTTCTAAGCGGATGCCAGAAAACCGTTTGAAGGGTTGAAAACGGTTGAATAAGGCTATTAAAGCGCCCAGAGGGCAGAGTCTGCACCATACGCGTCGGTAGAAGAAGGCGGCTACGGTGACTAAGCCGAGCACAAACAGGTTCAGCGATGTCAAGTAGAAACCTAGCTGGTAGAAGTCGCCGGTTGTTGCTTCGGTGAGCCATTCGGGTCTCATGAGCCCTACTGACGTCTGCAGCATCACGCACAGCGGTTTCATGGGGCAGACTTGGCAGAAAGGCGCTGTGAAGTAATTGTAGATGAAGCCGCCTTTTTCTGTTCCAGAAACAAGTTGGGTGCCGAATAGGGCTTGGGAGCCGAAGATGACACTTAGAATTATGAGTAGGGCTAGAATTACGTAGCCAAGTTGATGAAACCTTTCGTTAAAGCGGTCTGAGAAGGTTCGGTGTTTCATCTTCAATGCTTTTCTGAGGCGGGTGATTAAGTCTTGGTACAATCCGAAGGGGCAGAGCCAGCCGCAGAAGAATTTCCCGAGAATAACAGACAGCAAGATTACGGAGCCGAAGACAACTGCTAATCTCATTGCTCCTGAGGAGACGTAGTCTACTCCCCATCCGCGTCCAGCCTCCCAGAACGGGTATATGTATGTTTGAAGTTCCCAGAGCGCGCAAGTCGCGATTTTTCCGCAGGGATAGTAACAGCCGAAAAGGGGGATTGGAAAACCGTCTGGCATTGACACGCCGAAAACGTCTGTTATAATCAAGTATTCATGTGGTGTGATTTGTTCGGCGGGTACGGGTACAACGCGGTGGTCGATGAACATGCCGAAGAAAAGTATGAAGATGAAGCCTATTTGAACAAACAGTCGTAGGGAACTGATGTTTCTGGTTTTGTTTTTTCTGCCTGTTGTTACGGCTACTACGCCAACGCTTATGAATATTGCCGCCACGGTTACGAGAGGAACGTTAGGCTTGTAGGCTGGAAGTTCAGGCGTTGGTAATGGAGCTAGGGGGTCGTTGGGGTCGGTTACGTTTGCGTATAATCGGTCACATAGGTGACCATGTATCGGAAATATGTTCCAGTATCCAACCATATCAAGCTCTTGAGTAACGGTGAATTCGCCTGTTTCAGGGTCAGTTTCGACCCACCGGTCTATCCAAGTGTAGTCTGGCCGGGTGAACGTTACTCTCACGGTTACGTTGGGTTCTGCAGGACAGATTTGCCCTGTCACAGTGACTGTTTCGTTTATGTAAACTTCGTTTCTATCTATGTCGGCAGTTATATGCGGACCATAACAGGCTTCAACCGGCGTAACTTCACCCACACTAACTAGGAGCAAAAAAATGAGTGCTACGAGAGCAAAGCAAGCACCCTTTCTCCCTTTCATACTCACTCTAAGTACTACATTAATTCTGAGAGTTCTTATAAGTTACGTAAAACAGACTGGTTTGCTGGGGCTCTGGATGACAGACTTAAAGGAGAAAAAGAATGAAGACCTACCATTGTGAGATAATCATTCATTCCAACCAGAGCCCTCTCAGCCCCTTTCTCCTATGCCATTGAAACGGTAACCCCGAAAAAAGAAGGGGGAAGTTTGCATGTGTTGTTTGTTGGTTTATTCAGCGTTTTCGGAGCATCAGGATGATTACTAGCCCGATTGCTATAATTGCGATTATTGATCCTGCACCTATACCTAGCACGTAGGCATCAGTCATCGGAGCAGGTGTCGGTGTTGGTTCTGCCGTAGGTTCAGGTGCTTCTTCCACGTTTATGGCTGTTTCAGCGTATGAGCCATAGTAGCCTTCTGTGCCTGCAAAGGTGGCGATTATTGTGTATTTGCCTGGAACACTTGGTGTAAATGCGCAGCTGAACATGCCGCTTGCGTCACTTGTGGCTGTGCCTACTTCGTAGGAGTTGCCGTTCGGGTCATACACCGTCACGACGACTTCAACGCCTGTGACGTCTGTAGGCTTAGGCTTCTGCATGTACACGTATTCCATCCAGTCGCTCATGCTTTCGTCAGAGACAGCGGCAACACCGTTCGGGAACCGTGCTGCCTGCTCATTTTGCGTTGTGCCAGCAGCAATATCAATGACCGTGCCTTCCACTAGTACACTGTGGCCGTTCACTGAAACTTTCGGTGATGCTGTGACTGTTGTTTGGCTTGGTCCCTTGCCTACACTGTACACTTGCATGTCGTAGCAGTTGAGGTATACGAAGTAGCCGTCTGCGACAAGGTCGTATTGACCAACGTACATGCCTGTGCCCCAGCCTGTCATGGTCCATATTTCTTCGCCAGTTGTTGCGTTAATGCATCGGTATTGTGCATCTTTGTAGTATGGTGAGCCTGGGGAGTGTTCAGTGGTGCCAACGTAGACTTTTCCGTCGGCAATGACGTCGACGAAGATTGGGTAGTGTCCCCATGCGGTTTCAAGTCCAGCGTTAGTGCTGTTGCCTTCTCCGCCGTTACCATAGGTCCATAGTAGGGTTCCGTCGGCTATGTCGTAGCAGTAGAGTATTCCGCCGAAGCCCGCCATGTAGAGTTTGCCGTAAGCTGCTCTGGATACGCATCTAAGAGTGTCATAGGGGTCTACAGGGTCATCATTCGTCCACAAAAGGCGTCCATCTTCGAGGCTGTAGCCATAATGCACCATAGTCTCTTTGTCCTCCATGACGAAGACGCCGAGCTCTGGGTCCCATGCAGTGATTTCGCGGCTAACGTTGCCGGGTGCTACTGGATAGTGCCTTGTCCACAGTACGTCACCTACTGAACCTGGCTCCAAGCTTACTGCAGTAACATTCGCTCCTTCCTCGTTCCCAGGAGTCCCTCCGAAAACACCGACGTGTGTTCCGAAAGCACCCTGATATAGAAGCATTATGTCATCGAAGCTAGCTTCCCGCCAAGCTCTCCACGACCCTGGTCCCAAATCTGACAGTGAAACGTTCCACTCATAGTACCAGTCACCACTAACATCTAATTCTCCAGGATACCAATTTCGTGCACCGATTTGTCCACCACTTTGCCAGTTTATGCGAGATGAGTTCCACTCCAACAGGCGATACTCAGGAGCTGAGTATGTACCAACATTGCTGAGAACGTATGTGATGATCTCTCCTTTTGGACCTGCAACTGAAACACCTGAAGGAACACCTGTTATGTTCGTGGTCGTGGGTAGTCCTGTGGCTGGGTCATATGCACCAGCAAAGTTATTCGTGAACAGCAAGCCGTTTGGAAGAATGCCATGCTGGTTGCCGTCGTCGTAACAGTAGTAGTAGCCGAATGATGGGTCAGAAAGTCCAGTTCCAGAAGCGCCTATGTCGGCGTTGTACCATATTTCTTCGCCAGTGCGCAAATCAACGCATATCCATCCTCCGCCTCCGCCTGAATTGCCATATGGCAGTTCGTAGTAGAGTCTTCCGTGCATAACTAGAGCATTGCTGAATCTAGTATTGTATGAACCGCCCATGTAAAACGTGTTGCCTTCTCTACCAAGGTAACCGCCTCCGACAACTCCGCCATCCTGAATCGGCCTTGTCCACATAACGTGGGGACTGTTAGGCCCAGTGCCATATGGTTGGTACCTAGCATAACCCGCCCCACCCGTACTAGTTTCGCCAGTAAGAATGTAGGGTCCCCTCAGCCAGTTTGATCCGATCTTCCACCAGTCTACGTTCTGGCCCTCTATGGGGCGCGTCCAGTACTCTGTTGGAAGCGGATAACTAGCTTTTGCTTCAGGCAGTGCTTCTTCCTGCACAGTAATAGTTGTTGTTGCGCTCGCCTCTGTAAATACGTCGTTCTGGTATGTGCCGCTCCAAGTGTATGTTTGCTCAGGATATTCAAACAACAGAGTGTATTCTCCAACCTGATCAGGTGTGAAGGACCAATACTGTATGCTCGTCGTGTCCTCAACAACATCCCACTCCTCTACTTCCTCTGTGTCATCTGGCGCTGTGATAGTGAGCTTGTAGTCATGTCGTCTAATGTCGTTAGTTACGACGGCACTAGGCAGGGGTGTGTCAACCCACATCACAACGCTCACTTTTTGACCGACTCCCACTGGGTCAGGCACAGCAACGATGTAGGCGTAGGAGATAATCGTCCATGGAGGGGTATGCGCAGTAGCCAAAGGCACAGCAACAAGCGGGATAGCCATAGTTAATGTCAGAACCAATGCAATCAAAGTAGCTTTAGAGTTTCTTTTAGAAATTTTCATGTATTTTTCTTTCTCCTTTTAGTTCGGTAAACCTAGACCCGCCGAAACCACTAATAAGACTCACTCACCTATCGTGAGTACAAGAAAACGTTAATTTTTTGTATCAAAATTGAGTATATATGTTAAGAATTCATTCAAAAATGATAAAAACAAAATAAAATAATAATGAAACGTCTTAACATTAACGCATTCATTTTTTATAAATCTGGGTTTTGATTTGAACTTCATTACAAGTATTGTTCAAACTAAAACGGAGTTAATGATGTCATATATTTCTTATATCTCACAACGCCACACTGATTTAACGAATCTAAGGATAGCTACAAGCTAACGATCCGACTTATCGTGAGCAATAAAAAAATGTGAAAACTCCTTTTGCAAACAACTAATTATCTTGATTTTTTCTCAGGAACGAAAAAACAAATAAAGAGTATTGAACAAGTCAGCAATATGTATGAAGATATACGGATAGCTATAGAAGTTGCGTCTGCAATCATATGTTTCATTCTACTTTGGTTTATGGTGAAACCATATAGGCTGACCGGAGAAAGGCGGTATCTGGGTCTGCCTCTTGGATTTGGGTTTCTTGGAATATCATCCGTTATCTGCGCTATAGCAACTATCACAGGCTTTTTCTATAGCCAATTAGCTTGGCTCCAACTTCTTCCAAGAACGTTTGCATTCCTCTTTATTGCAGTAACGTACTACTTTTCGAAAGAACCCTCAAGAAAGTCCCCGTTAATCTGGAACTTAAGCATCAGTTTACTAGTTTTTGTTCTTGTAACTTTAGTCATAGCGGGGGTACTTAATCCGCAATTTGCCTCGGAGGGTTACTTAGCTTCGTCAGTCTATTTCCGATTTTGCAATTTAATTTGTCTTACCTACATTTCTATTCATACATTAAATAGTCACATTAAAACCATAGAAACCGCAACTATTGTAATACCATTCGGTTTTATTCTGCAAGGAATAAGCCAATATTCCATAATAATTTTTTCCGTTGACAGAAGCCTTTTTGCATTTTGGTCGGCCATGGTACTACGTTTTGCATCCTTAGCGGCCTTTCTTTTCGTTGCATACAGAGCCTTCTACAGTATAAATAAACGGGTGGTGAGAAATGAGAACGATTCCTCGTAGAGATAAATTCAAGCTTTACGGCGACCTTTTGTCCGCCCTTTACCAGTACCCCAGTACTGAAAAGATAGTGCTTACGCAAATTCAGGTAAAAATTAATGTTCCTTTTGACCGGTTGAAAACATACATTACAGAGATAAAGGAGCTTGGTTTGATTGAGGATGAGACTTCTCTGGAACTCACTGAAAAAGGAATACAATATCTTAAAATGTATAAGAAAGTCCTTGACTTCATGAAGCGTATGGGCCTCACATACAGATAGAAGAGACTTGTAAGTTTATAGTAATGAATGGTATGAAAAAAATGCGGAAGAGAGTTAGCAATCTTGAAATCAATGCAGAAATTGTGCTTTATGAACAATCTTCAGGCCAAAATTGGTAAGAAAAAAGAAAAGGGAGATTGATGAGCAGGGGCCAGGCTTAGTTTGTGTAATTTATTTCTTCCATCTCAGTGCGCCGTACTTTCAGTGTAAGACCGCTTTCGTAAACAGTAGAAGCTGACAACCAAAGCAGCAGAAGACAACATTACTATGGCTCCGATGGTTAAAGGTTCAGGAACTACGTCGCTTCCGTAAATCGTGAAGTCACTGGTAAACACATTTCCCAACTCATCTAGAACCGTCAAGGGCTCCGTTCCATTCCAAATGTCAGGCACCGTGAAATTGACTGTAAAAGCACCGGCGCCATCTGTGGATACACCAGCAGCAGGAGTCACGTTAAATTGATAGTAAGTATAGCTGGCGGTGAACGTTACAGTATAGGTTGACCAATCCGCTGAGGAAGAACGGCCAAATTCGCCTGTTACATAATTTACAAAGGGGTCGATTGCGTAGGTGCTTGTGGTTGCTAGCGTTCCATTGCCATAATCATCGGTATAATCGGATTCTACAACTTGGGTACCTGAGTCAACGGCGCAGTGGAAACTGAAGGAACCTGGTTTGATCGGATAATACTCCGTATTGGCCGTAAACGGGCCGTAAACGTCGGGCCCGCCAACAGAGGTGTTGGTAACGGCGTGGACTTCATCAGTAACAGTTATCTCTGGCCCAAGGCCTATGCCCACCGCGGTTGTTGCTGCAAAATCTGTGCCCTCGACTTGTATGGAGTCACCTGGCTCACCAGATGATGGTGTCAACGTTACTGAAAGTGCTGCGTTTGTCGCTAATATCGTTGTTGAAATGATTAAAAGTGTTAGAAAGGTTATGATGGCCGCCGAGTACATTTTTTTTCGATATTGTATTTTTTGTCATCTCCTCGAGTTAATAAGGTTACTATTAAAGCATTAAATATATAATATTTTTTCATTTAGCAAGGGAAAAAAGAAAAAAACAGGACTAAACTCCAAATAAAAGTACAAAACTTCATAGGAAAGATTTACATTCTGGTCGAACATCTTAAGATGCAAAAAAAGGATAGCAAGATGCCAAAGCGAAAAATAATCGACGAAACTGATTCGAAGATATTGAAGATTCTTTTCAAGGAGTCTCGTGCTAGTTTTACCGAAATTGCCAAAGACTGTGAAATTTCGGTTGGTGCTGTGAGAAAGCGGTACAAGCGCTTGTGGAAAACAGGCATAATCAACGGAGAAATAATGCAGGTGAACCCAAGTAGCTTAGGATACAAATGCATCGTAAACATAGGAGTTACAACAGCTAGAGAAAACGAGAAGGAAGTCATGGACTTCTTGAGAAACAAAGCTTACAGCCGTGTTGTATTTAGAAACGTTTTCGAAAGAACCAACATCGCAGCTATCATCAGCTTACACGAATTTGAAGAATTATCAGAAACAATGCGAGACATAGAAGCTAATCCACGAATAAAACACGCGAACGCCTATATTTGGAGCAAAACATCCAACTTGGATCACCCAGAAAACTTGGTTTTAACAAACCCAACTAGCAAAGCCCAAGAGAAGACACCTCAAGAAACCAGTAAAACCAACTTCGAAAAAGCAGAAATGGATGAAACAGACAGATACATTGCCAAGGCACTCTCACAAAAATCGCGCACCCCATTCATAAAAATTGCAAAAGAACTAAACATATCAACCAAAAAAGTCATACAGAGATACAACAAGCTCAGAGGAACCGTGCTAGCAACCTCTACAATAACGGTTAACCTGAATAAACTCGGATATAAAGCGTTGGCGCATTTACTAATAAAAGGTGCAAACAAGAGCAAGGTGCCAGAAATCTCCACCAAGCTACTTCAAATACCAAACCTGATAACACTCCTCGAGATTTTTGGAGACCATGACCTGTTTCCAATAGTAGCTCTAAGAGACTATGAAGCATTATTCAAATTAAAAGAACAAATAAGCACAATACAGGGCATCGAACAAACAGGCATAATTTTAGCAAAGCCGTACTACACATGGCCACTAAACCTGTTCAGCTCACTACTCTAACCAAGCACACGAGGCGGCTTCTCCTAACAACACCAAGAAACAACCCACA
>CAZINA010000002.1:0-53233 GCA_964540545.1 uncultured Candidatus Bathyarchaeia archaeon
GCAGAGAAAACAGGCGAAGCATCATTAACCACAGCGGGAACCTTACTCTGGGTAGGAGCCATATTAACAATCCTCGTTGTTGGCTTGCTGCTGATACTCATTGGATGGATCTTCGCTACAATAGGCTTATTTTCCATGAGACCTCGACCTCAGCAAACATACAACGGACAACAAAACGCCTACACGCCACCGCCCACGCAGCCGGAGCAGGGAAATGTAAAGGAGAATGCAACAACAAACAACGGTTCTTCCCCAGTAGGAAAGCTCGGAGGAGGGGGAGTTTAATGATTGAAGAAAATGAAGCCGCAAAAGAACCTGGGTGGAGGAGATTCTTTAGAAAACACTGGAACATGCTTGCCGTGTTTGTGGTCGCAGCTATTCTGGCGGTTGCAGGTGCAGTCTACGTGTTCGCCTGGTTCGCAGGAAACGCTCAGTCAACAGGGCTAGTCCCATCGGCTCTTGGCACGTGGTCAATGAACAATTTATTGATGTTTATCCTGCATGCTGTCTTCTGGGAACTTGTCCTAATCGGAATCCCTGTTGCCATAGGCGCGATAATAGGTTGGCAGTGGTGGAAGAGGATACCTGAAGAAGAAAAGAAAGAATACAATCTCTCCACAAAAGGTTCACGGTCAAGGTCGGCAGAAGGAGCAGTCTCGCCACTACTCTTCATCGCTTTCGCCATAAAGGTCTACGTCGATGGACTATGGAACGCGCCTATCGCGGGCTTTTCCGTGGACTACGTCGTTGGTTCAATGATTACAATACTCATCTGGATAGCTGTAATCTTCGCCATTCCTGCAACCATAGGGTTCGCTTGGTGGATTACCCGCGAAAAATAAGCCAAGAACCCTGATTTCTCCTTTTGTTTTCATTTTTTGCTTCTTATCAGAAGCTAGTTTTGGCTATTGCAGTGTAATGCGTTTTTTCCCATAATTTATCTCTATTCTCTGTTTCCCCGTAACGTTTCCGATGCGTTCTGCTTGGGCACCAGCCGTTTCCAGAGCGTCCATCGCGTTTTCTACGTCTGTTTTGTCAACGATTATGGCGAAGCCCCATCCCATGTTGAAAGTCCTGAACATCTCCTCATCCGTAACCGTGTAGCCCAGCTCCGCCGCGGTTTTCTGTATTAACCCGAAGATAGGTTGCGGCTTGAAGTTGTCGAATTCGAAGCCTATTCCCGGCGAGAAGCGTGCGAGATTGTTGAATTTCAAGTAAGCGTCGCCAGTAACGTGCACGGCTGCTTTAATCTTCACGGCTTGTGCGGCTTTGAGGAGCGGCTTCACGTAGATTTCAGTGGGTTCCAAAACTTCAAGCGCTATTTCCCTGTCTAAGCCGTCTGGAACAGTGTATGGCTTATATTTTCCGCCCCATTGGCTGAAAAGAATTTTTCGTGCAAAGCTTATGCCGTTGCTGTGGAGCCCGCTGCTTCTTAAACCGATTATCGGGTCACCGGGTTTGATGTTTTTTCCAGTGATTATGTCCTGTCGGGAGACTTGGCCTACGGCTGCCACTATCATGTCGAAGCCTGCACCTTCCGCTATGCCCTTTATAACTTCGGCTACGTCGCCTATCTCTCCGCCCGTCACGGGGCATTCTGACGCTGCGGCGCCCTCGGCTACGCCCTCAAGCCAGGCTTTAACCAGTTGCGGGTCGCTGGCTTGCGCGTGAATGTTGTCTGCGATAGCGAGAGGCTTGGCGCCTGAACGTATGACATCATTGACTGCCATAGCAACTGCGTCAACACCTATTGTATCGTACTTGCCTGCTAACTGGGCTACTAGCACTTTGGTGCCTACGCCTTCGATGACGAGGTCCAAGTAGGCATCTCTGCCAACGGGGAAGATGTTTCCGTACGGCAAACACATCACAGGACCATAACTACTGTAGCTGTAAGTGTCCTCCAGCGTCTTCAGGTGTTTTTTCGATTCGTGGCGTTGTTCACGGTTTACGCCTGCGTCGCTGTAAGTGAAGTTTTTGGGCATGTACATGGTTCTCCTTTTCGGTATTCTTTTCTGGTTGGTAAGAGATAACGATTGCTATTAAGCTAAGCTGTTAATAATGAAAAACCAAGAGGAAAAGCTGTTACCGAGGTTTTCGTCGACTGCCGCTGTAAAACAGGAGAAGTAACAGACCAGCTAAAACGGCAATTTTGGTTGCTGCAAACTCTTGTATTATGGAAACTGTGAGGAAAGCTATGGGGATCACGCCTAGTAAGATGTAAACGAAGACGATTTTTAGGGTTAGGCTTGAGTTTACTCCTGCCATGTAGCCGCTTCCGAAGAACAAGTCAGCTAGTTTTCCAAACCCCATTGTACAGCTTTTACAGTAGTAGCAGGAACTGCATCCGAGCCTCCGCAGTACAGCAAAGATGAGCGCGAAAGCTGAAACGAGGAAAAGCCAGCCTATAATCGGGTTGAAAAACCAGCAGGCAGCAGCACCCAGCACTATCCATAGGACAACGCCGAGGTTGCCGACCGTAAGTAAAGTTTTAGAGTACTCTTTTGCTTCGTTGCTGATAGCCTTCAGCTCCATTAACAGCCATACAGAAGGCTGCTTTAATATGTAGCCCTTCACGCGAAGTTATTATGGTTCGCATTTGTGTTCTGCTATGAACTGCCATGCCAACGTTTCAATGCAAAAAATGCGGCAAGAAAGTTGAAGCTGACTACGAAGGATGCCACTGTACGCACTCGCACAACTGCCATGAGCAAAAGCCTCCATTATGCTGCGGTCAACCCATGATAGAAATAATGGATGATTAAAAAAAGCGCGAGAGATTTTAGACAATGCTGACAAGGTGGAACCTTGCGGGGTTGGGATTAGAGGTCGATCCACTTTTTTTGCAGCCAGTTTATCAGTTCTTGTTTGGTTTGGGAATTGGTTGAGTCCATTAGATTTCTTATGAGGATTGCTCTTTCATCGGGGTTTTTGGGGATGCCGAGAGAGTTGATTAATGCATGGCTGAAAAGTGTTTGAAATTCCAAGGGTACTCGCTTTGCGACAACGCCTCTTTGTGTTTTTAGGATAGAGGCTTGATCTAAGTAACGCTCTGGAAAACGTCCGTTATCAATTTGCTCCCACGCGAAAAAGGCGCATCTGCTTCCAAGTTCTTGTGCTAGCAACACGTGGCTTTCCCTTGATTCGGAAGCCCAAGGTCGTACTTGTTTAACGTAGTTTGGCAACAGGTTTTTAACTTCGCTTTCAAGTTCCAACTCTATTCCAGGTCGGTTTTGTTCGTCGCTGTATTGAAATCTTATCCGTAATTCATTCGGCTCGTTTGGGTTCTGTGGATCCGAGTAATAGTGATTGAACGCAAAACCCTCTATGAAACCTGCATTTTCGAGTTGCTGAATCCAAGTCCTTAGCGCCCGAATAATTTCCTTCTGTTTATCGAAATCTACGGGAATCGGATATTCATACCACAAAGCTGTTCACCCTTTATCGATAATTGTAAAGTTCTTTGTTTTCTAGCTATTTGAATACTTTCTCTATTCTTAATGATGTCGGGTCTATTTGAAATGTAATTGAGCAAAAGAATAAAAATAATATAGTTAACATTGACCTAGCTGAGCTATAAAAACTCGGACTCGCTAAAACATGAGCGGTCGTAGTCTAGTTTGGTTAGGACTCCAGCTTCCCAAGCTGACAACCCGGGTTCAAATCCCGGCGACCGCACCATTTCTCAATTATTATGAAGAGAGTTTTGTTCTGCGCGGTATGTAAGCGGAAATATGGTGGTGCATGGGTTAGACCAAGTTGGTTAGTCCTGCTTTCTCGGCTAATCTGATTGCCTTGTTCATTTCTTTGCTAGTGAGCTGTCGGCGTAGTTCTGGGATTTCGTGGGCGCGCCATGCGGGTCGGTACTGGAATAGCAGGTTTACTCTTGTTTCGGTGCCTAGGTTTTCAGCTATCCAGTTCAGCGTGGGTTTCGTGCAGCATTCTAGGTGGTTTGGCAGAACCAGCACTCGTATTATTAGTTCTCCGTGTTTCTTGGCTTCGAGATGGTTGCGGGTGCAGACTTTCCAGTAGTCTGGGGCGTCGGAAATTCTTTCGGCGCAGTCTGATGGCCCGTACTTGAAGTCTAAAAGGTAAACGTCAGCGAACCCAGCAAGGAGACTGGCGGTTTCTGGGCTGTAATAAGCATTAGAGTTCCAGACGATGGGTACGTTCACGCTTACGTGTTTGAAGGTTTCCAGCCACTGTGGAAGCCACGGCGTAGGTTCTCCGCCTACAAGATTCACGTTTCTGCAACCACTCGAACGTAAACGTTCAACCTCCCGAGCCATGTCTCTAGGCTTGCACGTGTTACCGGGTTCCATCCACTGGGAAATGCCCCAGTTTTGGCAGTGGCGACAGCGTATGGTGCAGCCCAAGGTGAATATGGTTCCTGAGGGCACAAGCTCTGGTTCTTCGCCTACATGTGCAAAAATGCTTGAAACCGCCATGGGATCGCCGCATTTACAGTATCCCAATTCGCCTGTTGACCTGTCGACCCCGCATCTGCGGCTGCAAAGATGGCATTGCCTTAGAATTTTGTTGACGATTTCGATTTTCAGGTCAAAATACGATTTTTGCGGGGTAGGAAACGGTTTTTCTTTATCCTTGTCGAGGTTGTTTTCAGTTTTCTGGAAGTCTTTTGTGCGTTTCACGTGTTCTTTCCACAGGGTTTCCAGCGACGTGTTTTCGTCGAATTCGGCTGGGAGCAGTTTAGCGGTCACGAACTTTGCTTTTTTCTTGTTTTGCATGATGGCGAAGTATCTGGCTAAGCTTTTTTTCGCTAGTTCGTCGTAGAGAACGGATTCAGCGTCGGGATTTACGATCTTCCACATGCTTCTCTGTTTAAAGTTAATGCTGAACGGCGTACTAAAACAGTGCGTACGGGAAAGGCGCGCCTCTTGAGTGCAGTTTTCCTTTGATGGGAATTTGGTGTGCACATACTGGGCAGCGCATGTCTTTTGTCAGGTTCCATCTGGTTATCTCGAAGCTGTAACGTTTGATTAAGAGTTCGTTGCAGTTTGGGCAGTAAGTGTTCTCAGCTGGGTGTCCTGGAACGTTTCCAACGTACACGTAATGTAGTCCCGCGTTTCGGGCGGTCATGTACGCTTTCTCCATGCTTTCAACGGTTGTGGCAGGAGTGGTCGTCATTTTGTAGTCGGGATGAAAACGCAGCAGGTGGAAAGGCGTGTCTCGACCGAGCGTATCTTTAATCCACGTTGCCATCTCCTTTATTCTGTTGATAGAATCGCCTATTTTAGGAACAACCAAGTTCGTGATTTCAATGTGAACGCCGTTTCTCTTGAACTCCTTCAGCGCTTCGTAAATCGGCTTCACGTTTGGAACTGCTGAGAAGCTCTTGTAGAAGCCTGGATCGCCGCCTCCTTTGAAGTCCACTGTTGCCGCATCCAAGTACGGAGAAATTTTTTTCACGGCTTCAGGCGTCATGTACCCGTTTGTCACGAAAGTGTTGAAGAAACCCACCTTATGCGCAAGTTTAGCAGTTTCATACGCGTATTCCATGTAAATCGTGGGTTCAGTGTACGTGTAACTGATTCCCTGACAGCTTCGATCTCTTGCCGCCTTGACGACTTCAGCGGGGGGAAAAACTTTGCCCACAACTTCTGTTTCTTGGCTCACCATCCAGTTGTCACAGAATTTGCAGCGAAAGTTACAGCCAGCCGCCGCCACAGACATAACCAGTGCTCCAGGGTTGAAATGCGAAAGAGGCTTCTTGCTTATCGGGTCAACAGCCGCAGAAACAGCCTTCCCGTAATTCAACGAGTACAGGGTTCCGCCCTCGTTTTTACGCACTAAACAAAAACCCGTTGCGCCGTCGCTTATGAGACATCGGCGCGCACACAAATTGCACTTAACTTTCTTTTTTTTCTGCCTGTCGTAAAGCATGGCTACATGTAATGACAACAATTTTCACCGTTATCGAATAAAGAGTTGCTTGCGTTAACTCTCACCTAGAAATAGGGAAGGTTTTCTTAAAAACTATTAGCCATGCAACTACGCTTTCTACGCCTAGCTTGGTAGCAGAAGCAGCGGAGTTACTTCGAAACAGCGTCTAGAATCCCTAATGCTGAACTCGTCCTTTACGAAGGCAAGGGTCACATGCCGTGGGAAAAAGTTTGAAGTTTTCGCTTGGCTAAACTAACAATGAAACATGTTTTTCTGAGTTAAAACCAAGTATTTTTCCGACTTTTGGGCAAAACTAATACGGTGTTGTCACGAAAATAGTCGCTGTGCGTGTGAGGTTTAAACGTGCCGAATGCAAGTAACGAGGAACTCGAAGGCATCACTCTCAGCGTGTACCTATACGTCGTTAGGAAGGGTAAACCTGTTGGTCCGCGGGATGTTATGAAGGGCGCGAACCTCAGCAGTCCAAGCGTGGCTTACAGGCATCTGCAGAAGCTCGAAGACATGGGCTACCTGCAGAAGAACAATTACGGCGAGTACATAATTAAAGACAAAGCTCGCGTGAGAGGCTACATGTGGATTGGACGGCGCATGCTGCCGAAAATGCTGGTTTACGCGCTTGTCTTCATGAGCATTCTAATCGTTGAACTCGTTGTTTTTGGCTTACACTATTCCGTTGAAAACTACATGTTCAAAATTTTCTTCCTGCTACTAATATTGGTGACAGTGTTCGCAATGGCAGTTTTCACCATTGAAGCATTACTACACCGTAGACGAACTAAAAAAACCAGGCAAACTGAACAAGCACAACATTCAAACCCAACAAACACCTCATAAACTAAAAACACCAACCGTCCCCACCCTCAAACACAAAGTCTACACAGCATATTTGGATCCTAATAGAAATAGCATGCAGAAACTATAGAGGGGGTAGAGGAGGCGGAATTTTCGTCAATCATTAGAGGCGCAAACTGTTAGCTAACCTTTTAGCTTGTTGTGGAAGCACGTGTATTCGCCAGTGTGGCATGCGGGTCCTTTCTGCTCCACCACGTACAACAGCGTATCGTAATCGCAGTCCGTCGTTACTTGTTTTATCTTCTGCGTATGCCCTGATGTTTCGCCTTTCATCCAAAGTTTTTTCCGTGAGCGGCTCCAGTAATGCGCGTAGCCCGTGCTTAACGTCTTCTGTAAGGCTTCCTCGTTAGCGTAAGCCAGCATAAGCACCTCTTTAGACTCAGCGTCCTGCACAACTACGGGTATGAGACCGTTGCTCTTCTTGAAATCCAGTTTCTTCAGCAAATCTTCAGTCAAGGCCTAACAATCACCCCCTGGTTACGTAAGAACTCCTTCACGACTGGAACAGGATACTGGTTGTAGTGGAAAACCGAAGCCGCCAAAGCCGCATCAGCTTTCCCATCCGTGAAAACCTCAACAAAATGCTCAGGCACCCCAGCGCCGCCACTTGCAATAACTGGAACATTCACTTTTTCAGAAATTGTCCTCGTCAATTCTATGTCGTAACCGTCCTTGGTGCCGTCCTTATCCATCGAAGTCACAAGGAACTCGCCGGCGCCAAGCTCCGTAGCCCGCAGCGCCCAAGCAATAGCGTCTATTCCAGTGGGTTTTCGCCCGCCGTAAGTGTAAACTTCAAACCAAACTGGACCTTCACTGGTCTTCACCATTATCTTGTCATCTCTCTGCTCGCGGTTCCTTTTTGCGTCTATGGCTACCACGACGCACTGTTGTCCAAACACGTCGGCAAGCTCAGTTATAACCTTCGGGTTCTCAACAGCCGCAGTGTTCACCGAAACCTTGTCCGCTCCGCTGCAAAGTACAAGACGGGCGTCCGACACGTTACGAATTCCACCACCAACAGTGAACGGGATACTAATCGCTCTTGCCACGCCCTCGACAACGCCACGTAGTATGTCTCTGTTATCCGAGGAAGCAGTTATGTCAAGAAACACCAGTTCATCTGCGCCTTCATCTGAATAACGCTTGGCTAACTCAACAGGGTCACCCGCCTTTTGCAAGTTCAAAAAGTTGATACCTTTGACGACTGTGCCGCAGGTCACATCCAAGCAGGGCACTATTCGCTTCGCTAACGGCATTTTTACGTTTCTCCTACTGTTTTTAATGCTTCTTTCAACGTGAACCTACCTTCATACAAGGCTTTCCCAATCACGGCGCCTTCAACGCCCACTCGCTTCAGCGCCGCCAAATCGTTCAAGCCGCCTATTCCGCCAGCCGCAATTACCTCCACATCGGGATACTGGCATGCTTTCCTGAGCGTGTCAAGGTCTGGACCTGAAAGCGTACCATCCTTCGTTATAGAAGTCACCAGAAACGCTCTAACGCCGAGCGCCACAAACTTTTCCAACGCTTCCTTCATGCCCAGCGCCGTCGCGGTTTTCCAGCCTTCAACCATGATTTCACCATCCCTATTATCTAAAGCAACAATCACCGCCTCCGCACCGAACCTTCGCTGAATCTGGGTTATCGCTTGTGGGTCGCTGAACGCCAACGCACCAAGAATAACTTGGGTAACGCCCAGCCCAAGCACTTTTTCCACAGCTGCAATGTTGCGTATTCCGCCGCCCACTTGGATGGGAAAGTGCGTGTTTTCGGCGATGCCCGCGATCACCGATAAGTTGTTACCCATGCCTAACGCTGCATCCAAATCGATTATGTGCAGTTTCTTTGCGCCGTCAGCCTGCCATTTCTTCGCAGTTTCCACTGGCCCGCCGAATTGACTGTACACCTTGGCAGTTTTCGGGTCGCCATGCGTCAGCCGAACAATTTTGCCGTTCATCAAGTCAATAGCTGGAATCAACTGCATCCGCGGTCACCTTTTCACTATGTTGGCAAAGTTTTCCAGGATTTTCAGGCCTATGTCGCCTGATTTTTCTGGGTGAAACTGCGTGCCGAACACGTTTTTGCTGGCTATAGCTGAAGTAAACGTTTCGCCGTACTCTGTTTCCGACGCCACAATATCCTTGTCTGTGGGCACAGGGTAAAGCGAGTGAACAAAGTATACGTAAGACTCGTCAGCAACACCGTCGAAAAGCGGGTTCTGCTTCACCAGCCGAAGCGTGTTCCAACCCATGTGCGGCACCTTCACCTCGCCTCGCAACCTGACGTTTTTACCCTCGAAAAGAGCCAAGCCCTTTCCTGGACCTTCCTCGCTTTCTGGAAAGAACAACTGCAAACCAAGGCATATCCCAATCAGGGGTGTACCGTTTTCCACAGCAGTCAAAAGCGTGTCTTTCACGGAGTCAAGTTTAGTGATGGCAGCAGAAAAGCTTCCAACCCCCGGCAACGCGATGGCATCCGCCTTATTCAGTTGCTGCGCTGAATCGTCGATTTCAACGGTTAACCCAACTTTTTCTAAAGCGCACTTAAGGCTGAGAAGGTTTCCAACGCCATAGTCGAATATCACTGCTTCCGGCATCAAATTACTCCCTTGGAACTCGGCACGCCCTTCCGCCTCGGGTCTAAAGCTACCGCTTGCCTAAGCGAAAGCGCGAGGGCTTTGACGGCGGCTTCTGCCTTGTGGTGATCGTTGCTACCGTACTGGATGTAAACGTGGACGTTTGCGCACAGCGAAGTCGCCAGCGACTCAAAGAAGTGATTGATGTCTTCTGTTGGCATATCCTCTATTTTTTTGCCTCGCAGTTTCAAGTCGATCTTGAAGTATGGGCGTTTCACAAGGTCCACGGCTGCAAACGCAAGAGAACAGTCCATGGGCGCCGCTGCGTAACCGAATCGAGTTATTCCTGTTCTGGCGCCTAACGCTTTGCTCAGTGCTTCACCTAAGCCTATGGCTAAGTCTTCAACAGAGTGGTGTCTCAAATCACCCGTGACTTTGGCGGTTATGTCGATCATGCTGTGTGTAGCCAGCGAAGTCACCATGTGGTCAAGGAAAGGCACACCCGTTTTGACATCGACTTTTCCTGAACCGTCAAGATTCACTTTCACGCGGACTTCTGTTTCTTTGGTTTTACGGTAAACTTTTTCGGTTCGCATTTTTATTCACCTTGAATTTGCTTTAAAGCTTCAATTAGTTTAGCGTTCATTTCGGGCAAGCCAACTGTGACTCGGAAGCAGTTATCGTACTGCAGCAGTTTGCCCCATTTCTTAAGCAGTATGCCCCGTTTCAGCAGCTTCGCGTACACTTCGTCGGCAGGCTTTCTGGTGTTAACCAAGAGGAAGTTGGCTTGTGAAACGAAAGCTTCTACGCCATCTATTTCGTTAAGTGCCTTTATCAGTTTTCCGCGTTCGTTCTTAACTTGCTCAACCGACTTTTTCATCAATTCAATGTTGTCCAGCATCTTGCAACCCATACGAATCGTAAAAGCACTTACGGGGTAGGGCAACGGCGATTTCTCAGTCAAAATCTTCGCTAACTCAGGATTTGCAACCGCGTATCCAAGACGCAGAGCAGCAAGACCGAACGCTTTCGAGAACGTTCTTAGAATAATCATGTTCTCGAACTCGCGGATTCTGGGAACAAACGAGTAGTCAGCGAATTCGCCGTACGCTTCATCTAAGATGACGACACCTGGAAAGGATTTGACGAGAGTTTCAACGTCTTCCATTTTGAACTGGGTTGCGGTTGGATTGTTCGGTGAACAAAGGTATAGCAGTCTTGTTTTATCTGAAAACGTGGAAAGTAAACTTTTAACGTCAAGTTGCAGGTTGCTTAAAAGCGGCACTGTAGTCCATTCACCTTCTTGCCTTTTAACGCATAATCGTGGTATAGCAAACGTTGGCGCAAACGAAATCGCACTGTCTCCTTTCTCGACGAAGAGTCGTACAATTCGGTCAATTAATTCGTCACTTGCATTGCCAACGGCAAGGTAGTCTTTTGGAACCTTCAGGTAGCCTGTAAGCTTTTCACGCAACTTGACCTCTTCATCTTCAGGGTACAGTCGCAAGTCAATCTCATCAGCAACTTCCTTAATCAAAGCAGACAGCTTCGCTTTGGAAATGAACGTGGTTTCATTGAAATTTAGCTTTATGACCTCCGATTGTGGAATGCCTGCTTGCTCCGCTACAGTTTCAGGTGTAACTCCAGCAGAATAGCAGTCTACTGCTTGAAGCTTCCCAAGTTTCCCTTTAATCCATTTCCTGTAGGATTCGCTCATTTACTGAACCTCGCCTCTACCGCTTTGGAGTGATTTGGAAGGTTTTCCGCTTCCGTCATAACCTTGATGCTGCCTTTCACTTTTTCCAGCCCAGCCTTTGAACTTTCAACGATACTAACTCGACGCGTAAAATCAAGCACGGATAAGCCTGAGAACGCCTGTGCAAAACCGCCTGTGGGAAGCACATGGTTGGTTCCACTTCCATAATCGCTTAACGCAACTGGACTGTACGGACCCATAAGTATGAGGCCAGCAGTAAGCTTTTCAGCCAAAACTTTGGCATTAACAGCGATAACCTCTAAGTGTTCAGGCGCAAACCTATTCACTAAAGCTACCGCTTCATCCATGCTACTGCAAACTATTATGAACCCATATTTTCCTAGTGCCTCTGAAACCTTTTCGCCTCTCGGGACTGAAGCAGCAAGCTTTGCAAGATTTTCTTGCGCCTGCAAAGCGGTTTTCTCTGAAGTAGTTATGAGTCCTGCCACGCTGTCTCCGCCGTGTTCTGCCTGAGAAATCATGTCAAGAGCAATGAACTGCGGGTTCGCGGTTTCATCTGCCAACACCAGAACCTCGCTTGGTCCAGCAGGCATGTCAATCGCCACGTCCTTTGAAACCAGAACCTTCGCGGCTGTCACGTATTTGCTGCCTGGACCGACGATCTTCTTCACGGGCTTGATTGCTTCTGTTCCGTAAGCAAGCGCAGCTATAGCTTGGGCGCCTCCGACTTTGTAGACTTCGTTAACTCCGCAGATGTCAGCGGCGACAAGAACCAGAGGGTTCACCTTGCCCTCAGCGTTGGGGGGCGAACAGGCCACAATTCTGGGAACTCCCGCTGTTTTAGCTGGCACTGCAGTCATGACTAAAGTGCTTGGGTAAGCGGCTTGTCCTCCTGGAACATAGCATCCGACGCTTTCGATTGGACGCAGAACATTTTGGATAGTAATGCCCTCGACGGAAGTTTTGAAGCCAGCCTGCTTGAATACGAGCTGCTCGAAGGTGCTTACCTTGTTTTTCATGAATTTAAGGGCGTTAATTTGCTCTTGGCGCACTTCGTTGTAGGCGTCTTTAATCTCTCGGGGTGTTACTCGCAGGTCTTTGGCTTCTAGGCGGGCTTCATCGAATTGCTCGGTAAGTGCTATGAGGGCGGCGTCGCCGTTTTTTACGACATGGCTGATTATGGCTTTAACGTTTTTTTCGATTTGGGCGTTGGTTTGTTCGTCTGGTGCTTGTCTTTTGAACCAGTCAGGCGGTAACGCGGAGGATTTCCATAGTCTCACTTTGGTTTGGTTGCGCATTTGTTTTTTTCTCTCCGGCTTATCTCGTCTAAAGCCAGCACTTGCCTAGGCTCGTAAACAACAATGCCTTGGGCTAGCTTGCGGATTTTCGGCAAGAGGCTTATGAGGCAGTCTTTTTCGATTATCGTGTTGACCGAGCACCAGTCTTCATCTGCCAACGGCGCTACCGTAGGGTTCTTCAAGGCTGGCAGTTCGCTGAGCAACGTCTGCAGGTTCGCTTTCTTCACGTTCACGAATATGTGGATTCTCTTGGAGCCGTCCACTACGCCTTTCAGCAGGGTCAGGATGTCGTAGATTTTTTCTTTCTTTTTCGGGTCAGCTAAAGCATCCTTGTTTGCTACGAGCACTGCTGAAGACTGCAATACGTCCTCGATTATTTTCAAGTTGTTCGCGTTTAGAGTGGAACCTGTTTCAGTTACATCCATGATGCAGTCAGAGTTTTCCGGCGGCTTAGCTTCCGTAGCACCAAAAGACAAGAAAATCTTTGCTCGCGGGTTTTCACCTTTTTTCCACCATGGCGTAACCATCAAGGGTTCAGACTTGCCGAAGCGTTTTTGATAGGCTGGACAGCTTTTCAGGTATTCAGCTGCGATGTTCAAGTATTCAGTGGAGACCCTGAAGTTCTTTCCTTTGTTCCAAATTTCTTCCATGAGTTCGGAGATGGAGGTTGCACTCAAGCTTTTCGGTATGGCTATTACCAGCCGTATTTTCCCGATTTCTAGGTTCTGGAGAACTTCAACATCAGCGCCTGTTTCCCTGATCCAGTCTTGGCCTGTGATGCCTACGTCTTGGAGGCCTTCAGCAACGAAAATGGGTATCTCTTGTGGTCTGAGGATTTTCAATTCAATCTGCGGGTCGTTAATTTTTGGTCGGTAAGTGCGTTCTTGACCTGACACTTTGTATCCTGAACGGTTTAGAATATTGAAGGTTGCTTTGGCTAAGGAGCCGGCTGGTATAGCAAACTTTACTTTATCCATTTTTCATCACCTAATTTTTCATTAAAATACTCTCGTCTTTCTCTAGTTAAAAACGGGTTTTTCGAGAAAGTTTGTGATTTCTGGAGGGACCTGCGGAGTTTAGAATAGTTTTTCGTTTTTAGACGCGTGTTTCTCGGATTGTCGTTACTGCTGATGAACGCAATCGCCTTGTATGAATGCGATCCCTCAACTTTTATCACTGAATGGCACCTTAAGTGGACGTTTCCTAATAAATCTATCCTCTGTAATATTAGCTGTGGCATCGTTTGGGCTTATTGTGTTGGAAGTGTAGTTTGTGTTTTTATCTCGAAAACAAGGGGAGGCACACTGGTTTTTATGTCTAACTCTATATCGAACAATCCCTCTAAAAGGCCTTTCCAAAGTTCAGGATACCCTAGAAACGGCGTTTTAAGAAGGAGATACTTGTCTTTTAAATAGAAATCTCCGAATCCTTGCACTCTTAATCTTTTGAAAATGTTTTCCCAGTTTTCATGCTGTTCCACTTTAAGCCCCAAGGTTGTTTCCATTGAGACTTTCAGGGCGGCGCCCATTTCCTTCCCGATTTCCAACCATTTTTCTTTTGGAATCCGCTGAATCAAGATGTTCAGCAACTCCACGTTAACGAAGGCTATACGGCTTATCCCACAGTAGTATTCGCCGGGAAAACGCCAATCGTAAATCATCATGCTTCGATAAACATCAAGCATCTTGGAGATAAGCGGTTTAATCCCAGGCTCCTTTCCCTCTGTTATCATTTTGTCTATGAAATCTCGCTCATCTTTATCGAGAATAACTGTTGTTCTCTTAGTGGATGCCTCTTCCTTGTTAACCATTTCTTCTAAGCGCTTTCTCTTGTCTTCTTGCATACCACATATATCTTCAGAAATATTTTATATGCTTTTCTAGCCCGCCGAGACTAGCCGAAGAAAACTTAATACACGCCATCAGAATCTAGAAAACGCCGATGAAGAATCCAAAATGCTGATACGATGATGCACCCTGGGGTATCTGAGGCACATCTTTACGAAATTACTTTCTTTCGAACAAGAAACAACATCAAAAAGAACCCCGCTACGAACAGGACGGCACCAGCAACTACCGACACAACAGAACCCAAGTTCAAAACGTTGGAAAGCAAGTAGGGAACATATGTTGGACCAGCAAAAAGCAGAACAACCGCGGCTACAATTAGAAGAACTCTTAAGAACTTTGAGTCTACATCGAACCCCACAGTATTTTCGTCGTTTTCAACCATTCAAACACGATCCAACTATTGTCTAAGTGATATCTTTTTTTCTTACAACCCTTCTTTTATCTCTTTTCCTAAAGCTTTCATCAAAAACTTGAAAACTAGGAAGCCCGCTCCCCGATCGGCCTTGAAACCTGTGGTTGTGCCCAGCAAGCAGATACCGTCAAACCTTCGCTCCTTCGCGAGCGCCAATGTAAGACCTGTCCCCCCAACTATTCTGCCTTTGCTGTATATGACTGCGCCCTTTTCCATGAACTCAGTTGCCAGCTTCGATGAAGTAGCCGCCACGTAAACTTGAGCCTTCTCTTCGGTTATGGGCACTCCACCCATGGTCACCATAAAGTGGCAACCTAACTTTTCTGCAAAATCCACTATTTCAGAGCAAACTTGGTAGTGCGCCAAAACATCATCGAAAGAAGGCTGCGTTTCGCCCGTCATAATAATAATGTTGTTTTTCTCCATAGGCGCAGCATAAAACTCGTACTTAGGCAGATACGTGATTCCCTTTGAGCTGATTGAAACGTAATCTGGAAAGGATGGAGAATACAATTCTGCAAAAGGTTTTGCTTCACAAAACTTTATCAAAAGATGCGCCGCGATTCTCCCGACGTTGCCAAAACCTGGAAGCCCCTGAACGAAAACTGGGTTTTCAAGGGATGGGTTGAACATCTCACGGAGGTATGGCTTATCCATTCGTCACTGCACCAGCATACAAAAGTAAATGTCGACACTAAAATGCTTTTGCCGAGGAAAAAAAGAAACTATTAATATTCGACGTGGGTAGTACTAAAAGGACTCAGAAAACGCTTTCAGAGTTAACTTAGCGGGGTGGGGTAGCCAGGATTAACCCGCTGGGCTCATAACGGCGTCTAAGCGCTGTGAGAGACCCAGAGATCGCTAGTTCAAATCTAGTCCCCGCTACCAAACACACTTCTATGGCACGTTACCAAAAGACGGCAATGTAGTTGTGTACGCCGTTGATTAGGCTGTTGCTAACGGAGCAGCGGCGAGGCTGCTGTTTTAGAAATTGATTGTTTGCCCGTTTATGGTTACTGTCTCAGTTTTGGCAAATGACTGCCAAAATTTGGTTTCTGATATTTGCTGTCGCAGTTTTTCTTTGGCTTCCTTGAGAATACGGCTCTTTTTGGAAGCAGATAGTTCAAGCAGATCGATTTTTTTCGGTTTTACTGTTTTCTTTCTTTTGCTCATCTGTTTGACCCATACGGTAGTATCGTAAGTATTAATAAAACCGTTCTTTCTGGGGGTGATATGTATCAAAATCGGACATATCTTTTCTTCATGTGGGGTATATAAAAAGGGATTGATGAAGGGAAAACAGGTAGAACAGTTTTCGGTTTATGCTTTTCCTTTCTCTTCTTTGCCGTAGTATGTTGTCCATTTGAGCTTGCGTGCGTCTCTTCCGAAGTTCAATGAGCTTTTTTTGCATTTGCTTGAACAGAACCATAAGAGGGTGCCGTCGTTTTTAACGTACATCATACCTGTACCGGCTGGGAAATCATTACCGCAAAATGAACATTTTCTGGGTTTGGGCATTGACAATTCCTCTTTGCTTGACCTTTTGCATTTTTTTATCTGGTGATTTTCTTTGCTTCTCTTTCGGTTTCTCTCAGCATAAGAACGTCTTGAACACGCACTGGACCTTTAACGTTTCGTGTTATAATGCGTCCCTTGTCTTTTCCGTCTAGTATGCGCACTCGTACCTGAGTGATTTCTCCAGTTACGCCTGTGCGTCCGATTATTTGGATAACTTCTGATGGTATAAGTTCTTTCGCTTCTACTGCTTTGCTGTCTCTTTTGCTCATTACTGAGCTCCTCTTTTAACCTGCTCAATCCGCGTGATGATTTCTTTGATTAATCCTGTAGCTTCTCCTTCTTTTACGATGCAAGCCGAAGCACATGGGACATCTATACCCACGGCGTTGCCTAGTTTGTCTTTGTTTGGAACGAACACGTAGGGAATTTTCCTTTCGTCGCAGAGGAGCGGTAAATGCGCTATAACTTCTGGTGGGTCCACGTCTTCAGCTATCACGACGAGTTTTGTTATAGCTCGCTCAACAGCTTTCGTGGCTTCGTTTGTTCCTTTCCTGACGGCACCTGTTTTTGAAGCAATCGATAGGGCTTCATAGGCTGCATCTACGATTTCTTTTGGCATCTCGTATTTTACATAAAATGGTTTGGACATATTAGCCTCACCCTTTAAAGGCACAGTCTTATCAACACTTCTCATTTAAGAAGGTTTCGACCCAAAACTGAAAGTAACGAGCCAGAAAACCCAAGTTAGAAAGAATGGATCACGGGGTTTTTTGAGAAACTGTACAATTTCTGTTTTTTTAAATTCATAAATTCTTTAAGTGCAGTTCGCATAGGTTACTGAAGGATTTGACCCTTACTTGCTACTTCAAGACATACAAGATTGGTTGTATACCTTTGCGACTCAATATGGATACTTAGGCATTTTTCTCATAAGCTTAATTGGTGCCATGTCAATTTTCATTCCAGTTCCTTACACAGTAGTCATATTCATTCTTGGTGGTCTCGAGACTTTTGACCCTTTTTTAATTGCGGTTGCGGCGGGTTTAGGCTCTGCAATAGGCGAATTCTCAGGGTATCTGCTTGGTATGGGAGGCAGAAAAGTTATCGGTGATAGATATAAGAAAAGAATGGATTTCATAACGAAACTCTTCAAAAAGTATGGTTCAGTAGCCATCTTTATTTTTGCTCTCACACCTCTGCCTGATGACCTGCTTTTCATTCCTTTAGGCGTTATGCGTTACAGTCTGCTTCGAGCGTTTATTCCAGCGGTGCTGGGTAAATTCGTTTCCAATCTCATAATAGCGTATAGTGGACGCTTGTCTCTGGACATTGTTAAAAACATCTTTGGAGTAGAAGGCGAGGGTATGTCTCTTTTGATTGGCACTATTATTGGGATAGTCCTGTTGGTGATTGTTTTTATCATAATGTTCAAGGTGGATTGGGAAAAACACTTCGCGAAATACGTGGATGAACCCGAAAGCAAAAGCGAAAACTCCGAAAACGAAGAAGACAAGAAAAAAGCTGACGACACAAGTGCAGTCGGAGCGAAAGCGGAAAGCTGAAGGCTGAAGTACTGTTCGGGTAGCATTAACTTTAAAATTGTTGGTTGCCACTTTACGGTTAGGCGTAGAACTTGAAGGTAATTGCTGACTTACATATTCATAGTCGTTACAGCCGTGCGACGAGCCAGCGGATGTGCATCGGAGAAATTGCTCGTTTCGCGAAAATTAAGGGTTTGAACCTTGTGGGCACTGGCGATTTCACTCATCCCGAATGGCTCAGAGAAATACAGGAAACGTTGGTTCCAGAGCAAGATACGGGTCTTTACAGTGTTACCGGCAAAGAGGGTGTGCCTGTGCGGTTTATGTTGACGACGGAAGTATGTACGATCTTTGAATTTGAAAACGCTGTTAAGAAGGTTCACCATGTTATTTTGACGCCTAGCGTTGAAACTGCGGTTCAAGTCAACGAGGCGCTTAATCGGTATGGCAATTTAGCCGCGGATGGTAGGCCCCTGTTGAACATGACTGCTCCGCAGTTGGTTGAAGAGGTGATGGCGGTTTCAGAGGAAAACGTGGTTTTTCCGGCTCATGTTTGGACGCCGTGGTTCAGTGTTTTCGGTGCTTTCAGCGGTTTCGACAGCATTGAGGAATGCTATCAAGATATGGCTAAGCACATTCACGCGTTGGAAACGGGGCTTTCATCTGACCCTGCTATGAACTGGCGGTTGAGCAGGCTTGACCGGTTCGCTTTGGTTTCGAACAGTGACTGCCACAGTTTTTGGCCTTGGCGCATCGGCAGGGAAGCCAACGTGCTTGAGCTTCCAAGAATGAGTTACCGCGAAGTTGTAGACGCGGTTTGCAGCAACGACCCCGCACGTTTCAAGTTCACTATCGAAACTAACCCAGCCTACGGGAAATACCATTGGACTGGCCACCGCAAATGCAATGTGTCTCTTTCACCGCAGGAAGCCGAAAAATTCGGCAACGTGTGCCCAGTGTGCCGTAGAAAACTCACGAAAGGCGTGGAGCATCGCGTTGAAGAACTTGCTGACCGTCCCGCAGACTTTAAGCCTGATGATAAGCCAGGGTTCATGCGGCTGTTGCCCCTCTCAGAGATAATTGCAGCGGTTTTGGGTGCTTCTTCGCCTTCAACTCAAGCGGTGTGGAAAATATACAATTTGCTCGTTGGCAGGTTCGGGGATGAGTACACTGTGCTTATAGACGCGGCTAAAGATACGTTGGCTGAGGTTGTGGACACGGCTGTTGCTGATGCTGTGGTTAAGGTTAGAACTGGCGCGGTTCGTGTGGTTCCGGGATATGACGGCGTTTACGGGAAGCTTGAGTTGGGTGTGGCTGGTCGCGCAGAGAAATCTCGTCCTCGAAGAGTACAACAGTTGAACCTTGAGAATTTCTGGTGAGCATGGAGTTTCATGGTGTTTTATGTGTTTTTGTGTTTAACGACCTAACGGGAATACTTATTAAATCGTAAGTAATGCGATACTGACGCTGTGACGAAGATGGCCACGCCACCTAGGGAACAAAACGATAAAATCTTCCAAATCATAGACAAAGTTCTCAATCAAGTTTTCGGAAAAGAAGCCACAGGTTTCATATACGACTACCTAGAGCAACATTACGCTCTACCCCGAAGCGGCTTTTCGGAAAGAATCGATGTTTTCGCAAAAGGACTTGAAGACTGCTTAAGCTCAGGTGCCTTCGCAATAGAAAGCAAAATCTTGGAAGACCTCTCAGCGGTTTACGGCTCATTCAACAATGTGAACTTAAGGCCTGAAAGATACGATTTTCCCGATCAAATGCGAATTGTCCTACGAAGGGCATAACAGAAACCGGTTTTTCCCTCGAACACTGCCAGAATCTCTAGCATCAACTTGTTTCGCGTTTTGGAACGAGAACAAAACGATTTTATTCCATTTCGTTTATTACTCATATCTTAACCTGTTACAGAAGGTACATGACTCGTGGAAGACATTTTAGATAGTATCAACGACGCTGCTGTTCAGAAATTCGGAGCAGAATACTCTGAAACCAGAGCGCAAAAACTTTACAAAACAATGCTTACCCTGAAGGAAGGGCGCGTTGAAGCCGCCAAACAGGGTATTGAAAACGGGGTAGCAGTGCGTGTTCTTGTGAAAGGCGCTTGGGGTTTCGCTTCAGTTGGTTCACTAGACGCGGAGGTCTTGATGAACGCTGTTTCCAACGCTTGTAAGATGGCGAAAAACGCAAGTTTGCGGCTGAAAACTCCGATAAAGCTTGCTGAAACTAAAACCGTGGAAGACCGCGTTCAGATAAAACCTAAAAAGAAACCCTCAACCATCCTCATGGAAGACAAGATAAACACGGCTTTGGAGATAAACAAGGCGGCTTTAGGCTATGACAAGCGAGTTAAAGGTTGCACTATAGACTATTTGGATTTAACTGGCACCAGTTATTTCGCAAGCAGTGAAGGCACGTGCATCGAACAGGATAAGCTCTACGTGTGGTCAAGGATAACATCCACAGCCGCAAGCAAAGGTGTTTTCACCTTCACCAGAGAAGAAATAGGTTCCACAGCAGGCTACGAAGTATTCGACTCGACTCCCGAAGCCGTTGGTGAAAAAGTAGCAAAACGCGCAATCAAACAGCTTGGAGCTAAAACGCCAAAAGGCGGCAAATCCCAAGTGGTGCTGGGACCCAACGTCGTAGGCGTTTTCGTTCACGAGGCTTTCGGTCATCTTGCTGAAGCTGACATAGCATTAGCTGGCGGCGTATTGCAGAATAACTTTGGAAAGAAAATAGGTTCAGACCTAGTCACGTTTTACGATGATGGAACAGTAGACGGCGCCTTCGGTTCCTTCAAATACGATGACGAGGGAATCCCAACTCAGAAAACGCTCCTCATAAAAGACGGCGTAGTCACAGGCTTAATGCATAACCGCGAGACAGCTAAAAAATTCAATACTGAACCTACAGGCAACGCCAGAGCCGAGAACTTCCGAGTAGAACCCATAATCCGCATGCGCAACACGTACATGGCTCCGAGAGACCATTCTCTCGAAGAATTAACTGAAGACATACGTTCAGGTTACTACTTTAAAAGTTTCAGAGGGGGACAAGCCAATCTGGACGGGACGTTCCAAGTAGGCATCCAAGAAGCCTACGAGATAGTAAACGGTGAAATAGGAGACCCCGTCCGCAACGCTTCCATAAGCGGAAGCACTCTTGAAACGCTCTTCAAAGTTGACGCTGTTGGAAAAGACTTTGAACTGTGGCCGGGACGGTGCGGAAAAGGCCAAACCGCCTTCATATGCGATGGTGGACCGCACATTAGAGTCAAAGAGGTGATTGTTGGTGGCAGTGCTTGAAAAAGACCAAATGTTAAGTTTAGCAGAAAACGCCGTGAAAAAAGCCTTAAAAAAAGGTGCTGTGGAAGCGGAAGCCTATGTTTATGAAGGCCAAGCCACGAATATGGGCATAGAGCGAGGACAAATCACTAAAACCAATACGATAATTGACCGAGGCTTAGGAGTTAGAGCCACAGTTAACAAGGCGGTGGGTTTTGCGTATACAAACATTATCGAGGGGCAGAAAGCCATTGAAGATACCATAACAGGGGCTTTAAGCGCCGCGAGAGCAAGCAAGCCTGATCAAGACTGGAGTGGGCTTCCCGAAAAGAAGCCATATGTCGCCGTCGAGAAAAGTTACGACCCCAGAATCGTTGAGCTCCGCTCTGAAGGCCTAGTGGACATCGCTTCCTGCATGCTGGACTCGGCTGTAAGCGTGGACAAACGTGTTTTTCCAATCGAAGGAGGCGCAGGCGTAGCGTATCTGTCAAGCGCCCTAGCCAATTCAAACGGAGTCTCAGGCTTCGACAGAGGAACCATGATAGAGTGCAGCTTGGCAGCGGTAGCTAAAGAAAAAAATATGGTGACGCCAGTATGCTTCGAATTCAACGCTGGAAGAGCCTATGACGTTGATCCAGCATGGGTAGGAAAAGAAGCCGCGCGTCTGGCAGTTTCCTCCTTAAAAACTAAGCGAAGTAAAACTGAAACAACCAAACTTGTATTAACTCAGTTTGCACTGCAGGAGCTACTTCATTACACGTTGATTAACGCGGTGAAAGCTGATAATGTTCAGAGAAACCAGTCACCCTTCCAAGGCAGAATAGGCGAAAAAGTTGCTTCAGAAACCGTCACAATCCACGATAACGGCCTGCTACCGGGTGGCCTCCGCACTTGGACGTTCGACGGGGAAGGAACACCCCAACAAAAAACAACCCTCATAGAAAAAGGCGTCCTACGCAACTTTTTATACGACAACTACGCCGCTAAAAAAGAGGGAAAAGAAAGCACTGGAAACGCCTCAAGAGCTGGATACCTGTCAACACCCGGCATTGAAGCCACAAACTTCCACATCGCACCTGGAAACAAGACGCCAGACCAGCTCATCAACGAAGTAGATAACGGCTTAATAATCTACTACCTGCAAGGCGCCCACAGCAGCAACCCCATCAGCGGCGAATTCTCAGTTGTCGCAACACCCGCATGGAAAATCAGCAAAGGCGAAATACAACACGCAACACGTGGCGTAATGCTAGCAGGCAACATCTTTGAAGTACTAAAAAACGTGACCGCAACAGCCAACAACCAGAGACAAATGGGCCAACTAGTCGCACCCTGGATTCTTGTCGAAAAAGTCAGAGTAATCGGAAAATAAAAAAGTGGGCTGATTGAAAGCCAGACCTTATTCCAAGATTCTTTCTATTGTGTCTTTTTCAACTTCTTCAGCTGTAGGAATTCCGGTGACTTTTGCCGCTCTTTCAGATAAACTCATCAAGTCGTTTCTATCTGGAAGCTCCAGTTTCCACTTTCGTGTGCCCGCCATCATCTGTTTCAACCCTGTGCCGACTCTCTCAGTCAGATAAGTGTATACACCAATGGCTTCCAAAGGTATTTCACTGAAGCGTTTAGCATATTTCTTTTTCAATTCTGGTGTAGCTATGAAGAATTTTTCAGGCGTAGCACCGTAACGTTCAGCAAAAACTCTAGGCAACCTTTTTTCTTTAGAAAGCTGCAGGAAATAACTTGATTTCATTACAGCAGTTATAGGCGAACGCGCCATAAGTACAGCCTTTACCAGTGGTCCTTCCCCAAAATTACTCATTGAAATTGCTTTGAGAATAGATGTTTCTTCAATGAAGCCACCTGCCATAACCAAATCAGGCACGTAACGCCCTTTACTCTTCAAAATCCGCGCGCACCTCAGCACCAACGCTTCCAGATACACTATTGGCATATTCATCTCATTCATCATTGAAACAGGACTCATGCCTGTTCCGCCACCTGCACAATCAAAAGTCAAGGCATCAATCTTGGCTTCTGAAGCGATTTTCATTGTGTAAGCAACCTCTGACGGCCTGAAGCCACCTATCTTCAAGAAAACTCGTTTTGCTCCTTGTTTTCTTAACCATTCTACATCTTCTATGAACGATTTTTGTTTTGGGATACTTACTCGGCTATGCCTCTCAAAAGTTTTAAACACTCCTTCTTTGAACGCCTCTTGAACTGCAGGGTCCTCTGGGTCTGGAATAACCATGTAACCCCTATTTTTCACCAAAATAGCTTTTTCCAAGTCTCTTATTCGAACTTCGCCACCTATCGCTTTTGCTCCCTGCCCCCACTTTCGCTCAATCACGTTAACTTCTAACTTGGATAATGCGTAAACATCTACGCCCAACCTCTGGTCTTCCAGGTTCGTCTGAATTATCACGTCACCATGTTTTCCATCCCAAAAATTCCGGTATGACTCCACCCGCCTCTTCAAATCTTTAGAGTATGTAATTTTTCCATTTGCGAACTTGGCTTCAGAATCCATGCCGCTGACGTTTTCTCCAATTGTCACACTTAATCCCGAGAGCGCTGCTCCTGTGGCTAAGCCATCCCAATGTTTATGGGCAACCTCAGTTGAGCCGAAAGCGCCCGCCATTATCGGAAGCTTCAACGATATGCCGCCTACCTTGGTTTCTGTGTTTACGTTTTGAAATATGGCTACATCGGGGTCTTCTTCAATACCTTCGACCTTTAACACACTACCTTGGATGTTAAAGTGAGACCAGTCTAACCTCCAGTCTTTCAAAGAAGCTGCCGTGCTCGCTCCGAATTGAACTGGCTCTGGATATAATGCTTCTCTACCGCGGAAAGCGGAAAGACTGATTTCACACAAGATCGGACAGTCATGAATGCATATAGGACACATCCCACTTACCGAACTAGTATCCTTAACACGCGTAGTTGTTCCAGTAGTCGATTTCCCATTCAAGTAAGAACTATTTTTCTGCACACGTACACTCATTAAAATCGCCCTCTTTTTCAACCACTCCTGATTTTAGCAGACAAGATATAAAAACTACACTAAAAAATAAAGAAAACAAGCACGAACACATCCAACAACCAGAAAAGTATTGACGGGCGACACACTTCAAAATAAAACTCAAAGCAGCCCATACGTTACACAGTTAACAATTCATTAAAAAAACCACCATATTTGAAGCCTATTTGGATCCTATTAGAAATTCATTGCAGAAACTATAGAGGGGTAGGTCCGTATTGGCGCAAAAAACACCCAATAGCATGTTAAAAATTGTTCTGCCTATTTAAATGGGAGGGGGTCTATCTCAGAGCGCGCAAAAGTGCAGATTCTGCCTTGAACTGAGAAACCATCCTTTTTTCGAGCGTTGAAAAATAGGAAAGAAAAAGAAGGAAAAGGGTTTAGGCGACTTTTGTTTTGACGGCGTTTTCTAAGGCTGCGACGCCTGGTAGTTTTTTGCCCATGAGGAACTCGATTAATGCTCCGCCAGCAGTGCTTATGTAAGAGATTTTGCTTGATAGCCCGAACTGGTTCAGTGCTGATATGGTGTGTCCTCCACCGGCAAGCGAGAAGGCTTCAGAATCGGCGATTGCCTCGAAAATTCCTTTTGTGCCAACGGCGAATTCAGGGTTTTCGTAGACGCCCATTGGTCCGCTGAGCACGATGGATTTTGCTGACTTGCAGAGTTTTCCGTAACTCTCAACTGTTTTGCTTCCAACATCGAATATTGAGTAGTCAGCAGGTAACTCGTCCACCGTGATTTCTTTGCGTTTTCCGTTCAGGTCCAGCGCCAAGTCTTCTGGAATTGCGATGCCCTTAGGATACGTTTGCATGAGCTCTTTTATTCCGGGGATAAGCTCGGTGAGCCCTTTCTTTTCTAGGAAAGCCATGTTCTTTTCGCCAAGTTTGTAGCCTTTTGCAGCGAGGAAAACCTGTGAAGTCACACCGCCAACAAGCACCACATCCGCTATGTTGTTGCTTAACACGTACTTGGAGATTTCAAGGGAATCGTCTGCTTTTGCTCCACCCATAACAAACAAACACGGTTTTTCAGGTTTATCCAACGCTTTGCTGAGAGATTTCAATTCGCGCTCCATTATGCGACCTGCAGCGCTTGGCAGTTTCGCGGTGAAGCCAACCATTGACGCGTGTGCTCTGTGAGCGGCTGCGAATGCGTCGTTAACAAACAAGTCCGCCAGCGGTGCAAGGTTCTGGACGAGGGCGGTTTTCGCGTGTTCTTCGGGTGTGCCTTTTTTGGTTTCTCCGTCGAATCCTCGGACGTTGTCTAGGACAAGAACTTCGCCGCTTTGAAGGGATTTTATGGCGGTTTTTGCTTTTTCGCCGTAAACGTCGTCGACGAACTTTACTGGGCACTTCAGGATTTTAGCTAGGACTTCTGCGTGTGGTTTCATGGATGTGAAGTCTGCTTCGCCTTTTCTGCCTTGGTGTGCTAGAATCACGGTTTTGGCGCCTTTTTCTGCTAGTTCGGTGATGGTGGTTTCTGCGTGTGCTCGGATGCGTACGTCGCTTGCGACTTTTTTTGTTTCTAGGTCTATTTCTGAGTTGAAGTCTACTCTGACTATGACTACTTTGTTTTTCACGTTAAAATCGTCTAGTGTTAGGTATGTTGCCATGTTTTTCACTCTCGATTGTCAAAAAGAAAAGGATGGGGAAAGGGTTTTTTAAAGTTTCAGCATTTAGGCGTTTAGAGACCTGCTTTCTTGCCGACCATTTCGATGAAGTCAACCATGCGGTTGCTGAAGCCCCATTCGTTGTCGTACCACGCTAGGACCTTTACGAAGTTGCTTTTGCTGCCCATAACCATGGTTGCTTGTGCATCAAAGATGGCGGAGCATGTGGTGTGTAGTACGTCGGATGAGACGATTGGGTCTTCTGTGTAGTCGAGTATGCCTTTTAATGGTCCTTCTGCGGCTTTTTTCATGGCGGCGTTGATTTCTTCTGCGGTGACGTCTTTGTTGAGTATGGCTGTTAAGTCGACGATGGATGCGTCTGCTGTGGGTACACGCATTGCCATGCCGTTCAGTTTTCCACTGCATGCTGGTATGACTAGGCCGATTGCTTTTGCTGCGCCTGTGCTTGTGGGGATGATGTTTACTGCGGCTGCTCTGGCTCTTCGGAGGTCTTTGTGTACGAGGTCTTGGACTTTCTGGTCGTTTGTGTAAGAGTGGACTGTGGTCATGAATGCTTTTTCAAGACCGAAGCTGTCAGCTAAAACTTTTGTCACTGGTGCGAGGCAGTTGGTGGTGCATGAGGCGTTGCTGAGGATGGTGTGTTTGGTTTGGTCGTATAGTTGGCCGTTTACGCCTAAAACTATGGTTACGTCTGGGTCTGGTGAGGGTGCGCTTATGAGGACTTTTTTGGCTCCTGCTTGCAGGTGCATGGAGGCTTTTTCTTTGGTTCTGAATATGCCTGTTGACTCAACGGCTAGGTAGACACCTAGGTCTTTCCATGGAAGCTTTGATGGGTCTCTTTCTGAGAGGACTTTTAGTGTTTTTCCGCAGACGACTAGGTTGCCGTCTTTAACTTCTACACTTCCGCTGAATCTTCCATGAACAGAGTCGTATTTCAATAGGTGTGCTAGGACGTTTGCGTCTGCAAGGTCGTTTACTGCTACGAAGTCAACGTCTGCTTTTCGTTCAATTGCTGCTCTGTAGAGAAGTCTTCCGATTCTTCCGAAACCGTTAATTCCTACTTTTATCGTCATTACAAATCACCAATTTTAATACGGACTAATCACCAGTTCTAACTTAATTAATTTTCCGACCAAAAAACCAAGTTGAATGTTACCCTAAGCCATGTGCTCTAGCGCTCGGAAAAGACTATAGCCCCCTTTATATATACTAAGGTTGTTTTGAACTGCCAACTTTTCTGAATAGTTTGGCACCGCCAAAAAGAATTCGGAAAGATCTTTCTGTCAACTGTTTTCAATTTCCTTTTTAAAGACAGATTCCCAGCTTTGGAGAAGTTCTTCTTTACTTTCCTGCAGTATTTGCTGTTGCTCTATTTTGGATTTTAGAAAAAGGTCTAGTACTTTCTCGAAGATTACTGCTGAAAAGCGAAGTGGACGTTTAGCAGAAGCAATAACAATATTTTTGATCCGCAGAGTTTTTAGACAGCGATATAGCTTTTGCTTATTTAATTTCAAAGCTGTGGCTATGTCGCCTGCCTCGTGAGGGCCATTTGTAGCCAGAAAGGCATAGACTTCAGCCTCCATATCCTCTAATCCAAGACCAACAAGGGTCTTCAGCATCCAATCTTCACTCATTTCATACTGTCCTCTTGAAGCCTCATATTAAAAAAAGGGGTATTGTGGTTGTGTCATTGAGTTACTCATTGATTTAATTTGGTCTTAAGGCAGTATCATTATGCCTTCCTGTAAGCTAGGTGGGTATGGAGGTAAAGCACTTCCAGTGGTTTTATACTTCAATGTTATACCAGATAACCCGCCTGTTCCATGTCCAAATATAGAATAGCCTATATAGTCATAGCTTTGTGGCGTGTCTACTGTGTTGATTGTCCACTTCATGACGCATACTCCTTCAAGACTGCCTGCGCCATATGGTCCACTTTCAATTACAATTTTTTCTTTGTAAATTGCACCACCCTTTCCAACTGAAGTTGGAGGTGTTCCGCTTGGTGGGATATCAAACTTGGTAACGCTGATAATGCCTTCAGAGTACATCATCCCAACTCCTAAAGGACCATCATATTCGCCCACTCGTTGAGTTCCTTTACGTATTACCACATGCCCGTCCTCTGACCACTTCACCTCAGTAGTTCCCGGCACCGGTGCTAATGAAATTGAATTTTCATATGCTACAACTGTTTTTCGTCCTCTGTAAGGTCGACATGCCTGTACTGTTGACATTAGTGGAGTTGCCAGCAAAACGACTGCTACTAGTGTTATTAAAGTGACAAAGATTTTTTTATTCATTTTTTCACCTCCATTCTTGTGAGTTGATGATACACGGTCACTTGACGCAAAACAGTTAAGCCTAATAGCGAAATTAAATAAGAGGGAGAGACAAAGTCACTCCCCTTTGCTATCGGAAGAGATCGAATTGGGCGAGGAGACAATTAAAAGAATTCTCAAAAATTCTGGACTTACAACAAACGAAGCCGATGTGTATGTTCTCCTAGCTAAACAAGGCGCTATGAGTCGTAGCGAAGTCTCAAGGTCACTTAAGAAAGATAAAGCGCAAGTCTCCCGCATTCTAAAAAAACTTCAAAGCAAAGGCGTAGTGGAGTCAACTCTGGAGTTTCCAAGACGCTTTACAGTAATTCCCTTCGAGAAAATTATCGACTCAAGCATCAGGACTAAGCGCGAGGAAGTACGTTTCATAGAAAACGCCAAGAAAGACCTACTGAAATATTTAGAAAAAAGTAGGGACGCTCGACTTAAACTTCCATTAGAGAAGTTTGTAGTAATTGAAGGAAATCAAAAAATATTTTCCAAAATCGCTGATATGACGAAGGAGACCAAAGGACATTTATCCGCTATATCGACTATTTCATCGTTAGTCCTTTCAAACAAGTTTAATCTTCTTGATTTTCCTTTTAACCATGACGCAAAATCCAATATCCAATTCCTTTTTCTAACAGATTTATCTAACGAAGGTGTAAATGCTGCAAAAGCTCTTTTAAAACAAACACCAAGAACCAGTTTTAAGTTTCGAGTGAGAAATCCCAATTTTGGTTTGCGATTGTTTCCGCGAATGGTCATAAGAGACGATGAAGAGATTCTGCTCTTCATAAAATCAAGAACCGATAATGCTCCTATGGGTGGCGATGAGGCTTCCCTTTGGACTAACTGCAAATCGATAATAAATTCATTTTCAAGCGTTTTCGATGAGTTGTGGCGAAACGGGACCGATTTGCAGACAAAGATAATAGAGATCGAAAAGGGAAAATTAAGACCGATAACCTCAACTGGCCTAAAAGCAAAAAGAATAAGAGAACTATACAAAAAGACTCTTCTTTCAGCTAAAAAGGAAGTCATAATGATAATCTCTGCGAAGAGACTGGCAAAATTATCGCAGAACAGTCTTTTAGTCGAAGAATGGGGTAAGTTGGGCATATCTGTCAAAATTATGGCTCCGATAACAACAGATAACTTTGAAGGCGCTGAACAACTATCAAAGTTCTTCAGAGTCAGACATATTACAGTAAGCCAATTGGAAACCACAATTGTTGACGGAAAAAACCTGTTTCAGTTTCAGATATCGCCTTCAGATAATGAGCTCATGGAAACAGATTCATCGTTCACTAATGCTTTCTACAGCAATGATATCGATTACATAAGTAAGATGAAGATAATGTTGGACGATATTTGGAGAAACTCCCGTGCTCCATCTTCTATTACACTGAAATCTATCATTAAATCCCCCAAAGGTGAAATGAACCATTTTTCACAAGATTCTTACACGTTATCTAGACCGAATAGCCCCTATAGAAAAATGATCATTCCCTTTACAGAAAAACCAAGAATGATAACAGAAAAAGAAGTTTTAAAAAAGATTCACAATGCCAAGAAAAATCAAGTTAAAAATCTGTTAAAGGACGAAGCTGTTTTCTATGGTAGTCGTGCAGCGGTCGTTATCCATCCACCTGATTACCTGAATTTACCAGAAATGATTATCAGCGTATCTCATTGGAATGAAAAGTCTTCTTTTGGAGCTGAAAACTGGCTTACGATCCATTTATCACTTGATAGTCAAAAGGGCACTGCTTTCATGCCAGTAGCATTTGTCAAAAACAATCCTAAGGGTGTGGATTTTTCAAAGATGCTTTATGTTGATACTCTTGCAGCTAAAAACATTCAGATACTTGAACAAGGCGAACTTCAGGTGAGAGTCTACGAGAACGTTCTCTTTGCTGGGTGGACCAAGGCGATCCCGCTTTTTCCTTCAAAACATGTTTTGCCGCCTTCATGCATACTTTTTGAGGGGTATGGAAAAGTTAAACCTGGTGTAATTAAATCAGGCTTCAAGCATGGACGCAAACAAACATGGGAATACAATGGTTTAGAGGCTTTCGTTACATATTTTCATCCATCTATGAAGTACTCTGGTCCTGGGACAGATGGTACATTAAGCAGGGAGGTTATTCTCACGTCGTACCCTGCTACACAAAGAAAGCCTAATCTAACATAGAACTTGAACGGAAAAGAGTATATTAATTCGTCATTCAAGTCCATGGATTTCTATGATGCAAATTCTGTATCTTAAATATATGATTTGAAGCTCGAATCTAATGGAATGCTTTTGCTAATTCTCTTTGCTACAACATAGGCGACAGGAACCGTGTAAAGCGCCACAATAATATTGAAAGCAATAATCGCGGGAATTAATCCAATAACATACGCCTCACTAAAATTTCGCCCCAAAGCCATCGGAAGCAATGAATGATACACAGCGTAATCAACAAATGGCATAATACCAGCCCGAAGGACAATTGCAGAAGAGGTGAAATATAGGACAGGTTTAACTCCAAAAAGAGAGGCAGATTTTGAAGTATTATTGGTCAAGAGTTTATAGGCTAAATATACGCCCAATAACATGGTTAGAGTAGCAACGAGACCCCAAGGATAGGCAACAACACCTGCTGGAATGGGAAAAAGAACTATCTGAGCTAACGTGTTAATGCCAGCAACCAAAAAACCAATTCTGGCACCAAACAATAAGAAGACGACTACTATTGGAATCTCCCAAAGACGATAAAAAAATCCTGGCCAGTACAGCGTTGGAATCCTAATAGGATTTAAAACTATGCTTAATGCTGCAAAAGCTATTGTCACCGCCAGTGATTTTGTGTTCATATCTACGTCATGTTTCGCTATCAGCAGAACGATATTTAAAACTTGGTAATACACTTAGCTGTTCTATTTTTTTAGGAGAACACTTAAAGCACTACTGGCGAAACCCAAAAAAACAACAACTATCCACTTGAAGGTCAATAGCTATGAAAGAATATGAGAAAAGCTGAAAAGTCTCCTTCAAATAATTTATGAAGTTGGTTGATGCTAATTCTTAACCCTTACAGGAAAGCATTTAAAACGCCGCCTTAGAGAAAGGGGATGTACAGAACAGCCTTATTATATATCGTTGGGAGCATAGAGCCTGCGTTGAGATTATCTGTTTTTGCGTGACATGTGAATATGGCAAATTAGAAATAACTGTGTTTGATAGTGATTAGTTGGAGGCGTGTTAAGCTGTGACTGATGTTGTGCTTGTGTTTGAGGTTCATCAGCCGCATAGGTTGAAGCGGAACCTGTTTTGGGAGAACAAGGTTTTCAAGCGCTTGAAGAAAGAAGAGCTGTTTGATTATTATTTTGACAATGAGGTTGATAGGGAGATTTTCAAGCGGGCAGCTAAGAAATGCTATTTTCCCTCTAACCAGATACTGCTCGACTTGATAGACGAGTACAAGAAAGAGAAGCGCAGGGTTAAGGTTTCATTCAGCGTGTCAGGCGTATTCTTGGAACAGTGTGAAATGTTCGAAAAAGACCTATTGGAAAACTTTAAGCAGCTGGCGGAGACGGGTTGCGTGGAGTTTCTGAACCAAACGTATCATCATTCTATTGCTAGCCTGTACCCTGAGAAAGACGAGTTCATCGAACAAGTGAAGATGCATAAGCAAACAGTGAAGAGCCTACTTGGCTATTCGCCCAGCGTTTTCGAGAACACCGAACTGCTATACAACAACACCATCGCGGGAATTGTGGAGAAAATGGGGTATAAGGGAATTTTCATGGAGGGCGTAGAAAAAATCCTCGGGGAAAAGTCGCCTAACTATGTTTACACTCCGAAAGGCTGCAAGAAAATCAAGGTGTTGCTGCGTAACTACAAGTTGACAGACGACATCGGCTTCAGGTTTTCATCGAGATGGTGGAGCGAGTGGCCACTTACAGCCAGTAAATACGCGCGCTGGCTAGCTGACACAAAAGGAGACTGCATCAACATTTTCCCCGATTACGAAACTTTCGGAGAACACCACTGGCCAGAAACAGGCATACACGATTTCCTTAAGCATCTGCCCGAAGAAATCCTCAAGCGAGGGCACTTGAATATGGCTACGCCTTCTGAGATCGTAGACAAGTATTCATCTGCGGGTGAGATTAATGTTCCTGAAGCTGGCGGCACGGTTTCTTGGGCTGATCTTGAAAGGGACTCAAGCGGCTGGCTCGGTAACGCCTTGCAGTGGGCTTACTACACAGGTTTGCGGAGGCTTGAACCCCTCCTTAAAGAGGCTGGGGATGAAGAGTTCATGAAGCTGTGGCGTTATTTCCAAACGAGCGATCATCTCTATTACATGTTTGCTGCAGGTGGAGCACCAGGAGAAGTTCACGCGTATTTCAGTCCTTTCAAGTCACCTATGGACGCTTTCGTAGCGGCTCAAACGTTGCTATTTGACTTTGAAAACAGAATCAGACTTGCAACGTTAACAGCTAATGAGCCGTTCCTTTTCTGTACGAAAGCTGGAAAAGAAAACTTTACGGGTGTGATGACTTGGAGTTTGAAAGGTTTTGTAAAAGCAGTTCAGACGATTGATGTGAAAGCGTTGGAGTTTCATAATCGTCGAGGAGATTTCGAGAGCTGGGCAGAACACTCACTACAGGACAAAGCTTTGGCGCGCCAACTCAAAGCAGCCAGAACCCAGAAGCTGAAGGGTAGAACACTTAGGAAAGCAGTTGTTGACGCGGCGAAAAAACGGTTCAAGGAACTCAGCGGACAGGTGCAGACAGCAGTCAAGCTTTTCTGAACAAACGCGAATGTGCATGCGTTTATAAGAGAAAGTCGACAATAGTCAATTACAAGCTAGGTGCAAGCGAAATGAGAGAAGAACTCCCTTTCCCAGAAAAGGTTTTACAGACGCTGCACAACTTATGCGCGACTGCTGCTGATTTGGCTAGAAGAGGCGAAGAAGTGGCGAGGATTCTGCAACGAGACCAAGCAGAGATTGAAGGCATCCTTGACAACTACAAGTCTGAAGGGTTTGCCGAGAGCTTCGTTGATAATGAAGGAAAAAAACGTTACTATCTTAATGCAAGAGGAATAATCAAAGTCTGTTCTCTTTTCACGTAGTGAAAGCCGATGCGCGCCATAATTTTTTCGTGGGAGTATCCGCCACGAGTGGTGGGGCAACTCGCGGATTACATAAACGCGTTGTCAACTCTGTTAGCTAAGAATAAGGTTGAGACGTACGTTGTCACATACCATGATACCTTGACTGGCGTTACTGAAGAAGCAAGCGGAGTGAAAGTCATAAGAGTAGCGAACCCAGTTCGCGCCCACATCGGTGTTTTAACATGGGATTTAACGTTGAATCAAGAGGTGGAGAGAGCCGCAGCAAGCATTTACTACAACGCAGACGAGCAGGTTGACCTCATAGATGTTTATGACTGGCATTTCATACCAGCCGCGGTTACTCTGAAAAACGCCCTGAATATACCATTTGTTTATTCTGTAGAGAGCCTGGAAGACCACCGGTCTCCAGACCCGAATACGCCTTACAGCATGTCCATTAAAAGTATCGAGTGGCTGGGCTTCTACGAATCCGAAAAAGTAAACGTTAAGTCAAAGTGGATGCGAGACGAGATTGTTAGAATACACAATGTTCCTGAAGAAAAAGTGAAAGTTGTTTCGCCCAGCGCCGACTCATGGATAAAGGACGTATTGGAGTTGTACAAAACTGTGGCGGGAGGCGCAAACAGCAAATGAAAAACAAGTTAAGCGTTATGATGTTCAGTTGGGAGTATCCGCCAAGAGTCATAGGAGGAATCTCACCCCACGTCTACTTCTTATCCAAGAGTTTAGCGGAAATCGGCGTAAAAGTTCATGTGGTAACCTGCGATTTTCCCGGCGCAGCCGCTCATGAAGTCGTGGACGGCGTGGAAGTTTACCGCGTAGACTCATACAAGAACCCTTCGCCGGATTTTGCAACATGGGTTTACCTGATGAACTTGAACATGCAACGGGAAGCCGCAGCCATCGTGAATAAGTTGGATGGAAAAATTGATGTTTTCCACGCGCATGATTGGCTGGTTGCAACGGCAGGCATAGGTTTGAAGCATGTTTTTAGGAAGCCGCTTTTTGTTACTATGCACTCCACTGAGATTGGACGGCGAGATGGACTTCACACGGACACGGAAAAAATGATTCACGAGACCGAAGCGTGGCTCACGTACGAGGCTTGGAAGGTGGTATGCTGTAGCGACTACATGGTTTCCCACGTCAAATGGGCTTTCGGGCTCCCAGATGACAAGTTAGTCATGATCCCTAATGGTGTTAACACCCGTGTTTATGAAGGCGCCGAGAATGAAGAATGCGAGGCGTTTCGAGCTAAATTCGCGTTGCCTAACGAGAAAATCGTGCTTTACGTTGGAAGACTAGTTTACGAGAAGGGCATCCACGTGCTAATTAACGCTGTGCCCAAAGTGTTGGCTAAAGTTGATGCAAAATTCATAATCGTAGGCAGCGGCTACATGAAAGAACAGCTCCTGAACATTGTCAGAAGCATGAGGTTAGAGCATAAAGTGCTTTTCTTGGGGTTTGTAGACGATGAAACTCTGCTTAGACTGCAGAAGTGCGCTGACGTTTCCGTTGTGCCATCCTTGTTTGAACCGTTCGGCATAGTTGCGCTGGAAGCAATGGCGGCAAAAAGCCCTGTTGTAGTATCCGACACAGGAGGCTTATCCGAAATCGTCGACCACGACACAACAGGATTCAAAGCTTACCCCAACAACCCTGACTCCTTAGCATGGGGCATAACAAAAATTCTGCTGGATGAAAACTACAAGAAATACATCAGAGAAAACGCGTATAGAAAAGTACAAGAAAAATACGACTGGCAAAAAATCGCACAACAAACAAAACAGATATACAAAGCTGTTCTAGGCGAATACTCCAAAAGCTTCTGGGCATAAAAAGAAAGCGCGCGTACTCTACTGCTCGGAAAAGAGCCGCTTCTCTTATTTTAAGATGAGAATAAAAGTGGAACTGGGCTTTTATGTTCTATTGGACTCTCAACGGAGTCTCATGAGAATCATTTCAGCCGCTAAGACCATGGGATCCCAAGTCTCGTTCAACGGTGGCGCGTACGCCGTGTCTGCTTTAGCCAACTCGCGCACGGTCATGCCCTTCTGTATAGCAAAGGACAACGCGTTTATCCGTTGCGTGACCTCTTCGCCGCCTACTATCTGGGCGCCAATTATGCGCTGTGACTCTTTTTCGACGACGAGTTTAACTTTAATTGGTAATGCACTAGGGTAGTAGTCCGCTTTTGTTTTGGAGCTGATTGCTCCAGTGACCACTTCGATTCCTGCTCTCTTAGCTGCTGCCGCCGTTAAACCTGTAACGCCAGCTTCAATGTCGAACAGTCGCGTTACCGCCGAAGCCAAGACTCCGGGGAACTGCGAGTAAGCGCCAGCAGCGTTTGCCCCTGCCACTTTTCCATGCCTAACTGCGATGGTGCCCAACTGTGCACAGACAGCCTTGTGGGTGATCAAGTTTGGAGCTTCAGCGCAGTCGCCGACGGCGTAAACGTCTTTAACTTCAGTTTCCATCTTGGAGTTTGTTTTTATAGCTCTGCTTTCGCCGAGCGGTATACCAGCGTCAACCGCAAGTTTAGTGTTGGCTCTTACGCCAAAAGCGCTGAGGAACAGGTCAGCTTCTATTTTTTCGCCACCAGCCATAATCGCCGTAACTTTGTCGCCGCCGAGAAACTCTTCCACGCGTTTCTCCGTGAGAATACACATGCCCTTCTCCTCCAGATGCTTCTGAACAAGTTTCGCCATGTCCGCGTCAAGCATCGCAGGCAAAATCTGCGGCAACATCTCAACGAGAGTTACCCTCAAGCCGCGTTCAATAAAAGCTACGCCAGTTTCAAGCCCAATCAAACCAGCGCCCATAATCACAGCGGATTTTGCTCCATTCTGCAACTCTTCCAGAACTTTTTCTCCGTCCTCCAAAGTACGAAGGCTTAATATCCCCTGCTTTTCACGCCCCTTAATGGGAGGCATGAAAGCGTCTGCGCCAGTAGCAATCACCAGGCTGTCGTACGGCAAGGACTCTGTGGCGCCTGACTTGTCAACAACGGTGACTACCTTGTCCTTTGTGTTAATGGCAGTGGCTTTTGTTTCAGTCTTAACATTAAGCTTTAACATCTGGAAGTAAGCAGCTGGATAAACGATTAAGTCCTTGAAGCGGGGTATCTGACCACCTATCACGAAAGGTAGGCCACACCGCGAATACCCCGGCGTTTTCTCCTCTGTTACCAGCGTGATTTCAGCCGCACGGTCTTTTTTTCGTGCAGCGGACGCTGCTTCCACACCCGCAGCGTTGGCTCCGATAACGAGTATTCGCCTAGCCATCAGGGTTTCCCTCATTTGCCTTGGTTCTTGTGCCACTCAACCGCTTTGTCAAAGTCCATCAGGTTAGCCAATTCCGCTTGCAGGTTCGCCGGTTTAACGATTACAAGCCAGCCTTTCTCGTAGGGGTCTTCGTTGAGAAGCTCTGGTTGCGACTGGACTTCCCCATTAACTTCCTCCACGGTTCCACTTACTGCAGCAACCAAGTCGGAAACGGCTTTCACCGACTCCAATGTACCATAAGGCTCGTTCTGCGTCAATTCTGCCCCAGCTTCAGGCAGCTCAGCGTAAACTACCTCACGCAACTGCTTTTGAGCGTAGTCAGTTATGCCCATCCGCACCTTTTCGCCCTCAACCTTTACCCACGCAAAATCATTCGAGTAGTATAGGCCTTCAGGCACTTCATAATTTTCTACTTTCACCACGCATACACACCTCTAAACGGTGGGTAAAGTGGGAAGCCCAGCGCTTAAAAGTTTTAATGAAACCTCCCTCTGTTTGCACGGAGCATCAAGCGAGTTCAGCGGTCTCTTTTGCCCTCAATCCAGTCTTCCGTCCACTGCCGCGCCTCCGGGTCAGGCACCTGAATCGGCGGGTGCTTAAACGCGTAGGAAGACATGCTCAGCAATGCGCCTTTGATTTTGCGGTCTAACGCTATCTTTGCGGCTCTTATCAGGTCGATGACGACGCCTGCGCTGTTGGGTGAGTCTTCAACTTCCAGTTTCACGCTGATGTTGATTGGGCGGTCGCCAAACTTTCTGCCCTTAAGTGAGATGTAGCAGATTTTCTTGTTGTTCAAGAAGCCAACAAAGTCTGAGGGGCCAATTCTTGTCGGCAAGGCGTATGGTACGAGGCTGGTGACGGCTTCGGTTTTGCTTATTCGTTTGGATTTCAGGCGGTTTTCTACGGTCATGTTCTGGAAGTCTGTGTCTCCGCCGAGGTTAAGCTGGTACGTCTCATCCACGATGACGCCTCGGTCCAAGCATAGCCGCACAAGGCTCCTGTGCAGAATAGTTGCGCCAACTTGGCTTTTTATATCGTCGCCAAGCACGGGCAAACCAGCCTGCTCAAACTTTTTAGGCCATTCGCCTGATGAGTCGCTGGCGATGAATTCTGGCATGCAGTTAACGAGTGCGCAGCCGGCATCTATGGCGCATTGGGCGTAGAAGCGCACTGCGTCGTGGCTGCCTACCGGAAGATAGTTAACGAGAACTTCTGCTTTTGTGTCTTTTAGGACTTGGACAACGCTTTCTTTGGTGGCGCTGCCGTCATAAACATTGAAGGTTTCGCGCATATGGGGTGCAACGCCGTCCAGGATTGGTGCAGGTGAAACTGTTACGCCTAGTTTGGGGACATCTGCGAATTTTTCGCAGCAGTTTGGTTTGATCCAGATGGCTTCGGATATATCTTTTCCGATTTTGTCTTTGTTCACTTCGAAGGCGGCGACGAACTTTATGTCTCGTATGTGGTAACCGCCGAAGTTGACGTGCATAAGCCCCGGCACGCTGGTGCCTTCTTTTGCGTCTTTATAATACTGAGTTCCTTGAATCAAGGCGCATGCGCTGTTGCCAACGCCTACAACTGCTACACGAATTTCTGGCAAATCTTAAACCCCGATTGACCGTTAATAGTGAAAGGCTTAATGCCTGTCTACTCTATAACTTTTTCCTAAAACATGGGAAGATTAAAAGGGAACTGGCGACACAATAGCAGATAGGTTAGTGACCGTTTATGGGAGAAAGTGGAGTCAGCGTTAAGTATGAACCTTTCAAAGAAATCATAGTAATGGAGCGAACATTCTTTTCGACGCCTGAAGACTTGGCGCGGTTCACCGCGGTAATAGCTGGCGGCAAACTGGCTGGAGTGTACTGGGTCGACGGCGTAGTCTTCTTGTATTTCCCGCTTCCGGCTTCCACAACGGCAGTTGCAAAGGCGTTAATAGAAACCGGCAAAGTCTACTGGACCTTCGTCGGCTACTCAGAAATGCCAAAGTACTCGCCAACCATAGAGACAAAGGAAAAAATGATCGTGCCAGTAATCGATATATCATCTGATCCTATTCTCGCAAAAGTCGCAAAATGGCTAAAGGAACAAAAATAACAGACGCCACAACAACTCTACAACGCAAAGGTTCAACCGCAGGAGCACTGGACTCATTGAAAAGAATAGAACTCACCGGCACAGTTTTAACTGGCGGAGGCGACGGCAAAAAATTTCTTGAACTACCATGGGTTGAACGGCAAATAACAGAAAAACTTGGTTTCACCCCGTACCATGGAACATTAAACTTGGAGCTTACTGAAGAAAGCACAAAACGGAGAAAACTGCTTGAAAAAGTCACCCACGTAAAGGTTTCCCCTGCCGAAGGCTACTACAGCGGGTTGCTTTTCAGAGCTTTCATTGGTATTTTGGAGTGTGCCATCGTAGTTCCCGAGATCCCGGGTTATCCAGAGAACCTATTAGAGATCATCGCCTCTGTAAACCTGCGAAAAACTCTTCAACTTGAAGACGGATTCGAAGTCACGGTCACGGTTAACGTTTAGGGAAGACGTTTTTTCTTCAAGAACTCTGTTATGTGCTCTTCCGCACTATTGTTCTTTTTCAAGTATGCACCGTAACGAGCCAGCGCGCTCATGGCTCTCGCAGCGTCTTCAGGTGAGGGAAAAGAGGGAACCCCCAGCTTGTCAAATCTGGAGCGGGTGTACAACGCCATTTCGGTCTCGCCGATGTCGCACATGACGATTGGCTTGGTGTATCTGCTTGAAATCTGCGCTACACCGTCAATGTACTTTTCCCTCAGGGCAGGCAAATGGTGCAGCCCCAGCAGAATTATGCCGTTCACCTCGGGGGCCTGGAACATCAAGTCCGCCGCAACCTCGAACATGTCATCCGTCACCGAACCCGTAAGGTCAACGGGGTTGGAGGTTGCCGCAAACTTTGGAAGCACGCCTTCATCCTTAAGTTTCTGGAATTTCTGCAAGGTTTCCTCGGAAAACCTGTTAACAGTCAACCCGTTGCTTTCGCACTCGTCCACTGCCATAATACCCGGACCACCCGCGTCCGTAAGTATGCCTATGTTCCTGCCTAAAGCCGGCGGCTGCATGGATAACACTTTGCCCATGTCAAAGAATTCTTCCATGTCCCTTGCGCGTATTACGCCTGACTGCTCAAAAGCCGCATCGTAAATTTTGTCTGAACCCGCGATGGCACCAGTGTGTGAAGCCGCAGCTCTGGCCCCCGCAGCGCTCCGCCCCGCTTTAAGCGCCACTATAGGCTTTTTCACGGTTACTTTCTTGGCTATTTTAAGGAATTTTCTTCCATATTTGATGTCTTCCACGTAGAGAAGTATAACTTTGGTTTCGTTGTCGTAAAGCAGGTAATGCATCATCTCCGACTCGGTCACGTCACTTTTGTTGCCGAAACTCACGAACTTGCTGATTCCAATTTGGCGCCCAGCTAGAAAGTCAAGAGCCGCAACACCGAAAGCTCCGCTCTGAGTAACTATGGCAATGTCCCCCAACAGCGGTCTCGGCGTTGCAATAACCTCGTCTCCCGTAGTCAAAACTTTGGTTTCGGGAAGAAACAGCGTGTCCACACCCGTCTTCTGGTAGTACACTCCTAAACAGTTGGGTCCTAAAATTCGGATTCCCGCTTTCTTAGCTGTAGCTACTAACTGTTGTTCCTGCTCAATGTTTCCGATTTCCCTGAAACCAGACGTGATTATTATGGCAGTCTTGACTTTTTTTGCGACTGCCTCTTCCATGATTGTTGGCACGACTCTAGCTGGAACAACAATCACAATCAGGTCAAGTTCCCTTGGAATCTCAGTTATAGACGGGTAACATTTGAATCCCAAAATAGACTCCTCATTTGGGTTCACAGGATAAATTTCCCCTTTGAAAACACCCCGCGTTTTGTTGTAAGCGAAGTTTTTGAAAATCACGTTGCCAGCTTTGTCTATTTTTTTAGTGGCCCCGATGATCGCGGCTGAACGAGGCTTAAAAAAAGCATCAAGCTTCTTAGTTTCTTCCATAAAGCGTCACACAGCGTTCATTAAAGGAAAAGGCATGTTTATTCTTTACTCTTCAAAACAGTCTCCTTCAACGTTCACCGCCTGCTGGTGAAGGATTACGTGTCTTTTTCTGAGGCAACGGTTTTCTTGTTTTTCCTAACTATAACTACGGGTTTATGCTTGACTTTTGATAACATGTCCCAGCTTATCCCTGTTGTTGACACATGAAACCTTGCAGCCATATCCCACACTGTTGCACCTGAACCTGGACCGCGAGCTCGGTCAGCGATGTTGGCGATTTTCAACGCCTCTTTCGCATGCAACCGTCCTCCAGCCACAGCAAGCGGCGTAGGTCTCTTCCTGAACTTGAACAACCTGCCTGTTACGTAGGCAACTACCCCTCCGAGAGAGTGTATGCCCGCCATCGGTTTTGGGTGAGGAGTGAAATAGAAGTTCCTGAACGCGTAGGTTTTGTCCGTGTCTACAATTATAACAAAGGCTTTCTTCTTCAGCTTAAGCCAAATTTGTTTGTGAATCAACTCCGCCGTAGCATAGGGTTTACTCAAGGGCAAGCTCACGTAAGAAAAAGGCAAGTTCGAACCGTCAATTCCGCCTTCAGAACCCCACATCAACGCCTGCAAAAGCCCCGCTTGCTGCAAAGCGAGTTGTTTATGGCGGCTGCCAGCTTCAAACGGGTACTCCCGAAGTCTTCGCCTCAATCTAGGACCAAGACGGCACAACACGCCCAAAAAGTCGCCCCAAACGATTCGCATCCAGAGACGAGAAATCATCTTCGCGTTGAAACTAGCGCGTGTGGAGCTTTCGTCTATGATGTTGCCCATCGCGGTTGAAAGCGCCTTTTCAGATACAACAACGAAATCGCCGTGGGCTACCCTTTTTTCTACAGCGGCAAGGACGCCATTCAGATAGTTCTCGCCAGGCTTCCAATACTCCGTGGCTACGGGCAACGAGTAATACTTGGTCATTATACAGCATTTCCACAGAGGCACATTTCTGCTTATCTAATAAAAGGTTTAATTCCGCACTGGAACCTGCGGAGACTACCCTTATGTAGAATAATCTTACGTTTAGAAACAGAGCCTGTCTGTTAGGCGGGCAGCCTTTGCGGCTGAGTGTCGCCTAGTTTTTTTCCTTGAGCGTATTTTGAACCTGGGTTTATTCTACTATGCTTGATTTTATGCTTAGTTCTGCGCCTGGAACTACATGGATCCACCAATTCAGTGCTTTGAAAGAGTCATTGTAGTACACTACAAGCCTCGCCGTTGAACCGACGGTAGCGTTATCTGGAACGACACCTTCCCATACTAAAGTCTCTGTTTCTCCAGGTGTTAGTGTCAGGTTCTGCGGCGTTCCAACCTGAGACCAAGAACTGTCTTCGAAAGCTATGTTTATGCTCCATGTGCCCGTGGTTTTTCCCGTGTTCTTGAACGTGATTTTCACGGTGAAATCGTCGCCTGCGGCTTTATCGACGGTACTGCAATCTTGGTTGTGAGCAAAAACCAAAGAGTCTCCTGTGTCGCTTAAAGCTAAACTAACGATAACAACCGCCAGCACCGCAACAAGTAACAGCACGCCATACCTTTTCGCCATTCTCCTTTCAACTCCTCCCATTTCACTTACGGTTGTTCCTCTTTATTATGGTTCTGAAGGAAAGTTCTATAAGAAAAATCAAGAACAAAACAAGCTTTACGGCGTCAACCGGTCCCTGTCTCTCGGGTAAAACGTCACTTCACGTATGTTCTTTTTGCCAGTAAGCATCATCGTAAGCCTTTCCAAGCCTATAGCCCAACCCGCGTGAGGGGGCATGCCGTAATCAAAAGCCTGAAGATGATACTTGAAAGCTTCCGGCTTCAACCTTTGCTCCCTCAACCGGGAGACTAGCAGGTCTTTTTCAGCAATTCTTGTTCCTCCCGAGACGAGCTCTACCCACCGCCACATCAAGTCAAACCCTTCACACAGGTCTGGATTATCCTCCCGTGGTTTTATGTAAAATGCTTTGGAGTGCGTGGGCCAGTCAGTTATGAAGTAGAAAGTGGGATATAACTTGCCTAGAACTCGAACCGCTTCAGTTGGTATGTCTTCGCCCCACGGCACCTCAATGCCTTCCTTCTTCAGGTCGCTGAGAACTTCATCGTAGGTTAAACGTTTGAAAGGAACAGTTGGCACCTGTATTTCATGCTTGAGCGCCGCTAACTCTTTTTGGCATTTTTCCTTCACAACCTTGCACATGTTGTGAACCAGCTGTTCAAGAAGAACCACAACATCTTCAGCATCAGCGAATGCCTGCTCGACATCCACTGAAACGAACTCGCTTAAGTGCCGCCGAGTGTGCGACTCTTCCGCCCGGAAGAAGGGACCAACCTCGAAAACCTTCTCGAGGCTCATCACCAACTGCTCTTTATACAACTGTGGACTCTGCGCGAGAAACGCTTTTTCGCCGAAGTAATCCACAGCGAACAGCTCTGCGCCGCCTTCTGTTGCTGAAGCTATAATTCGTGGTGTGTGAACCTCCAAGAAGCCTTTTTCGAAGAGAAAACCGCGTATTGCCTCCACGGCGCAGTGCTGAATCTTGAATGCTGCAATGTTCGGTTCTTGGCATAGGTCAAGTGCTCTTGCATCTAATCGAACTTCTATGTTCGCAGGGGTCTTGCCGGTGATGTCTATCGGCAACTGTAGCGCGGCTGTGCCAAAAATTTTGATTTCCTTCGGCAGTACTTCGAAGCCTCTTGGCGACATATTGGTTTTTTTCACCGTGCCTTTCACGCCTATGCTGTACCGCTTTTGCAGTGCATCAGACTTCGACAGCACTTCGGGGCTTACTTTCTTCTTGGGAATAGTAACTTGGATTGTGCCTTCCCTGTCCTGCAGTATGACAAAGCGGATGCCGCCCAAATCCCTTATCTCTTGAACCCAACCGAAAAGCGTAACTTCTTTGCCGTCCATTTCCGGCGTTACAAACGAGGAGTAACCTGTTCTAACCCAATCGTCAATGGAGTCCAACTTCATGAATTAAGCACTCCTTAGTTAGCAAACTCAACACGTAAAGACATTTTCCGTACTTTAGACGCAATTTCCTTTAAAGCCTTGAGGTCGAAAGGCATCTGGCTCCCGCGCTTCCTTTTCAAAATAACACGGGTTTCAGTGGTGCCATCGGGCAACCAAATCGTGTTGATGGTAAGAATGCTGAGAGGCATAAACAAGTCCTCCAGAAACTTGCGGTCGTCAACACCATACTCGAGAACACGAACAGACTTACGGGTTTCCTCGCCTAAAGTTTTGATTATCTTGCCGCCGTAACCCAAAAGGCGAGGTACATCACCATGCCCAACGATTACAGCCAGAGTCTTTCCGACACCAATTGCCTTGTAAAAACTAACATTTTGAAGCGAAGGATACTTTCCCTCTAAAGACATAAGTAAACGGGCGATTTTCAGGTCTAACTCGCTGATTTCGCCAGACTTAACTTTAGCTGAACACTTTTGGCATAGTATACCGCTCTTTAAACAGAAACTACATAGTTCGGTCCTCATTTAGAAGCCCTCCTCCAGTGAATAAATGAGGAGCGCAGAGCGCTGCTCTCCATTTGCAATAGTGAGCCTATCTTTCCAAGACTATCTCTATTGTGCTGACGTTTGTCATTCCACTGCCCTCATATTGAGGCGAAAGCTGATCTGTCCCAATGCCTATTCTCGCGACTTTAACATCGGGCAGAAAACGGCGTCTAACAACTTCCACGACATCAATCGCTCGGCTAATAGCCCTTCCACGTGCCTTAACGCTTACTTCTTTTGCTCCGCCGTGGAAGAAGGTTATGCAAGCTAGCACATAGTTCATCACTGGTTTCCTACCGATTAACACCGAGTTGCCTTCCGACATTGTCAACGCTTCACTCCCAGTTTCCTTTCTTGTTTGGTTTCATAAGTTTTTTTGTCCATAATAAATACATTGTGGTATTACCCTGAGGTTCTAATTTTAACTAGGTAAAAAGCACGGTTTCTGAAAAACAGGCTTCAAAAACTCTTTCTAACACACTAAAATTTTAAATAACGCGATAAATGTAAAGGATAACCTTAACAAAACTGCATGAAAGTGAAAGCATTGGATCCCCTAACTAAACGTTCAGTTCAACTTTTGAGAACTTTGTACGAGAAAGGCAAGGCCACAACCACCTACACTTTGCTCGTCAAACAGGACGAACTATCAACACAGTTAGGCATAAGCAGGCAAGCCTTGAACGTGCACCTCAGAAAACTTAAAAACCGAGGCTACATCCGCACAGGCCGAGGCTTCGTAGACGTCACAGAGAAGGGTTTAAGCGCCCTTGGCGTTTCAACCACACCAGCCTTCATCCTAATCAAAGTATCACCTGTCAAAAGGATTCAAGTGTACGAAAAAATAAGAGAAATCCCAGTTTCAAAAGTCTTCAGAATAGCAGGAGAAGTCGACGCGTTAATAACCGTAGAAAGAGAAAACTTGGATAAAATCCTCAAAAAACTATGCAAAATAGACGGCGTCCAAGACACAAGGTCTTACGTCACAATTGAAACCATCAAATAGGCAAGCGTCCTGTTGAAAGATACATAAGAAGTGTGGGAGATTTCTTCCGCTTTTTGCGGATAAAGCTTAAGTTGAAAGTTGAATCTTTAGGAGGGGCATATTGGTCTGATGAAAGGCGCTCCTGTTTTGACAGCGATTTCAACTTCAACATCGAAGACACGTTTTATGTTTTCTTTTGTAAATGCTGACAAAGGTGTTCCTTCGGCGATTACCCGGCTTTTTTTCATCATGACCACTCTATCAGCGTATTTGAGAGCTAAATTGAGGTCGTGAGTTGCCATAATTACAGTAAGTTTCTGGTCGTTAACCAGCCGTCTGAGAAGACTCATCACCTCCAACTGGTGTCGCAGGTCTAAATTGCTTGTGGGTTCGTCTAAGAGCAGAACACTTGGCTCCTTTGATAGCGTCATTGCAAGCAAGACCTTCTGTCTTTCACCGCCGCTTAGCGTGTTTAGATACCTCCAAGCCCACGCTTCAATGTTGAACAACTTCATTGTGTCCTCGACTTTTTTCAAATCTGATGCTTTAGGCGCCCAGCCCAGATACGGAAGTCTACCAGTCAAGATGGCTTCGAAAACTGTTACGGGAAAAACGTATTGTGAGCTCTGGGGCACGTACCCGACGATTTTAGCTAAATCGGTAAGGGTGACTTTCTGGAGTTCTGTTCCATCAAATGTTATTTTGCCTTTTTGAGGAGCCAAGATTTTAAGGATGCATTTGATGAGTGTGGATTTGCCTGAGCCGTTTGGACCTATCAGGCATATAAGTTCTTTTTCTTGCGCTTCCATTGTCACGTCGGTTAAGGCGTGCAAGTCGTCTCCATAACTGAAGAGCAAGTTATTAACTTGTATTTTTACCAATATTCTTTCCTCCTGATAAGGAGATACAAGAAAAGCGGGACTCCGAGGAAGGATGTTAATATACCCACTGGCAAGATCAGAGGCAGAAAGAGGGTTCTGGAGAGTGTGTCAGAGATTAAAAGTATATTTGCGCCTGTAATGCATGAAGCTGGAATAAGATATCTATGGTCACCGCCAACCATCAGCCTAGCAATATGTGGTGACACAAGACAAATGAAGCTGATTACGCCTAGGAATGAAACTGCTATAGCGGTTATGAGTGAAGCGACCGTTACACACTGAAGCCTTATTTTGTCAGCGTTTACTCCAAGGTTCTTTGCGACCTCGTCACCCATGTAAAGAGCGTTAAATTTCCAACACCATCGATAAAGCACTATGAACGCCAAGCTACAGACCACACTTAATGCCCAAAAAGCGGGCCATGTGACTTTTGACAAGCTACCAAACAGCCAAAAGACAATGGCGGCAACTTGCTCTGTGGTTCCAAAATACTGAACCAATGATGTCGCAGCAGAAAACAGAAAATATATAGCAATTCCAGCCAAGACTATTGCTTCAGGTCTGGCATTCCTGTATTTCATCAAAACAAAGATTAAGGCAGTGGCAATTAGAGAAAAAGCAAAGGCGCTCAAGAATACCAGATAGTAGTCAGTGATCTCAAAGCCGCCGAGGTAAGTTGTAAATACTGTTCCAGCTCCAAGCGTAATCGCTAACGCTGCACCAAAAGCTGCTGATGAGGATACACCCAATGTAAAGGGGGAAGCTAGTGGATTTCTAGTCGGAGTTTGAGTAACTATACCTGCTAAAGATAAGCCTGCTCCAGCAACAATTGCCACCAAGGCTCTAGGTAATCTACTATTCCAGACTATTAGGTCCGCTACCTGCCCACCTGAAAAACCAAAAGGGGAAAACAAGGCCTTCCAGACATCTGAAAAACAGATGCTGGAAGAGCCAACGCAAAGGGAGATTAGAAGCGTCAACAAAAGTATGGTAGAGGAGGCAAAGAGGAACCACAGCCGCTTCCTCATGAATTTCTGGTACGTTATACTTGTTACAGCATCACCGTTTCCCGCCATTTGAGCCACCTATGGTGTCAGGTCAGGCGAAAGGTAGACGCCTCTGTTGGCAATTACCGTATCAAAGACCCCGGACCCCGCATCACCATAGAAGAATTGGAATATCTCTGCGCCCGTAGCAAGCACATCAACATCACTAAACTTATCTGGGTAAAGGGTCTTCCCTATCATGTACATGTCTACAAGCCACATTTTAGGGCCATGTCCAATATAAGGACCAAAGACACCGTAGACTTCACCGTCTTTTACAGTTTGGATTCCTTGCAGCAGTGGGTCTGCGAGTATTTCATCGACCGCTGACTCGCCCTTATAACCATGTATAAAGATTACATCAGGGTTCCACTCCAGTATCTGCTCCTCACTTACCTCCATATAACTTGCCGAGAGGTTTTGGGCGACATTTACTCCTCCAGCAGCTTCAACGGGCCAGAATGCGCTTGAGGTCCAACCCACACCATACTTGTATGCCCAATCAGCAAGATATACCGTTGAACGCTCGCTTGAAGGCACATCGGCGACTCGGCTCTGCACAGAGTCAATTTGATTCTGGTAGTAGGTTATAATCTCTTCAGCTTTCGTTTCTTTGTCAAGTATCTTTCCCACTAACCTCAACGCGCTGTAGAACTCTTCGGGAGTTGATCCAGCAGAGACGCAGACTACAGGGACATTTGCTTTCTCTTCTATTGAACTGACAAGGTTTGAATAAGGTGCGTAGAGAAAGACGACATCAGGCTGCATTTCAGCTATCTTTTCGGCATCCACCTCAGATGAGGCACCTACACGACCCACTTCAGAGTCCAGCAGTTGGGGATAAGCGAGCACATCCTCCATTTTTTCCGCATATCCCATGTCGACATATGAAGTTACACCGACGACTTTGTCAACTGCTCCCAGCATTACTACTAGACGTAGTGTGTCGGGGACTGTCGTAACGACTTTTTGCACGTTTCTAGAGACGTTGACGGACCTCTCGACCATATCTACAACTGTGATATAGTCCTCTTGTGGCGCAGACTCTGATGTGGGATTGAAAACTAGGAGGGTGACCGCAACTGAAACAATTACTATAGCGATCAACACTACACTTACATATTTTAGAACCTGTTTGTTTTTCTTAGCAGACATTTTTTTATCACCTCAATAGATATCACACATTTTACATGGTTGGATAGGCTTCCCCAATGTCTATGAGAACAGTAGCTTTGGGCACTCTGTCTCTATCCATCATTGCCTCAATTTTCTTTCTAATCTCAGGGTCACTTGTCTCTTCCAGCCGATGCTGCAATCGATGCCGTCTTCTATGCGCCTTTTCCTTGGTTATTTGAACTGCTTTGTCGAAAAGTTCGCCAGAAGTTATGACCTTTGCTTTACCCTTGAACTGGTACGCCTGTAATCTACCGGAGTTTGTAAATGCTATAGCTACCTGATTGTTTTCCGCCAAGTTCTTTCTCTTTTTGTTCATACGAACGTCCACAATCATTAGTTGGGAGTCGCCAATTGGCTCAACCAACCCCATTGGTACAACATTCGGCTTGCCGTCTTTGGAGCTTGTCGCGAAATAGCATATGTTGCCTTTCAAGGCGTCTTTCATGTTTTGTGTGAGTTTCAAGTCAGCTCAACTCCTCTTGCTGAAGGACTGCAATCGAGCCTTCAACTCTTCAATTGACTTGCAGCTAGGAGGGGCAGAAACCATGAGCATCTCTGTAGGAACGTTTGAGTTGTTGACACCTACTTCTGTGTTGGCTGGAATTATTGCTACGCTGTCCTTAGTCAAATTGAAGCGGGTGCCGTTCGAGACAAACTCGACGTTCCCTTTCAGCACCAATATAACACCGTTACTCTTGTGGGCATGAGGGCGTACTTTCATATTCGATGGTATTGTAGTGTAGATTACGGAAACATGCTCGGTGACTGAAAGAGGTTTCATGAAGCCCTCGAGCGTATCGAATCCCTCAGCATCCTCAAGTTTAAACACTGTGAAACTTTTGCTCATGACGAACACCTCTTGGCTATAACTAATTTTGATGGGTCGTGTTGACCAGAGATATCGGTTACATTCTTCAGTTGGAAGCCAGCTTGGTTTAGTGCGCTGATAAACTCCCCTAGTGTAAAGAGATTATGAGGAACATCACCGTATTGTTCAATAGACATGTTTAGGTCAAAAAGAACGGCAGTTAAAGGACTACTCTTGTCTTCGTCCAAGAACCAATGTTTTGAAACAAAAAGTCCATCTTCGTTCAAACTTGAAGCCACCTTTTGAAGCATAATTGAAAGCTGGGGTTTAGCCTTGTAGAGGGCATCAGACGCGAAGATTATGTCATATTTGCCTCCGAGGTCATCCTTGAGAAAGTCAGCGGGAATTGTGTGTACACGATTGGTCAGGTCATATTTCGAAATCACCTGTTTCGTCACCGACATTATTACATGAGGAAAATCCAAAACGTAAGCTTCGAGCTTAGGATTTGTTTTAGCAAACGCTATCGCGTATAACGCATGCCCGCCGCCGAGGTCAAGCAGTGTTCTAGCTTTTTGGAAGTCAGGCATAGAACCAAGAACATCAACTACTTTCTGTAAACCCCCGCGTAGGGCGCCTTCAGCCATAGCCAAAAGGAAGTCGCGGGTAAAAGCGCCGCCGTAATCTCGCTCAGCCTTTAGAGATCCTTCCTTTAAAGCCTTAGAGAATAATGGCCATCGTCTCGCTCTACTTTCGCGCTCCAGATTAAGGAGGTGTATTTGATAAAATGGAGAACTACTAACCAAGTATGTATTGCTTATTGATGAATTGCAGTAGCAAGAACCAGTCTTAAGTAGAAGACCCATAGCGTTAAGAGCATTACATAGTTTTTCAGTGAGCCGTGAGTTGGTTCCTAACTCACTGGACACAGTTTCTGCTGACTTGGGGGTCTTGAGATACTCAAAGAGGTCATAGTCGATAGCAGCAGTTAGTAAGTGGAACTTCTCCAAGTTTTCCATTATTTCGTACAAGGGACGGGAAGAAGCGGCAGGTCGCTCAGTTAATTTTTCCAGAGGGATCATAGTTCAAACCTTTCTCCATGGTAATACTTTTATTAATTTTAGTAATACTGCAAAATAGAAACAGTCGCTAATAAAACTTTCTCAAAGTAAACCCAAGAAAACACCTACAAGTACCAAAAAAAGACCGGGAATAAAGTATGGTGCGGGGGGTGGGATTCGAACCCACGAACCTCTACAGGATAGGCGCCTCAGGCCTACGCCTTTGACCTGGCTTGGCAACCCCCGCTCAAGCAGCTTTTGTCTGCACCGAGTTTTTAGGTGGCAAATAATAGAAACAGGTATCGTATTAAAAGGCTTTACTTCAGGCTGACAAAATGATTTGTTTCAATCTCTCATTTTTGTTTCGAAAAGGGGAATTAAAGACGAAAACGTTCTATGCCTATCGCAGTTAAAAACGCATAAAAGCTTATTTTGATAACAGGAAAAAACCGGTTTCTGCGAACAGGTTTGGGAGAAGCCTAAGTGTCTTATTCTTGACAGTGAAAGCCGAACGTTCAATTCGTATACCTCTTTTTTTGCAGTATTCTGTGAAGTCTGCTATGCTTAAAAAGTGGAGGTTTGGCGTGTCATACCACTCGTATGGCAGCGAAGGCGTTACGGGAACTCGCCCTCTAAAGAACATTTGGAACCTAGCTCTGATATACAAAAAATTGGGAAAGCCTACAATGGTCTTCTTGCCCACTCGCAAGGCTTCTCTTAGGACAAAGTCGGGTTTTTTCACTTGTTGAAGTGTTTGGTTCAATATAACGTAGTCGAAGAAACTATCAGAATATTCAGATAACCCTTTGTCTATGTCTTCTTGGAAGACGCTTAAACCTTGAGCAATACATTTGTGGATTGCTTGGTCGCTGAGGTCTATACCTTGAGCGTACACTTGCTTTTCGTTAATTAGGAGCGCTAGGAGGTCGCCGTCGCCACATCCCAAATCAAGAACCGAGGCACCCGTGTCAATCCAGTCAGAAATTATCCGATGTTCTATTTTACTTGCCAACTGATTCATACTTGTACATCACCAGCCCCGTTTTTGTCTGAAACGATCTTCAAGAAATTCTTGGTCAACTCTGCCTCCTGCTCAATTTCCAAGAGAAACGCGTCATGCCCATAAGTGCTGTTCAGCTCACAGTAACTTGCGTCTACTCCCGCCAGCTTACAGGCTTTCACGATTTCCTGCGATTGGTAAGAAGGGTAAAGCCAATCTGACTTAAACGCCAGCACCAGCACTTTTGCTTTGAGCTCCTTGAAAACTTCACTTAGTCTGTGCCCATTCAGGAGGTTAAAGTAGTCAATCGCCTTCGTGATGTATAGATAACTGTTAGCGTCAAACCGCTTCACAAAAGTGTCTCCGCGATAGCGTAGGTAGCCCTCCACCTCGAAATCCGCGCTAAACTTGAAGGGGTTCCTCTCCGCGCGGATGCGTCTGCCGAACTTCTCCGCCATAGATGTATCACTCATGTACGTGATATGTCCAATCATTCTGGCAACGGCTAAACCCTTCGCTGGGACCACGCTGCCATAGTAGTTGCCCTTTCGCCAGTTAGGGTCAGCCATTATTGCTTGCCTGCCAACTTCGTTGAACGCTATTTGTTGAGGTGTATGCTTCATCGTCGTAGCAATCGGAACCGCTGCTTGTATCCTGTCAGGGTAAGATACCATCCACTGCAGCACTTGCATACCGCCCATGGAACCACCGATAACCGCTAAAAGTTTGTCTATGCCCAAATGGTCAATCAAATAGCGCTGTGCGTTTACCATGTCGCCAATGGTTATCATCGGAAAATCAATGCCATAAGGCTTGCCCGTTTTCGGATTAAACGAAGAAGGACCTGTTGAACCCTTGCAGCCCCCGATAACGTTGGAGCAAATCACGAAATATTTGTCCGTGTCCAAGCCCTTACCCGACCCAATTAGGTTATCCCACCAGCCTATGGTTGAGCCATTTTTATGGAGACCACCGGCGTGTGCATCACCTGAAAGCGCGTGAAGAACAAGGATGGCATTGGACTTTTCAGCGTTAAGTGTTCCGTAAGTCTCGTAAGCCAGCGTTACTGGACCGAACTTCTCGCCAGAATCCAGTGTCAACTCTTCAGGAGGATACGCGAAAGTGTAGAAATGTGTTTCCACGTTCTCTAAGCTTTCATCTGTCGTTTTTTTCGCCTCCAAAAAAGAGTGGACATGTGCCCTTGTGGCTTATGGAAGGAGAGTTGTTATGGTTTTGCCGATGCCCGTAGAGCTTGATCCAAGTCCTCCTTTATGTCTTCAAAGTCTTCGATACCTACGGAAAGCCGCACGTAGTCTTCAGTCACACCAGTCGCCGCCTGTTCTTCCCGCGTTAACTGTTGATGCGTGGTTGAGGCAGGATGAATAACTAAGCTTTTGGCGTCACCTATGTTGGCTAGATGCGAGAATAATCTCACTGAGTTAATAAATTTCTTGCCCGCGTCTAAGCCGCCTTTAATGCCAAAACCCACCAAGCCGCCATAGTGACCTTTCAGGTATTTAGATGCCACTTGATGGTTTGGGTTATCTTTCAGTCCCGGATAGTTCACCCAGTTGACTAAGGGATGTTTGCTCAAGAATTCGGCGACTTTTAGGGCGTTTTCGGAGTGCTTGCGCTGTCTGAGAGGCAGGTCTTCCAATCCTTGAAGGAACAAGAACGCGTTAAAAGGACTCAAAGCGGGTCCAAGGTCTCGCAGAAGCTGGACTCGAACTTTAAAGATGAAAGCTACATTTCCTAAACCTGGGAAGTTACCGAAGTCATCCCAATATCTGACTCCATGGTAGCTTTTGTCTGGTTCAGTGAAATCAGGAAAATTGCCGTTGTTCCACTGGAACTTGCCGGAGTCCACGATTACGCCGCCTATGCTTGTTCCATGTCCGCCAATGTACTTTGTTGCTGACATTACAGTGATATCAGCTCCGTGGTCTATTGGCTTCACTAAGCCAACACCAACGGTGTTATCAACAACTAATGGAATTCCAGCATCATGCGCTATTTCCGCGAGGACTTCGAAGTCTGGCACGTCCAGTTTTGGGTTGCCTATGGTCTCCGTGTATATTGCTCGCGTTCTCGGCGTTATGGCCTTCTTGAATTCACTAGGTTTCTGAGAGTCAACGAAGGTTGTTTTTCTGCCCAGTTTAGGGAAGGTATAATGCAGGAGTTGGTAGGTTCCTCCGTAGAGGTTGTTTGCTGAAACGATTTCGTCGCCTAGCTGCGTAATTGTTAGCAGTGTTAATGTCTCTGCGGCTTGTCCTGACGCTACAGCTAAAGCGC
>CAZINA010000002.1:53333-56872 GCA_964540545.1 uncultured Candidatus Bathyarchaeia archaeon
AAACAAGCTGAACTAGCCAAATCAGCCGGCGTAAGCCAATCTCTAATCGCAAAATTGGAATCTGGAAAAGTTGATTCTTCTTATATGAAAGTAAAAGCTATCTTTGATACTCTTGAACGTCTGGAAGTTAAAACCAAAATTCAAGCGGGCAAAGTGCTTCATGAAGAAGTTGTCAGCATCCAAAAAAACGAGCCAGTTTCAAAAGCTGTACAACTAATGAAAAAACATGGCTACTCTCAACTTCCAGTTTTTGAGGGAAAACAACCCGTCGGCAGCATCTCTGAAAAAACCATCATGAACCTAATTCTAGGAGGCAAAGATTTGACTCAGATATCAGCATTACCAGCTACAGAAATAATGGAGGAAACATTTCCACAGGTCAGTGAAGATGCGCCAGTATCACTGATCTCCAGCCTTCTGCAAGTTTACTCTGCTGTACTCGTATCAAAGAAAGGCATAGTCTCGGGCATAATTACTAAAGCCGATATGTTGAGGATACTCTAGACCTCTAGAGAAAGCCTTGGAAAACAAAATGGATATATGAGTATAAGTCTGTTATATAATTCCTGATAAAAATGGGGCCTCGTTGTGAAACAATAGGGAAATACGTGTTGCCCATCTTCAGAGCGCTTGTTGCGAGAGAGCTTGTTAATACTTACAATTTGACACAGGTTAAAGCGGCTAAAAAACTTGGAACAACCCAAGCAGCCATAAGTCAGTACATTAACTCAAAACGCGCGTTTAAGGGCATGGAACACATAGGTGAACTGCTGCCTCAAATCCGCGATATAGCTAGAAAAACTGCTAAACGTCTTGCAGAGGATAAAATGACTTCGGATGACGTTTCCGTGGATTTCTGCAAGCTCTGTTCGTCTTTTTGCAAAGCAGAATCAAGCCAAATTGTAGAGGACTACGCCATATAGGCTACTTGGGCATAAGTGGTTCTTTGTTATATAACAGCATTCTCACAGAAGCAAAGGTTTTATACTACCCCACCATTATAACACTGTTATAATGGGTGTAAGTATGATGAAACTACACAACAACGTTCTGGAAACAGTGGGAAAAACACCACTAATACGTCTAAACCGCTTAACAGCAAACGCAAAAGCTACCGTTGTGGCGAAACTTGAATCCCGCAACCCCGGAGGAAGCGTCAAAGACCGTATATGCCTAAGCATGATCACAGAAGCTGAAGAACAAGGACTCGTAAAGCCAAACACCGTCATAATCGAACCCACAAGCGGCAACACAGGCATAGGCTTAGCCATGGTCTCCGCGGTAAAAGGCTACCGTCTAATCCTAACAATGCCTGACACAATGAGTATCGAACGGCGCAACCTGCTGAGAGCCTACGGTGCCGAGCTAGTCCTAACGCCCGGGGTGGAAGGCATGAAAGGTGCCATCAAAAAAGCTGAAGAACTCGCCGCGAAAACGCCTAACAGCTTCGTTCCACAGCAATTCAAGAACTTGGCAAACCCGAAAATTCACAGGGAAACTACAGGTCCAGAAATATGGAACGCCACCGACGGCAAAGTGGACATGGTGGTTGCAGGCGTCGGAACAGGTGGCACCATCACAGGCGTTGCGCAGTACATCAAACCGCTCAAGCCCGAGTTTAAAGCCGTAGCCGTAGAGCCAGCTAACTCGCCGGTGCTAAGCGGAGGTAAACCAGGACCACATAAAATACAAGGCATAGGCGCAGGTTTCATCCCAGACGTGCTTAAAGTCGACTTAGTGGACGAGGTGATTAAGGTGGAAGATGAAAACGCAATGCAAACCTCTAGGTTGTTAGCATTAAAAGAAGGATTGCTTGTGGGAATCTCTGCGGGCGCGGCAGCGTACGCCGCACTACGGGTCGCTGAAAGACCAGAAAACGAGGGCAAACTTTTGGTCGTTGTTTTACCTGACACGGGAGAACGATACTTGAGTACGCCGCTGTTTCAGGAATAGCTAGGAAAAGCCAGCGTCGAAATATAACCGCCTGAAGAGTTCCTCTTATATCCGACCTCTTCTACAATATGGAATAGTGAACAGAATGACCTCAAAGTCTGGTTCGCCAAATCAGAAAAAGAACCCAAATTCTCAGAACCGCGGGGAAACATACTGCTGGAACCCAGAGAAAATGGTGGAAACGTTATTGAATAACAGCGGAGAGACTGGTGAAAAAGGGTTTGAAACAGGCTTGCCAAAGCTTGTTGACAACATTGTAGAGAGCTACGAAACGTTCGGGGGCATGGATCACCTTGAAGGAAAGGATTTGCCCTCGAAGAAGGTTGTCATCGAGGTTCTTGAAGACTTGTTTACAGTGCTTTTTCCAGGGTATCTGGGAAAAGAAAATGTTACTAAAGCTAATATCAAGTACTTCCTGGGCACCACTTTGTCCTCGGTTTACACTCGTCTCACGGATGAAGTGGAGAAAAGCCTCAAGTATATTTGCCGCAAGATCACTGAGTGTCCCCATGATGTCTGCCAAAAAAGAGCAGAGATAGTAGTTAAAGAGCTTTTAGAGAAAATTCCGGAGATAAGGGCACTTACCAGTGGAGACGTTGAAGCCGCCTACAACGGCGACCCAGCTGCGGTTAGCATTGAAGAGGTAATTCTCAGCTATCCATGTGTTATGGCGATAGCAACTTACCGTATAGCCCATGAGCTTTACTTGCGTGGCGTCCCGCTAATTCCCAGAATAATGAGCGAACACGTTCATTCATTAACAGGCTTTGACATACACCCTGGCGCTAAAATCGGCAAGAACTTCTTCATCGACCATGGAACAGGCGTGGTTATAGGAGAAACCACGGAAATAGGCGACAACGTGAAGCTGTATCAAGGAGTAACTCTTGGCGCCTTGAGTTTCCCAAAAGATGAAAAAGGGCAAATCATCAAGGGAAGGAAGAGGCACCCAACCATCGGAAACAACGTGGTAATTTACTCGGGAGCAACCCTCCTCGGACCTGACGCAATAGTAGGAGACAACGGCGTCATAGGCGGAAACGTGTGGGTCACCTCGCCTGTTGCCCCAGGCACCAAAGTAACAATTACCCGTCAAGAATTAAAATACAAAAAGGAAAGACGCTAAACGGTTTTCTCGTTTCAGAGCAGACGGAAGTTCTCTTTTACAGTTGCTAATACCACATGGGTGTTTGTTCGCTCAATATAGGGCAAAGCCAGCAATTGTTTTGTGAACTTGCCGAGGTCTTCGCGGCTCTTGAACTTTCCTATTATTACGGCGTCTGTTAAACCAGTTACGTCGTAAACGCCGCACACACCATGCAGCTTGGCTATTTCTTTTTCCATTTCCACAAGTCTGCCCTTTGAAACCGTTATTTCCGTCACGACAGTAAGCTCGTAGCCTAGCTTTTCGTGATCCAAAAGCACCGAGTAGCCTTTTATTAGGCCAAGGTCCTCCATTTTCTTGATCCTTGAAAGCACGGTGCCAACAGAAACGCCTACGTTCTTCGCTATTTGCCTACTTGAAAACCTAGCATCTTCCAAAAGGTTCTTCAAGATTTTTTTGTCAGTTTCATTTAACTCCATAA
>CAZINA010000003.1:0-4324 GCA_964540545.1 uncultured Candidatus Bathyarchaeia archaeon
CTGAAATCCCATTCATTCTACTTGCAGGACCACCCATAATCAAAGCCTGTTACAAAGCATTTCCATCCCTTAAATTCAGGACAAGAACCGAAAGAAAAGGCGGAACCATTGACCAAGACCGCTGAAGCCTTTGCACCGGGCGCAATCTCCAGCTTCTTTGAAATTCACAACACCACAGCCGACGGCAAACCAATCACTGACTTGGAACTGGTGGGTGCGAGAGGCGGCGGTTTCGGGATTCAAAAAGGTGTTCACACCAAAGTTACGCTTGAAGAGGCAGATGTGAATAGTCTCAGAGTTTTCATTAATTCGCAGCCTACCATAGAAGCTAAAACCACTGAAAACGTAATTCAAACGCTGCTGAATCAAACCAGCAAAAACTACGTGGTTAAAGTTGAACATCAAATTGATGTCCCTATAGGTATGGGGTTTGGTACCAGTGCAGGTGGAGCCTTAACAGCGGGATTAGCGCTCAGAGAAGCATTAGCGTTGCCCTTAACATATAATCAGATTGGCAAAATCGCACACGTTTCAGAGATTCAATGCCAAACCGGCTTAGGCACGGTTAGTTCCTTAACGGTTGGCGGTGGCCTTATACTCGTCACTGAACCAGGAGCACCAAGTATTTGCCAGATTGATCGTATCCCAATAAGCCCCGACTATGTCATAGTCGCAGGCTTCTATGATTCAAAAATCCCAAAAAAAGTTCCATCCTCGCCAGAGCGGAAACTGCAAATTAACCGTTACGCCAAAAAAACGCTCAAGCAGATTCTCGCCGAGCCCACTTTAGAGAATTTTTTGGCTTCTTGCTGGACCTTTGCACAGGAAGCTGGTTTTGCCACTGAGAAGGTGCGGCAACTGGTGCATTTAGCCAAGGAGGCTGGGGCGGTGGGTGCAACCCAAAACATGATCGGCGAAGCAGTACACGCCGTTGTGCTTGAAGAAAACGCCCTTTCTGTGGCAGAAGCTTTTAAGCAGGTTTTGCCTAACCAGAAAATCCTTACGGCAAAAATTGACTTTCAAGGCGCTAGGATGGTAAGACATGAAAAAGTTTAGAAAGGTAGCTGTAGGCGGAACTTTCGACGAACTGCATAAGGGACACCGGCGTCTGCTTGTTAAAGCCTTCGAGATCGGCGAAAAAGTCTTAATCGGATTGTGCACTGACGAGTTCGTTAAAAAAATGGGTAAGCCCCATGTTACCGCGTCCTACGAAGCGAGACTGAAAGAGTTACACGCCTTTCTGGAAAAGTCAAGCCTAAATGACAAAGCCGAGATTATTCCTCTGAACGACCCTTACGGTAATACCCTCACAGACAAGTGCATAGAGGCTTTGGTCGTTAGCGAAGAAACTGAAAAAGTCGCCATACAAATCAACCAAAAAAGAAGTGAAGCGCAACTGCCATCGCTCGAAATAGTTACGATACGCATGGTGCCTGCGGAAAACTATAAACCCATCTCAACAACGAGAATCCGCAAAGGCGAAATAGACCGCGAAGGGCATCTTTTGAAGAATCTTTGATTTTGTTTTTCAAGTGAAGTGTGTTTTTTCAGAGGATTTCGCCCAGTACGCTGATTGGTTTGCGGATGAGCATGGTTAACTCGTCAAGCTTTTCACGTTTCATTGTGATTAGAACTACTGTGGCTGGTCCAGCTGACTTGGTTAAGTCTATTTCCTTTGTTTCTTCAAGTTTCAGTTGGCGTCCCACACTGTAAGCCATCATTCTGGCTTCATGAGCAATTCCGTAAGTTCCAACGGGGGCAATGTCGTGAATATAGCTCTTCTGAGAGAGCAATGTAACGTTTTTAAGGTCTGCAATTTCGCCTTTCACCTCAGCAGGAAGCACCTCGTCCCCAACTTTTGGTTTGCCAATTGCAACTACCAAATCGCCAGGGCTCGTTTTTCCCAGCCTAAATTCACTTTCATTTGCGAAGCCGATAACCGTTACTCCCGCACCCGTCTGTATAGTTTCAAAGTTATCCTCTGTGTTTTCCATCAACACTTGGTTAGGGTCAAGCCCCACGACTCGGCACTCGTTTCTTATGCCTTCTAAAATTTCGCGTCCAGCTGGCTCTTTTTCCACGCCAAGCGTAACCGATAACAATAGAGGGAACGCGCCTGTGGCTGCAACATCCATTAACGCGACTCTTGCCAGAAACTTTCCCAGCACACGCCCCTCCACCTTAACTTTGTCCATTGCTTTTGGACCTATGCCGCCTGACGAGGTTGACCCCACAACGATGGCGTGGCCTGTGGGAAGTTTCAGAATTGACACGTCACCCCGTCTTGTATAGGTGATTTGAGCGGGTTTTACTTCGAAGGCTGTTGGTCGTAACATGGTTCCTACGTTTTCAACTAGATGAAGGTAAACTACAAGGGCTTGTCGAATAACTTCAGAACGGCTAAGCGCATGTCTTTCAGCTAGCTTATCAATGTTTGAACTCACTTTGTTGGGTAAGCGGACGTTTATGACTTTCATATTTTGCCATCACACACTACAGCTGTAATACACGCGAAAACGCTTTTATGATTTACCCCGCGCACTATAGAAAAACGAGCTGAACTCAATATGGTTGAACAAGACGAAATAGACGTAAACGCAATCAAAACTTCGGCAACATGGATTGTCGCGCGCATAGCAATTTTTTCTGCTTTAACTGTTGTCGGCTCTTTCATTAAGACCCCGAGTCCTATTCCATCTGTGGCTTTCGATTCGACTCCTGGCTTCTTCGCAGCACTATACTTTGGGGCACTCGACGGCGCTCTAGTGTGCGGAATCGGGCACATAGTCACCTCAATAATGAGCGGTTTTCCACTTGGTATCTACCATATTCCTATAGCTTTGGGAATGGCCTTGGCAGGGGTAGCTATGGCTTTAGTGAACAGGCTTAACAAGAAATGGGGTTTCATACCTGCAATCATCGTCGGTGTGGCAATCAACACAGCATCAGTTGTTTTCGCGGTGCCCGTTATAACGTGGGCGGGAGCGCTTGCTTTTACTCCTACTCTCCTATTCGGCGCTCTCTTGAACGCAATTGTTTCCGCTTTGATCTACGTGGCAATCAGAGGGAAGCTTAGGTTTTGACCGCGCAACCCCTACTTTTTTCCCCTCTGCAAACCAGCAGGGACGTTCTCATTTTTCAACTTGACAGCGGCAAAGCTCTGGTTATTAGCTGTGACTCAGCAGGAGCAATAGGACCCAAACCACTTGACAAGCTTAAAGTTGATGGATACACTCTGGGAAAAATCACGGCGCGAGTTGCGCTAATGGAAGTTTTGTCCACAGGTGCAAAGCCCATTTGCGTGGTTGACACGCTAAGCGTAGAGCCGGAACCTACGGGAAGCGAAATTCTAGCAGGAGTCAGGGAAGAAGCAAAAAAGGTAGGCTTAGACCCTGAACTTGCGGTAATGGGAAGTTCCGAGAAAAATTTCGCTGTTGAACAAACAGGAATCGGAGTAACAGTCATTGGAGTAATCAAGAAGTCACTATTGAAAATTGGCGTTTCGAAACCAGAAGACATAGTGGTTGCGGTAGGTGTTCCTTGCGTGGGGGCTGAAGTGTTATATGAGGAAAAAAATGGAAATATTGCTGACACAATTGACGTTTTGAAGCTTCGCGAACTGAATTTTGTTCACGAGATACTTCCTGTTGGGTCAGAAGGTATTGCCCGCGAAATCAGAATCTTAGCTGAAAGTTCTAAGCTGAAATTTAAATTAATGGAGAAAACCCGATTAGACGTGAAAAAATCGGCAGGTCCAGCAACAGTTCTTCTAGCCAGCCTGCCCAAGTCTAGACTGGCTGATGTTAAGCGTGCTATTAGTAAGCCCGTTACCGTTGTTGGAGACTTATTCTGATTTATGTGGTTGTATAATGAAAATTTGCGTTCAAAATTAAGTCGGAATAGTTTAGCCACGGATGTTTTGAGGGTTTTTATAAATTTCTTCTCGCCACTTTCGCTCCCAACTTGCCCATCCAGTTTTCACTAAGCCTTCTCTCAGGTGAGGTATCTCGGCAACCCATTCGAGCAGCGTCCAGAAGCGCCTCTTGGTTTTCAGCATTTCTGCAGGAACGCCTACTTCAACACACCACCGCACGTAGCCTCTTTCAACAATCTCTTGAAGCTCACCGGTGGCGTCAACCTTTTCAACCCTGTACCCGCGGTTTTGCAGGTACCTGCGCAAGCTGGAGAGCACATAGCTGGAGCTAACCTTGAAATGGGTCTCCATGTCTGGCTGGGTGACCTCGAGTATTTCTTCGGCGATTTTCACTGCATCGTCCAAGTATTTCTTTTTCTTGAAGTTCGGCGGCTGGAAAGACGAAGTGGG
>CAZINA010000003.1:4424-51285 GCA_964540545.1 uncultured Candidatus Bathyarchaeia archaeon
AGGGGGTTACCAGAGTTTTATTGGGCCAAAATGTTTTTCGCGTTTTCGGAGGAATGCGCTTTCTACTCCAGTTACGACAGCTGTCACTGAAACGGAGCCTTCTAAATCCGGATCGATTCTTGCGCCCCAGATGGTTTTTGCCTTTGGCGGCAATGAGCGTTTCATGATTTCAGCGGCGTGGTTGACTTCGAACAGTGTAAGGTCGTCTCCGCCTGCAACATGGATAAGTAAGCCACGGGCTTTTGTCACGTCTTCTATGTCGAGAAGTCGGTCGTTTAAGGCTTTTTCAACGGATTGCTCGACTCTGCCGTCTCCGATGCCGTCGCCTATTCCTATGGATGCTATTCCTGCTCCTGACATTATTGTTCTTAAATCTGCGTAGTCTAAGTTGATGAGGCTTGCAGCCGTTATGGTTTCGGTTATGCCTTTAACGAATTTTCCGATGGTTGTGTTGGCTACGCCTAGGGCTTCTTTGAAGGGCAAGTTTCCAGCTATTTTGACGAGTCGGTTGTTATCAATGACTACGACGGTGTCACATGCGGATTTTAGCCTGTTCAGCCCTTTTTTAGCAACGTCCATTCTGGCTGTTTCAACATCAAAAGGAAGCGTGACTACGCCTACAACTAGGTGTGGTAATCCTGAGCCTGAAAACTTGTTGCGTAACGCTTCAGATAGGCCTATTATGGATCCTGTTCCTGTTCCTCCGCCTAGGCCTGCTACTAAGAATATTATGTTGGCGTTGGCGATTTCGTTGACGACGTCGTTTGCTGTTTCTTTTAGGGCTTTTTCGCCTATTTCTGGGTAGCCTCCGCAGCCGAGTCCTTTTGTTAGTTTTTCTCCTATTAGGATTCTTTTGTCGGCTCTTGTGATTCTAAGGTGGTTTGCGTCTGTGTTTACAGCCACGAGTTTGCCGCCTGCTATGCCTCTTTCTTTTACCCATGTTAGGACGTTGCATCCGGCGCCTCCTAGGCCTACGGCTACTACGCTGGGTGCTGCCATTCTGGCGAATTTTTCGATTTTTTCTTCGTGGCTCTCAACTGGCATTTCTGCTTCTGTAAATATTTTTTGGGTTTGTATTTTTTTCACCCCTGTTAGTAGTATATGAGACGCACAAACTAATAAATATTACGTCTTACGACTTACTACGATTTTTGAAATATCCTTTATAAAAACACAAACAATTCTACAAAACCAAGAAGGCCAAAAAATGAACAAACTAGACCTACTACAACAATTCACGAACACCTTCGTCGGAAACAACTTCCACCTACTCATAAAAGAAAAAGCACACACCTTCAAAGTACACACCATCGAAATCATCCAAAAAACAGACGAAACTTGCCCAGTTAAACAAATCCCAGTAGGCGACTACTTCCTCCACCTCATCACCGCAGACCAACACGACAACGACGCATCAATAATCTGCAACTGGACCGAAGAACTTCTACAAAACCTATTAGCCACTTACAAACAAGCCAAAGAAGCAAACTTCACCCAAATCACAATGCACAGAGACCCCTTTTCCAGCGACCCTGACAGGTGGCTTCTGCTGTGGGGCAGCGACGAACTCGAAACAAGCAATTGTAACAGCGTGTTCACCAACAAAGCTTGGTAGAGATCAATATCCTGATTTAACCTTGAGCGCGTTTGAGCCGACCGATGCTGGATGGGCTAATTTTAGCCTTTGTAGCTGAAGGTTGGGGTGCGTGTTTTTGTTTTCAGGTTGCGCGCTCTTGATGAATAGGGTTTTATTCAGATTTAGAATCAAATTCCATAATTTACGCTAATTTTGAATTCAAACTACAATTTTTACAAATATTAATTTTAATTTCATATGTGTTAAATAGGATTATAGATTCGTATGACAAATGCAGAAAACACGTCAACTGCGAGGAGAAACGCTTCACAATGTCAGATAAAAGCAACGACAACCCCAAAAAAATTGAAGCCGAAAAAAACAACGAAAAGCAGACAGAACCGGTTGAACAGAAAGAGCAAGAAACACCTCAGGCTTCATCTAATAACAATGAAGAAGCTCAAGATGCAAATGAATTGGCTGAAATCAGGTCCGACGTTAACCAATTATCAGACGACTTGCAGACAACAGTAACAGACCTCAAAAAATCTATCGTAGACATTCGCTCAGCCGTTAGCGAAATTGAAAACCCCTTCAACCTTCTAAGAACGATTTCAAACGAAAAAGACCTGAAAAAACTTAATGGTCAACGGTTACCGTCAGGAGTTAAATCATTAGTTGTGGGGAAACCTGAGAAAAAAACTGCCGCTAACAGCGAAATCAAAGAAGAAACCCCTGAAAAGAACACCACACCTCCACCTCAGCCTTCACCAACGCCCGAACCGCAACCCCAATCCCAGTCTCAACCGCAAACTCAGCCAAAACCTGAAATTAAACAGCGCATGCCTGAAACGGAAGTTCAGTCTAACCTGCCTGTGGATGGTTCTGCATATATAGATTGGATTTGGGGTCTTCTAGATTCAGGGTTAAAAGCAAGCGATATACAGCAACTTGCTTGTTCCTGCGAGCTCATGGGCTATTTGCCAGCGCAAACCAACGAGTTCATCTACTCTTTAGCTGTCGTAGCCGAAAAATTTCGGCAAAAAAAACTCACCAAGGAGCATCTGCTGCTTAGTATGTACAAGGCCGCCTCGCTTTCAAAGGTAAAAATAGGCCGGGAAGATGTTGAAGCTCTTATCACCATAACTGACAATCAACTGAAGAAACCAAAATCAGTGAAAGGTGCTCGATAATGGGTTTTTCTGTAACGCTATCTCACATAATCATGGTTATAGCTTCTGTCTCTTTGGCAAGTGCTTTTTGCGCTTACGCCTATTACACTGGCAACGTTGTACAGAGCGAGCTTATGCAAACTGTCAGCGACGCCAAAAGAATGACTAACACGCAATTAGAGATAGTTTACGCCACAGTGGATAACTCAACAAGTCCTGCACACTTTGCGATTTACGCCAAAAACGTCGGCGACCTTCCCGTTAAAGATTTCGAGTATCTGGACCTTTACGTTGGCGAATACTGCCAAGCACAACTTTACTCTTACAATCTGACGGCTGACGCGGGCAGTGGGAAGTTCAACCTTACAGATGCTAGTGGCGACGGCGTTTGGGATCCGAGAGAAACCGCCACCATAAGAGCTTACCCAACAGGCACAATCGATTACACAGTCTTTGAAGCGCGAATAGTTCCTTTCCAAGGAATAGGCAGTAACTATCTCTTCCCAGCTCCAGCAACTTGAGGTTTATTCCATGGGCTTTTCAGTGACGCTTGCTTCAGCCATTGTTCTCATAGGATTTTTGGCATTTTTCGGCTCCTTCTCCGCGGCGCTGGTTCAGGGAGTAAAAGAACTTTCCTATGCTGCTGAAAACTATGTAAGCCGTGAAAGACAAACTATCGATGTTAACTTACAGCTAACCGTTGACGACGTGAACGCTACTTCGTGCAATGCCACGGTGAAGAACATCGGGTCGAAAACGATTTTTCTAAAGAGCCAAGACGGCTTCAACTGGAACACCATAATGGTGTCTTATGGAAACAGTTCTCAGTGGCAGTCGTATTCAATCGAGGACTACGAAATAGTGGATGTCAAGGTTTCAGGCACTAATAGCAGTTTTAACCCAGCCAGTCACTGCTACGTGAATTCTGGAGAAGAAGTGCGTTTAGCATTCAGTGTCCCAAGCGGAGCGCCTGAAATTTCATTGCAATCCGTTGTTTCGGTGACTTTTGCTTCTCATTACGGTGTAACCGCGTCAGGGGAGGCTATTAGGGAATAATGAAAGTCATACACATGGGCATTTCAGAGCTAGACCGTGACCTAGGCGGCGGAATACCTACACCCAGCCTCATTTCGATTGAAGGTGACTATGGTTCTGGAAAAACAGTTTTTGTTCATCAAGCAGTTCATGCGATGCTCAAGAACGGATTGAAAGTTTGTGTGGTGTCAAGTGAGTCCACTGTGAAAGAGTATCTTTCAATGATGGAGTCGGTTAAGCTTGACGCTTATGGTTACTACCTCTCAGGGCAATTCAATATTTATCCCCTGCATGTGGAAGGTGGAAGGTGGAGTGAGTTCCTAAGCTCTTTCTTCTTAAGGGTGACAACGAACTTTCTTGAGTTAAAGAAAAAGCATTACGACGTTGTAGTAATTGACAGCCTAAGTGTCTTAACGGTGGAGACCCCGACCTATGAGTTCTTAACATTCATTACGCGGCTTAAAAACTTGGTTTCCGACGGCAAAACCGTGGTTATCACTTTTCACCCGAAATTCCTCTCAGAAGATTCCATCATGAAACTTAGAGCAAGCTCCGACGTGTACTTCGTGCTGAAAAACACCAGCATTTCCGGAATAGACGTTAAAGTGCTCCGGATTGTGAAGCTTTGGGGCGTAAGCGGTGAACGAAAAAGCGCCATCACCTTGGAGATCAACCCGCAGATAGGTTTACGAGTTATGCCTCTCAGCGGAGTAAAACTTTAGGAGCGCGCAGACCCTGAGGAAACTAAAGCTTAACTCTAAAAACTTCGACCTAAAAAAGTACTTCAAACTTTGGGGGTCAAAGGTTGAGGAGGAAGAAGAGAGTTGGCTTTTCAAAAAGACTCTCTGCGAAACCTTAGAGATCGCCGTAAAAGAGCACCCCCATCTAGACACCTACATGAAATCTCTTCCTGAAACCCCAGAATACTGGTTAGACCTCGCTTCTGCAACTTTAGGGAAAGAAGCCAACGTAATGTATCCCTTAGGCTTAGGCATATACGCGCACATAATTGTCGGCGGGGAAATCGGCAGATACAACCTCATAGAACCAGCGAAGCCTGAAGGCTACTTGCTTGACAATATGGAAGCGGCAGTTGCCCGTCTTGTGGAAGATAAAGAGTACGGTGAAGAAAAGGAAAAGATTTTGATGTCTCTCTTCAGGCAAGCAATCAAGAGAAAAATGGTGACGCTTCCCCAAGACTTAGATGATGATATTCTGCTGTACCATTTTTTGAGGGAAAAAATCGGGCATGGCTTTTTAGATGGTTTTTTGGCAGACCCACATCTTGAGGACATAAGCATTCCAGGTGCCGGGAACGTCTTTGTTTATCACAAAATGTTTGGTTCCTTAGAGACAAGTGTGAATGTATCAAAGGAGGAGATTAACAGGCTTCTACGAAATATTTCTGAAAGATACGGGAAAGTTATCAGCTATTCACACCCCATAATCGACTTACACTTGCCTGACGGGTCAAGGTTCAACATAGTTTTCGGCGAGGACATAAGCCTAAGAGGCAGCAACTTCACTATACGCAAGTTTCCTCAAGAACCAATATCTGTGGTTCAATTAATCAAGTGGGGGACGTTTACATCTCAGTTAGCCGCTTACCTTTGGATACTCTTCGAGGTGGGCGTCTCAGCTATTATCTGCGGGGAAACTGCGTCAGGCAAAACGACCACGTTGAACGCTCTCACAGGCTTCATAGATTCTGACTCGAAGATAATCAGCATTGAAGAAACGCCGGAAATCAACGTTTACCATAAGAACTGGATCAGAGAAATCACGCGGTTGCACACAGGCGTACAAGTTAACATGTTTGACCTGTTGAAGGCGGCTCTGAGGCAGAGACCTGACTACATCGTGGTGGGAGAAATACGAGGCGAAGAGGGCAGGGTAGCCTTTCAAGCTATCGAAACTGGGCACCCTGTGCTGTCAACTATGCACGCGGGTACGCTTGGGCAACTGTTCCAGAGAATCACCTCTTACCCAATTGACGTGCCGAAAACGCACATAGACGGTTTGAACTTGGCTATTTTCCAAGGGAGAATGGAACGTGGAAAAAAGTTCATTCGTCGAATATTGTCAATCAACGAGGTAATAGGCTACGAGCCTGATGAGGGTAGACTGAATTTTTTGCCTACTTTCATGTACGACTCTAACATCGATAAATTTCGTTTCATGGGCTCCAGTTTCCACATGGAAACAAAGGTATTGGGTTTCAGAGGGTGGGGAAAAGAACGTTTACGCGAGCTTTACGATGAAATGCGCGCTAGAGCCGAAATTCTCGATTTTCTAGCAGAGAACTTCCCCGCTTACCCTGATGTCTGGAGGACTATGATTGCTGTTCGAAACAAAGGCGTCTGGGAAATTCACCGAAAAATAAAAGAGATGAAAGTTCCTTGGAGCTAACAAACTCAAAAAAGCTAATTTTGGTATTAGTTCCATCCATGCTCTTTTCGCTCTACTATATTTTAACCGTTAAGTTTGTTGAAGCTATAATCTGTCTCGTCATCGGATTAGGGGTTTTGTACATGTTAAGGTACATGAATAGGCGGCGCATTAAAACCAAAATCGATTACAACCTTACCACTATTATTTTTCACATGTACGGCTTATCGGTCGGCGAAACGACTCCATCAGACCTAGTGAATACTATTGCTGATAACAGGGAATACGGGTTTTACAGTCAAGTTTTTCAGAGAATACGCAATTTAGCCAAGGATTTCGGGTTTGGAATCACAAAAGCGACGGGGCAGATAGCTAAAAGCCTGAAGCCGCCGCTTAAAGATATTCTTATTCGCTGTACAAACGTGTTTTCAAGCGTTGAGCCCAGAGGTTACTTGGAGATAGAGTCGTCAATGCTGATGGAGGAGTACTCGGGTTACTACAGGCGGGCAATTGAAACCTTGAAGACGTTAGGGGGCATATTCACGTCTTTCCAGAGCATCACAGTTTTTTTGATCATGACTCTGGTGATTATGACGATTTTCATGGTTGACCCGAGCGCCATAGTTTTTGGTTACATAGTCGCGATTCTTGCCACGGTTATGATGTACGTTCTTTTCAGGTATTCGTCTCCGAAGGAACAGATTGTTTACATAGGAAAATATCCGCCGAAACTCCATGGCTTGATGAAGTTGGCTTTTATGGCTACGGTGCCATCATCTGCGGTTCTTGCTTTCTTCATTTACTTTTCTATGGGACCGCACATAGCGTTTATAGTGTTTGGCTTGGGCGTGATTGTTCCAGGCGTGTTCGGCTATATGATGGAACGGCACGTTGCGAAAGTTGACAAGAACTACCCCACTTTCTTGAAGGCTTTAGGTGAAAACCTAGCCTCTACATCTGACTTGAAGGCTTCCCTTACGTACATTCTTTACATGGAGCTTGGGCCACTGCATAAGCTAGTTAGAGAAGCTTTGGCGAGGGTTAAGATAGGTATTGATCATAGGCAGGCGTTTGAAACGCTTTCTTCTGAGGCAGCGTCCTATCAGGTTCACATGAGTAACAAGATTTTTCTTGATTCGTTGGGCAGGGGTGCTAACGCCTTGACTATAGGAAATGCCTTGGGAAATAGGGTGGTGAAGTTTCTTGAGTTTCGAAAGATACGGGATGTTGTGGGTAAAAGTTTTCAATCGATAGTTTTGGTTATGCAGCCGATGACAGTGATTCTTCTGGTTGTTTTAGAGGTTTTGGCTGATTTTATGTCGCAGTATTTGTTGAACCTGTCATATTTCAGCTTCAACGAGATACCTATGGTTGTAATTCAGGTGGGTAACATAATTGTTGTTTTCGTTATGGCTTTATGTAACGCTTTGATTGTTAAAGAGGTTTCAGCAGGATATTGGGGGACGTTTCTCTTGAATTTCGGTGTTCTTTTGGTGCTTAGCGGAGTCACGTGGATAGTGGGAAGTGTGTTTATTGAGAGTGCTTTGGGCTCGATGCCGAGTCTAGAGTTGCCTGTGTAGTTTCTGTGTTTCTGGCTCGCTTTGGCGTTGCAAAATTTCCCGTTTCTTATGGGGTTTGTTGTATTTTTTGCGAATTTTTGTTTGTTTTTGGTGTTTTTATGTTTTTATTTTGGTCTGTATTCAGAACAAAAACACTCGATAATGTTTATTAAATCTTAATACTCAATACAGATTTGGTGTAAGTAGTGGTAGTCTAAGTGGAATAAGTGGTAAAAATGAACAAACCAAAACCAAACATAACCTGCAACAAATGCGGATACCAATGGCACACACGATCAAAACTGAAAATGGTAACCTGCCCCTCATGCAACCAAAAAATCCACAACCCCAACCCACGACCATGCTTCATTCAAAACTTCCTGCAGCAGAAACGAGGCATCATAGGCCTAGAAGCCGCCATCGTACTAATCGGATTCGTAATCATCGCCGCCGCCTTCACCTTTATGGTTGTGAACCAAGGCCTCTACGCAACTGAAAGAGGTAAAACCGTAATCCAAGAAGGCTTACAACAAGCAAGCACACCCTTAACGATTGACGGAACGATTTTCATGCGAACAACACCATCAGGCGCAAAAGTGGACCTCATTGTTATACCGGTAAAAGCCTTTGGAGTGAAATACGTGTCTGCTGGAAGAAACCAAACAGTAGTGGTGCTGCGAGTAGGTGAAAGAGCCTGGGCAAACGCGTATTTAGGCGTGCTCTACCTCGGTCAATCCGAAGGGTCAGGGTATAATGCAACAACACAAACGTACGAACCAACTGGAAACGAATTTGACGATTTCGTTGGGTACCAGTTAGCCAACCAAACCATGGATGGCACAGCCTGTGATGTCTATGTAAACGAAACTTACAGCACTGGTCAAAGCCAAGGTCTAGTAACTGGTGTTGTCCTCGCCATTGCAAACAGTAACGATGACGAAGCGCTGGACACTGGCGAAAAAGGGTTCCTGCTGGTGTCTCTAGCGAGTGACGCTGCAGCTTCAGCTAGAACTCAGATAAACATCGAAATAAGGCTTGAGACAAGCGCAACGCTTTCGGTAGAAGTATCTGTACCTGCATCTATGCCACCGAACACATATGTTCCTGTCACTTAGAGGTGAAAAAGAAATGCGAAAACTCTTAAAAAATAAACGAGGCGTCGTAGGTCTCGAAGCTGCAATAGTGCTCATAGCTTTCATCATCATCGCTGCTGCCTTAAGCTACGTTGTCATCAACATGGGTTTCTACACCACCCAAAAAACAAGAGATGCGATGGCTTCAGGGCTTGAAGAGTCTCTGAACGCATTACAATTGGATGGTGTAGTGACGGCAAAAACCACTGCAAGCGGGACTATTGAGTGGATAGTGTTTCCTGTGAAGCTTTCAGCTGGAAGGGCTGCGATAGACCTGAACAATGAGACTATTGCGATGACTGCCTACCTGCCAAACGCAACGTTGCTTAATGTCTACCGCGGCGTGTTCAACGAAACTGAATACGGTGCAGACCCCATTGATTTAGAGACGGTTCTGGACAACATGACCACGCTGTTTGCAAGTAACCCTCAGAAAGACTATGCCCTAACAATCATTTACAACGATGATGGAGATACGGTGCTGGAGCCCACGGAGAAAGCCTTCTTCGTGATGCATTTGGATGAAAACCCGCCTAATGATGGACAACACACACTCCTAGAATACGACATCATCACCATCGAAGTTAAAGGTGCAAAAGGTGCGGCTTTAACCATTGAGAGAATGGCTCCGGGCGGTATCCTTCCGAACTCTTACGTCAACTTGGGGTAACATCTTCCCTCTTTTTCTGTTTTGTATGTTGTTTGGGTTGGTTGAAGAACCGTGGCTGTTCTGGTTCAGAATCAGGTTCTGTTATTTCACAATAAATTAGAATCAAAATCTCCATTTTTAGTGATTAAAATTATCATTTCATAATACTTAATATAAACATTATGCTTTAAACGCGTAATACCTCTAAGGAGGAAAAAGAAAAAATGAATTGGAAAAAAACTCTAAAGAAATTCGCAAAGCAACAGCGCGCCATGGTCGGCTTAGAAGCAGCAATAATCCTCATAGCTTTCGTCATAATCGCAGCAGTCTTCAGCTTCATGGTCATCAACCAAGGCACATTCGCAACTGAAAGAGGTAAAACAGTAATCCAAGAAGGAATAGAGCAGGCAAGCACACCGCTAGCAGTTGACGGTACGATATTCGTAAAAACCGCAGCAGACGGTGCAAACGTAACGGGTATACTCATCCCAGTGAAGGCATACGGCGTTAAGTACGTTGCCATGTGGGAGAACACTACCGTCGTGACTCTAAAGGTAGGCGAAAACGCATGGTCCAACGTGTATGAAGGCGTTGACGCCTCAAATCAGACAGGCGACAGCTTCTCCGATATGCTTTCAGGCGTTACCGACGACCGTGCAAAACTTTACATCCAAAACAGTAACGGCGACGAAACATTAGACGCTGACGAAAAAGGCTATCTCTTGATAAGCCTTAGCGCAGACAACGCAGCTGACGTAAGAGCTCAGATAAACGTTGAGGTCAGATTAGAGAATACAGCACCGCTTTCAGTCGAATTCTACATTCCAGTAACAATGCCCGCAGACACATGGGTGAACGTGTAAATGTTCCTCAAAAAGCTGTCTAAAAACACGCGCGGCATCGTAGGTCTCGAAGCTGCAATAGTGCTCATAGCTTTCATCATCATCGCTGCTGCCTTAAGCTACGTTGTCATCAACATGGGTTTCTACACCACCCAAAAGACAAAGGAAACAGTGCAAACTGGACTCGACGAATCATTAAGTGCTCTACAACTCGACGGCGTAGTGACAGCAAAAACGAATGAAAGTTCAACAGAAGTCCTGTACCTACTGGTGCCTGCAAAACTGTCAGCTGGAAAAGCCTCAGTGGACCTCAAAAACGAGTCAATCATAGTTTCAGTGTACCTGCAGAACGCAACGTTCCTCAACATTTACGCAGGCGTAGAATCAACAACTGACAATACATGGGACGGATTGAACACCACTTTAGGTCTAGACGACAGCGAAGCCAAATTTGCAATCTACAACGGCGACGGTGACAGTGTATTGGAATCCAACGAGAAAGCCTTCCTAATGATAAGGCTGGCTTCGGATTCAACAGACGGCATGATCGGCGACTACCAAACAGTAAAAGCTGAAGTAAGAACTCCATCAGGCGCTGCTTTGACTATTGTCCGAACGGCTCCGGGCGGTATGCCAGCAAACTCCTTCATCGACTTAGGCTAACCCCCTCCCCTCTTTTTTCAAGCTTCTCTCTTTTCTACATATCTTCAAACAAAGTTTCGCTGAGTTTACCTGCCGCGTAGAAACTCGTGAAACAAGTTTCTACTTGTTCTATGCGTGTTTTGTTCCGTTGCTCCATAATCCTGTAAAAAGCGCTCCGAAAGCTTCGCTGAACGCTTCGTAGTTTGTCCATAAAGCAGAATTTTTTTTGCGCACGGTTTTTCCGCGGTTTTTTCCGTTGCTTTTTCTAATCATGAAGATCAGTTGCTTTTGGTCTGCTAAAATAAACGTGGGTACCGCATCGTTGTCTGCTGATGCATACTTTTTGTTTGGCAGCTTAATTTTTTCGATGAAAAAGCGGCTTTTACGAGAATTGTTTGTTAGGAGGTTGACGTTAATGTTTTTCTTTGAGAGTTTTTCCAGTGTTTCCATGAAGCCTGAATTGTAGAAGCTGGACAGGTCTTCTTCTGAGGCAAAGACGTTAATTTGTCTCTGCGCGTTTTGGATGACCTCAACCGCTTTTAAGTTGATTTGTTCTTCGCCTTCAAGTATCTGAAAAACTTCTTTTCGTTTTTCTTCAATCTCTGGCTTGGGAATGGACAGCCATACATCGATTAGATTTTTCTTTTTCTTTTCTAACAGTTGTATCCTCAGCTTTTTTGTCTCGATAAGCGTTTCTATTGCTTGTTCAAAGGGTGTGGCGATGAATTTCAAAGGTTTTTCGAAGACGGATGAGACTAAGCCTCTTTTCTCTAGGTCTCCCAATATTCTGTAGGTGTTGGTTCTGTGAAGGTGGAGTGCTTCAGAAATTTCGCTTGCTTTGCGTTCTTTTGAAAGCGCAAGGTACAGGTAAACTTGGGTCTCGTTTTTCGAAAGGCCTAGTGCCTGGAGCATGTTTTCAATTATCTCGGTGGGCTTGAGGTTTTTTTTGTCTTTTCCGCTGAATTTCCATGCATCCGTGGTTTCTAGTTTGATTTGGGGTTGTTCGGTGAAAGTTTCCATGAAGAGGCACATCTGAGTCTGAATTAGATCAATGCGAGTTTAGTCCTACTCAATATTTTATATTTCTGAATCGGTAATGTGAATCCAACATAAACATTGATTCTCTTTTAGAATCTGACTTTTTTAAAAACAATAAACCCATCAAATCCCTGATACATGGATGTATATGGAAATGAGGCGGTTTCTACAAAAACTCCTTTTCTGGCGGCAACCCCAAAACGAGGATTACAATTGCAGAAGCTGCGGCTATACCTTTCCAAAGAAAGGCGCTCAAGTCAGCGGCTGGAACAAACACCCATATGGCTTCCATGTGCACTGCCCCAAATGCGGCTCAACAGTAGACCAATTCGTCAAAAAAGCCGCCGAAAACTAAGGCAGATTCCTTGTCATAATCTTTAATACCAAAACAGTTTATGATAAAAATATGAAGGAAGAAAAAACGTCAACTGTTGAAATACACTGTCCTAAATGTGGCTCTACAGCAATAGAGAAAAGCAAAAATCAAGAACACCGTTGCACCAAATGCGGAGAAATATTCTATTTCGTTACACCTCAATGTGGCTCTCAGCTTGACCTAGAACGGTACAAGCTTTAACAAAACTGAACTCAGTTGAAGCGGGCCCGACGGGAATTGAACCCGCGACCGACGGATTAAGAGTCCGCTGCTCTGCCTTGCTGAGCTACGGGCCCGCAGCGTTTCGTTTGAAGAAAGTTTTCTTTGAGAGATATAGAGCTTGCGGTTTCTGGTTCGCTGTTTGCTGTTTTATTTTTTGAGTTTTTCGATTTCGGCGGTTTCTGTGTTGATGCCGTGCCAGATTATCTTGTAGCCTAAGGTTTGGACGGCGGAGGTTAGGTCTACCTGTTCTGTTTGGGCGATTTTTATGGCTTTGGTTAGGGTGAGTTTTCCGGTTTTGGCTATTTGCTGGTCGAGTTTTTTCCTGATTTGTTCGAGTTTGTCGTTTCTGATTAAGCTGTTTGGTAGCAGTGTGTAGTTGCTGGGGGGTTTTTCGGTTAGGACTGCTCTTACGGCTTCGGTGGTTACACCTGTTCTTTTAGCGAATTCTTCGAATTTGATGATTGGTTCAGTGAATGTTACGTTGAGGTTTTTCAGGAACTCTGTTTGTTGGGCGCGGACTTCTCTGTAGGAGTCTTGCAGGTACCTTAGGACGGGAGGTAACGGAATCTTTTTTCGATAGTAGATTATGTTCAGGCTTTGCTGTTTTTCAAGTTTCGTCAATCTCTCACATGATAGGCTTTCGTCAACAGCAACCAGCATGCGTTCTTCTGTTTTTTTCAGCTTTTCTATTTTCCGCATGAGGTACTCAGTGGTCCAGAAGCCGACCACTTCCATGTACAGTTTAGCGCCTTCTCTTTCAAACGAGAAGTCAGGTAGAAGCACGTGTTTGCCTGCTATAACCGGTTCGGGTTCCCTTTTCAGCTGCCAGCCGGAGTTTAACGCTGTGAAGCGTTTGCCGAAGTTTTCCTCAACCACGCTGTCGTAGGCTTCAACAGCTTGTTTTGCTCCGAACAGTGAACTGTGTTTCCAGTTTTCAAGTTTGAAAGTGTAGATTTCGTTTGTGAACTTCCAGAGGATTTTGGCTTCAACCGTCCACTTGGGACTAGAAATTATGGTGGGCAGGAGCTTGGCTATGGCGGTGCCGTAGCGTCTGGTGAGTTTGAAAAGGCTTGCTGGCCCGTCGATTTTAACCCAAATTTCATTGTCTTTATACGCTTCGTAAATCAGCCCCAGCCTTTTGGTTTTGAAAAAGATTTTTTGCCAGTTGCCTGAAACTGTGAATCGGATTTCAGTGGAGTCAAAAAGAAGGGTTTGAGCTAAGCTTAGATTGTATTTTTCCAGCAGGTCCTGTGTGGATATCGGTTTGAAGTCCTGCAGGATTAATTCGCTTTCCAAATCCGCGTACATCGAATCTTCAAGTTCTTTGCCAGACATTTCCAGTTGCGCAGCTACTTTTTCAATTATGCCTGTGCGTTGTTCCATGCTTGTTGCTGGCCCGGTTTTTCCTGTTGCTTGGAAAAGTTTTTGTCTTAGGGCTGCGGGGTCGGCTTGGCTGGTGCATTTGAAAACGTTTCTTCTGTCAAGAAGAAGTGATAAGCCTCTTACGAGGTGGTAGTCGTATCCTTCGTCTTCAAGGGTATCCGCTACTTTTTTCAGGGTGCTTTTCTTTTTGCCTACGCCATGCTTGTAGGCTTCTATGAGCTTGTTTGCAACCTGCAGGTTTTCCGTGGATGGCTTGGCGTACCGCGGCTGAATGGTGCCTTTTCGTTTCCAGACTGTGAGCAGGTTACTTGGAAGCAACGGTGTTTTTCTCCTCCGTTTTTTGGGTTCGTCTGCGGCTCATTCTGACCTCTAAGGTTTCTTTTGAGACAATTTCGATGAGGCGAGCTTTTTTGCCTTCCACTTTCCTGAGTAGCCTGCCGAGTCTTTGGATGTAGGCTCTTGTGCTTCCTGTTCCGCTCAGTATGTAGCCGATTGTGGCGTCTGGCACGTCGATGCCTTCGTCTAGAACTTGGCTGGTCACTATGGTGTTGTAGTTTCCTTTTCGGAAGTTTTCCAAGATTTCGCGGCGTTCTTTCTTCGGCGTGAGGTAGGTTATGGCGGGTATGAGGAAACGGCGGCTTATAGCGTACACGAGGTCAGTGTGCAACGTGAAAATGAGTGCTTTTTCCTTCTTGTTTGCCTCAAGCAGTTTGCTTAAGGCTTTGATTTTTTCTTGGCTGTTGAGCGCCGTCTTCAGGGCTCGGTTCCGAGCAAGCAGTGCGTCTCGTGCCCGTGGGTCTCTGCCAGTGCGCATTATGAACTTTTGGAAGTCTCTGGGGCTTTTCATTACAATGCGTTTTTCTCTCAGGTAACTCCTGAAAGTGCCCATCTCTTTGTCGTAGATTTTCTGCTCTTCAGGGGCAAGCTCCACGTATTTTTTCTCGTAAGTGTAAGGGGCAAGGTGTTTGCCTGCTAACTCGTCAACCTCAACAGTGAAAACGAGATCTCCAATGAGTCTGGGAAGAAGATGATGTCTCTCATCGATTCTCTCGTAAGTTGCAGTTAACCCCATACGGTAGGGCGCCGTGTACATTTCAGCGATCTGCATGTAGCTTGGTGAAGCAAGATGGTGAACCTCGTCGAAAACGATAAGCCTAAACCTATTGCCCAAAAACGCTGCCTGCAGGTACGCGGAATCATAAGTTGCCACAGTAATCATCCGCACATTGTTTTCGCCCCCTCCAACGGCTCCAGACTCCACGCCAAGGCATTCGCGGATTCGGCTTCTCCACTGGTCAATAAGGTCAAGCGTCGGAACCACAATCAACGTCTGCGTCCTCAGCAATTCAACGGCTTTCAGGGCTATGTAGGTCTTACCCGCGGCAGTAGGCAACACCAGAACGCCTCGGTTTTCGTTTCGCTGCCACTTGTCAAGGGCTGACTCCTGATACGACCGTAGCCGAACCGTGCTCTTCAAAGTTTCAAGAGGCGGTAACTGCTGAACCATATCTTCGAAGTCAATCTGGCTCTCCTCGAAATACGCTAAAACGTCACGGTAATGAAGCGCCTTGATTCTGAAGCAGCCTACCCGTGGGTCCCACTTCCCGTAAGGCGTGCCCACATCCCCTTTCAACAGAAGAGTGCCCTTGTCAAACCACAGACGAACCATACAGACAAATAGAGGAACACTTCTTAATGCTTTTTCTTCAACATTTATCCTTAAACCTTGCTCTTTTTGTTTGTCAAAAAACATAGGTGTTATACTTCATCCCATACTCTACAGGCATTGGTAAACATAACCCGAGATCTTGTCAAGAAAGTTTGACTTAGCCTTGGGTGTGCTAGGTCAAGAAACCTTGACAAAAACGCTTTTTATTCCACGCAAAAATACAGATGTGTTGATAGAAAAATGAGAGTAAGTGCTTGTTTGTTGCTTGTCCTATTCGTATCTTCGGCATTCTTTGGAATTTGCAATGGAAAGGTATGGTTTGAAGGATACGACCCGCAGGAACCTCAGGGAATCTTGCTAAACATGCAACATAAACAACCTCTTGTAAGTCCATACACTGCTCTCCCTATATGTCATCTCATTTTGAGTGAAGCTGAACCACAAATTGTTAACCTAACCATTATCGTTTCTACGATGGCATTGGCTTACCAAGACGGAAACTTTGAAACTTGGTTAAGTATCGACGACCAAGAGCCAGAAAAACTAGTCGGCATCCTTGATGTACAGCCTTCCGCCGCTGGAGAGCTGTACAAACGCCAATACAATGTAACCCTAAGCGGGTTAGGGGATGGCGTTCACTTCATAAAAATTCGAGTAGCAGGAGAATATTACGGTCCCAAGGGTGGCAATTATGACTGCGAGGGCAACGCATCTGTTAGAATTGACACCACCCCTCCAAAAGTCTCAATCCTTTCCTTAGAGAATAAGACCTACAGCGCAGCTAGTATTCCGTTAGATTTCATAATAAACGAACGAATCTCACAATCAACTTACAGCTTGGATGGACAAGAAAACGTGACTATTAATGCTAATACAACTTTAACTGGATTGTCTGAGGGCGATCATAATGTAATAGTTTACGCTACTGACGAAGCTGGAAACATAGGTGCCTCCGAAACAATCTATTTCAGAATAGAGTTCTTCCCGACGACACTTGTTATAGCTTCGGTAGTGACAGTGGCTATTATTGGCATAGTTCTGCTGGTCTACTTCAAGAAGCACAAACACTAGACAAGAATTTTTTTCACTTTCTGTTTTTTCATAAGTTTCTAACACCGCTAATTCTAACAAAGAGTCTACTCTAAAGTCCAAGCTATATATAGGGGGGTATAAGTTTTGCCGAGCACCAGAGTCAAACACGTCTTGACCAAGGAAATATGCGATGGGAACGATTTCTCGAATTGTCTAATGCTTATATAGTTTCATGAAGACTCAAACCTGAGTGAAAAACGTCATGTCTTCCCAACCCGAAATTGTTTTGAAACCTATAGGCTTCGTCAGGACAACTGCAGTTGGCGACGAAGTTAGAGACAAAACTCGAACCTCACAAATTGTCATACGGAAAGAGTTAATCCCTGCGTTAGAGGGTGTTGACGGCTTTTCGCATTTGTTTGTGCTTTTTCTGCTGCATAAAGTTCCAGCTGAACAGCGTAAAATCTTGAAGGTTCACCCTCGAGGTAGAAAAGATATGCCGTTGCTGGGCATTTTTGCAGTTAGAACTATGCTTCGCCCAAACCCTGTTGGGTTAACGCTGGTTGAGCTTGTCAAGGTTGAAGGCAACGTTTTAACCGTTCGTGGTCTCGACGCATTCAACGGAACACCTGTGCTCGACATAAAAACCTTCGACTCATGGGATAACGCTGAAAACGCCAAAGTACCCGAATGGTGGACAAAACTAAAGAAAGAAAAAGAGCAAAAACTTTAGACGCAGCATCTAGGCTATACTAAAAACCGTATCTTGTTGCCATTGCTTTTAGGATTCTTTGCCTTAGCTCTTCTCCCTTTAAATTCGCTTTTTTCAGGTTGGCAAGTTCTTCGGCTAATATCGCGTCTTTGAATGTGGCTTTAATCCAGTTTTCGAAATCGGCACGGTAAAGATGAAAATCCAGCGCCTCCGCAGTTACGCGTTTAACTATTTCGTAGAAGTCTTTGAGGCTTTCAGCAGAGAATCCAGTGGGTTGACCGAACTCCGTGTAAAAGTGAAACGCATTTTCCTTTGGAACCGGCTTTATAGCTTTGAGGATGATTTGACCTTTTTCTGTTATACCGTATCCGCCACCCACTTTCTTGATTAAGCCTGAGTTAACGAGGTCTTGCATGCGTTCCACAGTCTGGCTCGTGGTTAAGCCGACCATCTGGGAGAAAGTGTGCATGTCTACACGGCTGGTAACCTCGCTCATAACCTTCAAAACCTTCAGTTGTTCATCTATCAAGCGCAGTTCACCTCGGCTACCATTTTTAATTACCTAATGGAACCTTAAATGTGTTCACGCGTCCTGAACCCTGACACTGCAGAGTTAGCAAAAGTTTTTAGAAAAAACACGCTTAGCCTAAGTTGCAGGTGAACGCATATGCAAAACGAATATGTTATCGTGATGGTTACAACTCCCAGCAAGCAAGAAGCAGAAAACATAGCGCAGCAGCTTCTCAAGAAACAGCTTATTGCCTGCGCCAACATAACAGGTCCAGTTTCCTCACTTTTCCACTGGTCTGGAAAAATTGAAAAGGCTGAAGAATACTTGGTTTTCATGAAGTCACGTAAGGACTTGTTTGAGAAACTGACAGAAACCGTGAAGACCTTGCACAGCTATGAAGTGCCAGAAATCATTGCTCTACCAATTGTTGAAGGCTCCGAAGCTTATTTGGGTTGGTTGGAAAGCTGTTTGGCTGGGTCAAAACAAGGTTAATGTACGTTTTTGTTCACAAAAGCCTTAAATAAGACATCACGGTAGGATTCAGAACCTTAGAAGGTGCTATAATGAGGGATCGTATTTGGCTCCGAACAAACACAGGCACTACTAAACACCCACAAACTAACCTACAAAAGATTCCCTTTTAACAAATCACCCCTCGAAATCTTCTCTAAACTTCAAAAACGTTATGAAATAGCCTACCTCCTCGAATCCATCGAAGGCCCCAAAAAACTGGCACAATACTCGTTCATAGGCTTCGCCCCCAAGTTAACCATTCAAGTGAAAAACGGAGACACAGCGATCCGCAACGAGAAAACAGGCGAAACCACCACTGAAAAAACAAGCGACCCCCTACACATCATCGCACAACTCGTTAAAAGCACACCCGTTCCCAGCAGCAACTTCAGGTTTGTTGGAGGCGCAGTCGGCTACATCTCTTACGACGCAGTTCGCTACTGGGAAAAACTCCCGCAAAAAACCCGCGACGACCTGAACTTTCCAGATGCCCAACTGGGGTTTTTCGACGATGGAATCGTGTTTGACCACAGGCAAAAATGCGCATTCTACTATTACTCAAGCGACAACCGCCTCGCCGAAGTTGAAACGCTAATTACTCAACCCTGCGACTCAGAATCCTTAGAGTACAGTCAGCTAAAAGTGAACATTACGAAAAAACGCTTCGAGGAAGCCGTGGACAAAGCCAAAGAATACATAGTCGCCGGCGACATTTTCCAAGTTGTCCTCTCTAAACGCTACGACTTCCAAGTCAAAGGCAACTTAATGGCGTTTTACCGCTCGTTGCGCGAGATAAACCCGTCGCCGTACATGTACTTCTTCAAAGCAGGCGACAGACAAATTGTTGGCTCCAGCCCCGAAATGCTCGTCAGAGTTGACAACCGAGTGGTTGAAACTTTCCCCATAGCTGGAACAAGACCCTGCGTGGAAAACCCCAGCGAAAACGAGCGGCTAGCCAAAGAGCTGCTTGCAGACCCGAAAGAACGTGCTGAGCACGTGATGCTGGTTGATTTAGCCAGAAATGACGTTGGAAAAGTCGCCAAGTTCGGAAGCGTACGCGTCCCAGAATTCATGAAAGTCCACCGCTACAGCCACGTGCAACACATCGTTTCGCAAGTTGTGGGTGACCTACAAGAAGACAAAGAATGTTACGACGCGTTAAGCGCAGTTTTTCCAGCAGGCACGGTTTCAGGAGCACCTAAAGTCCGCGCTATGGAAATCATCGAAGAACTCGAACCCACTAAAAGAGGACCTTACGCAGGCGCTGTCGGCTACTTCTCCTACAACGGCAACGCGGATTTCGCCATAACCATCCGAACCCTGTTCGCAGACGGAGACAAAGCCTACATTCAGGTGGGAGCAGGCATAGTGGCTGATTCCGTTCCCGAACGCGAATGGTTTGAAACCGACCATAAAGCTGAGGCGCTCATGAGGGCGCTTAAAAAAGCTGGAGGCGAAACAACTTGAAAGTTTTAGTCATAGACAACTATGATTCTTTCGTTTACAACCTTGTCCAGTACATAGGAGAGCTTGGAGCAGAAGTTATCGTCTACAGAAACGACCAAGTAAACTTGGAGCAAGTTAAGAAGCTTAAACCCGACAGGATAGTTATTTCTCCAGGTCCAGGCACCCCTGAAGACGAACGGTACTTCGGCGTTTGCACATCAATCCTGCAACAGGTAAGCCGCACGGTTCCCACTCTCGGCGTCTGCCTTGGACACCAAGGAATAATCCATGCTTTCGGCGGAAAAATAGTTGCTGCAAAAAAGCTGATGCACGGAAAAACCTGCACAATAAAACATGACGAAAAAGGCATTTTTAATGGCGTCCGCAATCCGTTCACCGCAACCCGCTACCATTCGCTCGCAGGCGACAAATGCTCAATTCCAACTTGCCTCCACGTAACCGCAGTGGCCATCGATGACGGAGAGATAATGGGTGTCCGCCACGCTGAATACCCCATTGACGGTGTGCAGTTTCACCCTGAATCCATACTGTGCGAAGATGGAAAACTAGTTATGAAAAACTTTCTGGAAGGCAGATGAATAATGATCAGAGAAGGCATACAGAAACTGATTGACGGCGAAAACCTGTCTTTTGAGGAATCACAGGAAATCATGAGAGAAATAATGTCGGGAAAAGCAGCAAACACGCAAATCGCCGCGTTTTTAACAGCCCTCCGAATGAAAGGCGAAACAGTTAATGAACTGATAGCTTCCGCTAGGGTAATGCGGGAACATTGCCGCAGAATTCACCCCCACGTACATGGTCGTCTCGTGGACACATGTGGAACAGGCGGCGACAAAACAAAAACGTTTAACATAAGCACAGCCGCCGCTTTTGTGGTTGCTGGCGCTGGCATTGCCATAGCGAAGCACGGAAACAGGTCGGTTACCAGCAAGAGCGGCAGCGCCGATGTGTTGGAGCAGCTTGGTCTCAACCTTACAATGACGCCTGAGGCGGTTGAGAACACAATCGAACAGGTAGGAGTGGGATTCATGTTTGCTCCTGCCTTCCACCCTGCCATGAAGTACGCAGTTCAGCCGAGACGTGAAATAGGTATCCGTACTGTGTTCAACATTCTTGGTCCAATGACGAATCCCGCCTCTGCCAACGCACAGTTGCTTGGTGTTTACGACGCGAAACTAACAGTGCCAATGGCTTACACCTTGAAGAAGCTTGGTTGCGAAGAAGCAATGGTTGTTCATGGACTGGACGGTTTGGACGAGATTTCTACGGTAGGCAAAACAGCCATTTCATGGTTAAAGGAAGGTGAGGTTGCAACCATGAAGGTCGCGCCAAAGGACTTCGGCGTCAAGCAAGCCCACGTAGAAGACATTAAAGGAACAACACCTGAAGACAGCGCTGAAATCCTATTTCAGATTCTGAATGGCGGCTGTGCTGTTGCTGACCCGAAAACAGAGATAGTGCTTGTCAACAGTGCCGCGGGAATAATGGTGGGTGGCAAAGCAGACGATTTCAGTTACGGCATGACCGTAGCCCACAAATCAATTGAAAGCGGAGCTGCTTACAAAAAACTTAAAGCGTTAATCAAGGTTTCTGGCGGCGACCTGTCAAAACTTGAGGAGTTAGAGGAAAAATATGCCTGATTTTCTTGACACACTAGCGCAAAGCGCAAGGACAACCGTTGACAGCGGCTACTATGAAGCGATAACTGAGTCAGCAACTTCTCGAGTCAGCTTGAAAAAGGCAATACTCGAAGCCAAGCACGCACCTGTCATCACTGAAATCAAAGCTGCTTCTCCATCCGCAGGCACAATCAGAGAAAACTTTGAGGCACGCAGCATAGCGGAAAGCATGGAGAAAGGCGGCGCCGTCGGCATTTCCGTTCTAACAGAACCAAAACATTTCAATGGGTCCCTGCATTCACTCGTTGAGGCGCGGAGAACAGTAAAGCTACCAATTCTCATGAAAGACATAATTCTAAGCCCTCTTCAGTTGGAAGTCGCTCCAAAATTAGGGGCTAACGTTGCGTTGCTTATAGAAGCTCTTTTTGACAGAGGATACTGCGAATGTAATTTAAGCGACATGATAACAGCTGCCCACTCGAAAGGTCTTGAGGTCCTGCTGGAAACCCATACTGAAGCAGAGTTTCGCTCTGCCGTGACCACCCAAGCGGACTTGGTGGGTATTAACAACCGAAACCTTGCAACATTAAAAGTTGATTTGAACGTAACCAAGAAGATTTTGGAACAGAACAGTGCGGAAGACAAGATTATTGTGAGTGAAAGTGGAGTTAACACGCCTGCTGACCTGCGTTTTCTGCGTTTATATGGTGCCCAAGCGTTTCTCGTAGGGTCATCCGTGATGTTAGCCGACGACGTTGAAGGGAAAGTTAAGGAGTTTGTGTCAGCCTTATGACGGTGGTTAAGGTGAAAATCTGCGGGATAACCCAAAAAGAAGATTTGGATGCTGCCGCTGAGGCTGGAGCCGACGCGGTTGGGTTCGTGGTGGGCGTAGCCTCTTCGCCGAGAAACCTGTCGCTAACTGAAGCTGAAAAGCTGATCAAGCAAGTTCCACCCTTCGTGAAAAGCGTTCTAGTCACGGTTCCCGGAAGCATCAACGACTTTTCAGAGTATGAAAAGCTGAATCCAGATGTCATCCAGATTCACGGAGAAAATCTGCACGCCGCCGCTTCCGTTCGACTGAAGCTTCCAAACACCCAGTTGATAAGAGCTGTAAACGCGCAGTTCGCTAACGACCTTGATGCCGTCTCAAGAGCGGCGACGCTGTTTGACGCAATTCTCCTCGACTCCTTTGTGGATGGGCGCTACGGTGGAACAGGTGTTGTTCATGACTGGGAATTAAGTAAACGGGTTAAACAGGCTATTCAGCCAAAACCGTTAATTCTGGCGGGAGGACTGAACCCTGAGAATGTTGCTGAGGCGGTGCGCACTGTTGAACCCTACGGGGTGGACGTGTCTAGCGGCGTTGAGCAGCAACCGGGAATTAAGAGTCACAAAAAAATAGTTGAGTTCATCAAGAACGCGAAGGATGTTAGAACATGAAAAAACTAGGTAGCTATCCGATTGATGGAAAGTTTGGAAAATACGGTGGCCGCTTTGTTCCAGAGGTGTTGATGGCGGCGATTGGCGAGTTGGAGGAAGCTTATGCCCAGGTTAAACAAGACCCCGAGTTCAACAAGGAACTGGATTATTACCTTTCAGAGTACGCTGGACGACCCACGCCGCTTTACTACGCGGAGAATCTAACTAAAAAGATTGGCGGAGCAAAAATCTACTTGAAACGGGAAGACCTTGCGCATGGAGGCGCCCACAAAATTAACAATACGCTTGGGCAGGCTTTGCTGGCTAAGAAGATGGGAAAGAAACGTGTAATCGCCGAGACTGGTGCGGGTCAGCACGGAGTTGCCACTGCTATTGCTTGCGCTGCTTTGGGCTTGAAGGCTGAAGTTTACATGGGTTCTGAGGACATGAGGCGGCAGCGGCTTAACGTTTTCAGGATGAAGCTTTTAGGCGCGGAGGTTCACCCTGTTGAGTCGGGCTCCAAAACGTTAAAGGACTCCATAAACGAGGCGTTCAGGGACTGGGTTACCAACATTGAGAGCACTTACTACTTGATAGGTTCGGTTGTGGGTCCTCACCCGTACCCAATGATCGTACGTGATTTCCAAAGCGTCATCGGCAAGGAGTTGAAAGAGCAGTTCCTGCAGAAAGAGAAGCGTTTTCCTGATGCGCTGGTTGCCTGCGTTGGAGGAGGAAGCAACGCCATAGGGACGTTCTACCCGTTTGAAGACCACCCAGAAGTGCAGTTGTACGGGGTTGAAGCAGCAGGGGAAGGCATAGAATCCACCAAACACGCGGCTGCTATAGGCGCGGGGTCGGAAGGCGTCTTCCACGGCATGTTAACTTATGTTCTCCAAGACACTGAAGGGCAGATACAGACAACTCACAGCATTTCTGCAGGCTTAGATTATCCGGGCGTTGGACCCGAACATTCCTTTTTGAAAACGTTGCAGAGGGCAAAGTACGTTTCAGCTACGGACGCGGAAACAGTGGAGGCTTTCTGTGCGCTGTCAAAGGAGGAAGGCATAATCCCCGCGTTGGAGTCTTCGCATGCCGTAGCGTTCGCGGTGAAGTTGGCTCAGAAAATGAAACGCGAAGAAACGATTGTGGTTACTTTGTCTGGTCGCGGAGACAAGGATGTTGAAGTTGTAGCTGATTTCATGGGAGTGAAAATATGAGCGATATAACAAAGATTTTCCAGAAGCTGAAGGCACAAGGCGACGGCGCACTTGTAGGATACGTGACCGGAGGTGATCCTAAACCCGAATTCACGCCGAGGATTGCTGCGGCACTGGTCAAAGGAGGCGTGGATATCCTTGAGCTGGGCATTCCGTTTTCTGACCCGATAGCGGATGGACCTACAATTCAGGCTGCCAGTGTACGTGCATTGGAAGCGGGAACAACGCCGCAAACGGTTTTGGGCATGGCTGGAGAAGTCAAAAGGAAGCATGGCGTGCCAGTTGTGATTCTGACGTATTTCAATCCTGTTTTCCGTATGGGTGTAGAGCGGTTTTTCAGGTTGGCGAAAAGCTTCGGTGTTGACGGCGTTGTGGTTCCTGACCTTCCAGTGGAGGAGGCAGAAGCATACCGCGAAGCCGCAAAGAGTTGCGGGGTAGACACAGTTTTTCTTGCAGCGCCCTCCACTTCAAACGAGCGCTTAAGCAAGATTGTGGAGTACACCTCAGGCTTTCTTTACGTTGTTTCCCATTTTGGGGTTACAGGAGCACGCGAGGCTTTGGAGGATTCGACTGTGCAGCTGATTCGGCGTTTTGTGCCTTACACATCTGGACTGGTTCCGTTGGCTGTGGGTTTCGGAGTTTCAAAACCAGAGCATGCAAGGGGCATTATCGAAGCTGGAGCTGACGGTGTTATCGTGGGAAGCGCCTTCGTCAACATCATTCAGAAGAACCGAGGCGACATTGACAAGATGTTAAGGGAACTTGAGGAACTCGCGAGTCAACTGAAGGCGGCAACGCGAAAAACGCACACGAAAACATAAAAGTCCAAAGAATCACACACACTACCCCCATAAAGACCCGATTTACGAAGGCGCCTAGGGGATACTAGCACCAGTTAATCAGTAAAAACTGAATTCTATTTTTGAATTTGGTAGTTAACTTGCCCTATCTTGTTAACGTAGGGAACTGTTATCACAAATTTTGCACCTTGACCAGGTTCACTATTCTCTTCAATCTGCCAACCATAAATATCCATCATTTTCTTAATTAGGAACAAGCCATAACCAGTGCTGCCTCCTGTGCTGAATCCTTCTTTAAAAAGGTGTGATTTGTTTTCGGCTGGAATGCCTACGCCGTCGTCTTCATATATTAACTGAAGGTTTTCTGGGTTTAGTTGGTAGAGAATTTTGATAATTGTTGTTTTTTTGCCATATTTCATTGTGTTGTGTATGAAGTTGTAGAATAGTTGTCTTAGAAATGAATCTGCTAAAACCGTCAGACCTTTGCATCCGTTCATCATTGTGGGTAGTGGATCAGAAAACAGAGCGCATGCTTCGTTTATTTTAGCTTCGACATCCACGTAGCTGAGGTCTTCCGTGCCTAATTGCTCATAAACTTTGGCAAAATCAAAGATCTCCGTTGATTGTACAACGGCTTGCTCCATTGATTGAAGAGCATCCGCAACGTCTGCTTTGTCACCGTATTTCTTTTTTAAAATGTATGAATAGCCTGTTACCGTTGAGAGCTTGTTTCGAACATCATGTCTAGTCAACCTGCCTAATACACGCAGTTTCTCATTCATAACTTCGATTCTGCGGTAAGTGGCTCTCAGTTTTGAAATGTCTTTTGCCATATGAGTAATTTGCTTCACTTCTCCAGAGGCATCAAAGGTCGGACAAGTTGTTACCAATAATGGTACATTGAGACCATAATCTTCAATCTCTCCAGTAATGACTTGTTTGGTTTTCAGCGTCTTAATAGCGGGGCACGTAGGAAAAGGGTGATCGTCTCCGTGAACAATTTCATAACAGTGTTTGCCTACCATCTCCTCTGGCTTTCTTTGAAATACATCGCAGCTAGCCTTGTTAACCCTGAGAATTACCTGATTTTTGTCTAGAATGAATATGGGGTCGCCTATTCCATCAAGAATTGCATTGATTTCTTTATCTACATCCGCCATCCTAATTTTGATCCTTTGCTCTTTTGAGTCAGATCATCATCGACAGGTAGGACACGAGTTTTTCTGTTTTCAGTAGGCCTGATTTTGCTTCAATACAATTGAAGCCATTTGACTCTATGTCCCCATATTCTCAACCAAGCTGACCTAAATAATTTATGAATTCTAAATAACTAAAACGAGTCAAATCAATAGTTGGTTCCGTCGTGGGCTTCACCCTTACCCAGAGATGATGAGGGCTTTCCAAAGCGCCTTCGTCAACATCATCCGCAACATCAAAACGACGTTGAAAAGATGCGTGGAGTTGGAGGCGCTGGCGCGTAAGCTCAAAGAAGCTTAAAAGGCGTATGTGAAACAATAGAAAAAAGGTGTGTGGTTGGTAGGCTTAGGTTTTTCTTCTTGCTACGAACACTGCAATGGCTATGCCGACTACGATGACAACTATGAGTATGATGATTATTCCTCCGCCTGTGGCCTGGTCAAACAAGCCTGTAGGTTCGGGTGTTGCAATGGATTCTGTGGCTATGTAAGCTGTGAGTGTCGGGTCGTGTTCAACTCTGTAGCCGCTATATTCTGGGTAGGCAATTGTGTAGAAGTAGTTGGCTCGGCTCATGTTTGCGATGGTTGAAGCGGCTTTGACGGCGAGCGCGGGGTACATGTGTACGACGACTGCGGGTAGGAACTTCATTAAACCTATGTGGTATGCGAATAGGCCTCCGTTGCCTGCGTAGCCTGTTATCTTGGCGGTTCTTGTTGTTGACTCGTAAGTGTCGAAGGTTGTTTCTGTTGGGTCAGCCGTGTAATTGTAGAGGTTGTAGGTTTTTTTAGTGCCGAAGTCAGCGTTGAAGATTTTTTCTCCGTCATCCGCGTAAGTGTCGATTGAAGTATCGGTGATTTCTGTTTCTGCGTCTGTTACGTCTTGCCCTGCTTGCGTTTGGCTGTAAGTTTCGTGGTCAGCCATAACTGACGTTTGGAAGTTAATGATGCTCATTTCTAAGCCGTTGTCTTGGATGAAGTCGTGAATGGTGTCGTTGCTGAGTTTTTTGCCGAGCATGCCGTAGGTTCCTGTGCTGTTGTAGTATGTCCATAGCAATGGGATTATGCCGACGAAGAGGTGGTGCATTCTTCCGATTATGTGGTTTTCTTGCAGTGTTGCGGTGCCTGCGTCTGGGTCGATTGTGAGCTTGTACGTAAACGTGAGTTCATCGTAGACTGTTAGGCCGACTGGCCAGCCGTTTTGGAAGCGTGGGTTGTTGGGGTCTATCCATGTTTCCCACCAGAGAGCGGTTAGGTTGGTGTATTTCATGCCCCACTCCCATTCAAGCTTGTCTTCTGAGTGTGTGAGGGGGATGATTTCAGTTTCGCTGTTGAGCACTGGCAATGTTTCGTCTAAGTTGCTTAGGTCAAAGCCTAGACTGAAAGACGCGAAGAGCTTATCGTTTCTATCAGGTGAATCGGGATATAACGAGTTGGCGGTTTCGTTGAACGCCATGAGCATGAGGAACGTGCTGGCGAGGATGACGTCTCGGTTGTTTTGGTTGGTTTTGTAGTGCATTATGAAGGATTGCATAGGGATTCTGAGGTAGGTTGTTTCGTCTGTGGTTATGTCTTCAAGCCCTGCGTAGAGTAGTTTTAAGCCGCTGGTGTTTATGTAGGTCATGTACATGTTGGCGTGCCACTTGTCGAAGTTGGCTGGTTCTGGGATGCCGTGGAGTGTGGCGTAGGCGCGGACGTAGTCGCAGAAGTCAACTGTTTTTGCAAAGCTTTCTAGCTCAAAATCTGTTCGGTCAAGTGTGTCAGCTTTTACGAGCGGTGCCATTAAGCCTATCATGATTATGCTGATAAGCAAGGTTCCGAGTACATTCTTGGTTTTCATTTCTCTTTTCCCTGGTTTAGTTTTTGTTTTATAAAGGGGAGTATCGCGTATATAAAGAGTTATGAATTCCGAATAAGAATGCGAATCCCGAAGCCACCCGAAGCACTGCCAACTCCAGAGGTTTACGCACACTAAGACCAAATCAAGCCAGCTAAAAGGCGCATTATCTCCAACAAAATTTCAGAGGCGACAAGCCCCTAAACTAGAATATGACAAGTTTTATCTCTAAAATGTTTCATAATAACTTTAACGGGTATATGTTTGGTCAGGGTGCCATTTAGGAAGGTACTAAGTGAAAATTACCCGCTGTTAAGCATTCTAATCGGGATTTGCCTAGTTTCAGTTTCGATAGGCCCTTTTCAAAACGGGGACACGCAATGGGAATACAACGCGGCGACGGGCGTACTTAGATGGGGCATGCCCTACGTAGGCAGCTTCGGAAACTTGATGAACCAGCCACCCTTAGGCTTTTACCTTGAAGCGTTTTTCTTCAAAATATTCGGCTCATCAATTGACACAGGCGTAGTCTTAGTAACCCTGTTTGGTCTCGGGTGCACTGTCTTGATGTACAAGCTCGGCGAAGTTTTATACAGTAAGACAACAGGGTTGTTCGCCGCCGCTCTATTCGCTTTAACTCCATGGCACCTTATTCTTTCGAGAAGCTTCCTCATTGATACACAATGTTTATTCTTCAGCCTGCTCTGCTTACTGACAGGAATCTACGCCATTCGCAAAGAGTCACTTAAGCTTTTCATCATTTCAGGAGTTCTTTTCGCCGCTGCTTTTCTAACAAAGTCATTCGCCGTTTTTACACTAATACCGCTACTCCTGTTCTACGTTCATCATCGACCGCGTAACCTAAGGCGAGCATTTAGCTGGTTGACCGTTTTTTTCTTACCTGTGCTATTATGTTCTTTCTTATGGTACCAAGTGATTTCAGGGCAAGGACTGTTCTACATTTTGCATCATGAAGACTTCGCAGAATACAATACCGGCACGATTATTCCCTCGTACTTTTTCGTCGGCAATTTTCTCCTGAATTATGGTTTAGGCTGGCTTTTCACGATTGCAGCAATTTTTTCTCTGCTTGTTTGTCTTTCATTCAGAAAAATCTTCTCAAAGTTTCTTGCGTATGATTTGATTTGCTTGACAACCGTTGTTACTGTCGCAAGCGTAAACACCATTTTAGGGGCAGCCCTAAACCTTAAATCACCCTACTGCAACGCCATAAAATACGATTACCAAGCCTTGCCATTCTTCACTTTGTTAGCCGCGTCACTACCCAACAAATGCAGCTCACTGTACAATTCAGCAAAAACAAACAAAAAAATGAACAAGCTACTCGGCTACTCTACCGTTGCAATAGGACTTTTTTTGCTGGCAGAGTCACTTTTTGCCAACATGTTTTACGCTTACACGTTTTCCAAATGGGATTATCTGCTACTTAAAGTGGAGATGGACAAAAATGTAGGCTACACCTTTTTTAATCCCACACCAATTGGCACAAACAACCTGTTATTAGGCATTCAGTATTTAGGATTCACACTTGTACTATTCGGACTTGCATGGGCAAGCAAACATAAATTTGGCAGATTGCTGAAGATGACACGCTCTAAACTAAATCAGGAAACACCCTCAGTCAAACATGAACGAACAAAACCATCAAAAAGTAAGCGGTAGCAAACGCCTCTTAGAAAAGTTTTATAGTTTTGTGTTAGCTCTAGTCCTTGGCGGTGGGTCTTAGGCGGGGGGGTAGGGGTCCCTTGCACCGTAAACCCTCTACATGACGGGCTAACAGCTGAGGCTGAGGCGTCAAAGGCCGCTTGGACCTTCCTTTCCGAAACATTGACTATCCGTCCCTTGAGGCTGGCGGTCAATGAGCAGCTTCCGTAGGGAAGCCGATTTCATGGTTCACCAGGCGAACCCGGCCAGGCTCGGGAGAGAGCAACCTAAGTCTGGACGTTCAGCGCTCAAGGGGTCGCGGGTAAGAGCGTAGGATTTGAGGGCGCCAGGCGGAGTCTAGGCGTCGAACCACAGTGGCCCACCGCTATTCCACAACAAGCAAGGGTGATCCTAACTTTCTTTAAGCAACAAAAGGCATTTCCGCTTTGGGAATGTACTCTGGATTAATTCCGTGAAAATTTACGCTTTTTCTTTTTTGTTGACGAAGATGTTTTGAGTTGGGTAAGGCATTTCGATTTTTTCTTTCTCGAATTCCTCCAAGATTCCGAGATTTATTTCCTGTTGTATGTCTAGGTACTTAGTGTAATTTCCTGTTTTAACATAATAAACTACGTCAAAATCGTAGCTAAATGAACCGAATTTCTTGAAATGAACCGTGTCTAACTGTGCCATTTGCATTTTTTTTATGACCTCGGTTATGATTTCTGGGATTTTCTTGAGTTTTTCAACAGGCGTGTCACAACTCACCTGAACCGTGAAAGTGATGCGTCTTTTTTTCAGTTTCTTAAAGTTCCTCACGGATGCTGTGGTTAATTCTTGGTTTGAAAGTACAAGTTCTTCCCCTTGTAAAAGCTGAATTCTCGTGGATGTTATGCCTATCTTTTTTACAGTTCCAGCGTATTCTCCGACAACGATGAAATCACCCATCTCAAAAGGGCGGTCGAAATATATAGTCAAGGCGCTGAAAGCGTCGCTTAGAATGTTTTGTAGAGCTAATGCTATGGCTATGCCGCCTACACCAAGACCCACGACGATACTTGAGAGGTCTTGCCCGAAAACTCCGAGAATTAAGAATAAAGCAAAAACGTAAACGACAACCTGTAACACTTTTTTGAGAACGAATAATATGTGGTTGTTAACGTTTTTTCCGCGTTTCACGCTGTCTTGAGCGTACCAGCTTATTAGAACATTGATTATCCGCGTTGTTACGAATGTTGCGACTAAGATTTGGCCAACTGTGAATGCTGTAGAAATATCTGTGGCGTAAGCTTGAAGCGAAGCAATACCCACTAACCCGTAATACAAGCCAAACAAAATAGCGAGAAGGAATATTGGTGCTCTTATATTGCGAAGTATCTCATCATCTAAGTTTGTCTCGGTTTTTGCAGCCCATCTGCACAAGTACATCTTGAAAACACTGTGTCCTATCCAAGCAATAATCAACGCCAACGAGAAAATTATTGAGAAAGCAATTATTTCACTAACGATTTGACTTAAACCGATGTATTGCTGTAACAACTCGGATAGGGTTAACGTTACACTGAGCATGACACGTCACTTATAGGTTTTTTAAACTCTAAAATTCTAGTTACTTATTAACCTAACCTATCATTCCGTGTTAAAATCATCAAGCCATCCTGCTTTCTCATCTACTCGCCGTTTAAACATAACACCCAAGTTTTTCCTGTCTTTTGCTTCATGATACTTGAAATATATGTTCCCATCCATTATGCCCAGTATCTCTACTTTGCCAGTTTTATGAGACATAATATACTTGAAGCGCTTACTGAGTCCGTTGCAGTTTGCCTTGGTTTTCTCGACAATTCTCAAGCCCTTGCATATTGGAATTTGGAAGTGACGTTTAACTCTCTTGACTGGGCGGCATTGAAAAACATAGTATGGTGCAATGCCGATGCTCACTAGCTCATTCATCAGTGTTGAAAGAGTTGCGGGGTCATCGTTTACTCCCTTAAGCAGAACTGTCTGGTTGCTCATTAAAACGCCTGCGTTTAGTATTTTGTTTACTGCACTGACAGATTGCAGTGTTATTTCTTGCGGGTGATTAAACTGGGTCACAACGTAAAGCCGTTTATCCATCTGCGAATACTTCTTGAAAAGCGCTAAGAGTTCTGGGTCGTTGAACCTGCTTGGAAGAGTAACTGGTGTCCGACTTCCAAATCTTATGAAACTAAGATGATCTATATTTGTCAAGGATTCTAAGAATGTCTCGATAACCTCGTTGGATAGCACAAGTGGATCTCCGCCACTTATTAGAACATTGTTTATTTCCGTGTGGTTTTCAATGTATTCAGCGGCTTCCTCAAAACGCTTCAAAATCTCTTCAGTTGGCAATCCAACTAGACGCTTTCTGAAACAATGCCTGCAATATACTGCACACCTGTTTGTAGATAATATCAACGCGGTTTCAGAGTACTTGTGCTGAAGACCAGGCATTTTTGTGTTTTCAGCTTCACCGCTCGTATCATAAAAGCCTTCAAGGTTTAATTCTTCCAAAGATGGCACAGCCATCTTCCTTATCGGATCATTGGGGTCGTTCCAATCTATAAGAGACAAATAATATGGACTAACGCGCATAGGGTGAATTTGAGCTACTTGTTTCAGCTGTTCCGTTTCATCATAAGATAACCCCATCTTCTGCGCAACCTGCTCTACGGAATCGATGATGTCCTCTAATTCCTCATGTTCTGTCATGCTTTGAAACTTCCTATTCCCCTTCTACTAAGCCATGCACACTCGACTAAAATGCAGTTAAATACATTTTTGCTGGCTTATACTATATCACCGAAGCATCATTTAAAAGAGTTCCGAATTAAACGGCGTTTCTGCCATGGTGCCCTTCTGTTTGAAGAAAAATTTAAAACTTCGCCCGCGCATTAACTTGTTTGGCCTTTCGGAGCACACACGAGGGATTGCAAACAGACTACTAAGATGGGAAACTCGGTATTGTAGTCCTCGCTGTTTTCACAAGGAAATTATCGTCATTACTTCCAGTTTGGGAGTAGAGTTCGGAAGAAAAACAATAAACAAATGGGGCGAGGGATACGGATGGTTAACAATCATGATAGGAGTAGTAGTCCGCGGATTAAGAGTGTTGCTGCTGAGGCCAAAAGCAGCTTCTAGGAAAGGACTGGGTTAGTTCAAGGTTATACTGGGGGTGGTGGTCTTTCTCCCAGAACAACGCTCACATCAATTTCTGAACTGCCTCTCACCACAGTGATAACAAGGCTCTCCCCTGGCAACGTGTTCTCTTCAAGGTAGCTTGCTAAGTCCTCATTGTTTCTTATCGGAGCAGCGTTCAAGGCAATTATGATGTCACCAACGTTTAATATCCCGTCTGAGGGTCCGCCGGCTGTGATCGTGGCTATTCTCCAGCCGTAAGTAACGCTTGCCTCTATCTCTTGGGCTACGTCGTAACTCATGTCTTGTCCTGAAACGCCCAAGTAAGAGTGCCCTTCGTAGGTTCCTGTGGTTATCAAGGCGGATATTTCTCTGAGAATGGTGTTTGATGGGACAGCGAAGCCTAAACCTTGCGAGTCAGAGACTATGGCGGTTGTGACGCCCACGACTTTCCCGACTGAGTTGAGAAGTGGACCGCCAGAGTTTCCAGGGTTTATGGGCGTGCTGGTTTGTATGATATTGGCAATTGAGTAGCCGCCTGCGTAGTCTTCTTCCGTGAGGCTTCTACCCAGAGCGCTCACCACCCCGGTTGTTAGTGATCCAACTAGACCATACGGGTTTCCTATGGCGATGACTGGTTCGCCTACACGCAAAGTAGACGAGCTAACGACCTCGACAGGTTTAAACTCGCCGGCGGGCGCATCAACCGAAAGAACTGCCAAATCAGCGTAGGGGTCAGTCCCTAACGCTTCGGCTGAGTAGCCGTTCCCGTTTGAGAAAGTCACGCTTAAAGATAACGTATCATGTACAACGTGATAGTTGGTTATCACCACCATCCTATCCGAAAAATCGTAGACGAAACCTGAGCCTTGGACCCCTCCGTCGCTGGTTGTTCCTTGAACTAAAACAACTGATTCTCGTACGTTCTCGTAGATGTCGGCAAGGGCAGTGGCGTTCTGGTAGATCGTGATGGTCTGGTAAGTCGTGTTCTGGACACCAGTGAGATTTGACAGTTGACTCTGCATAGCTGTAACTTCATCACGTAGTTCTGTCACTTCTTGAAATGTTATGTAAAACGTCACTATTGCTCCAACAAGTAATCCTGCCGCGAACAGGAGAGCAAAAAAGCTAGTTGAAGCCTTATTTTTAGCGTTAGGTCTATGCATTTCTTCAGCCTCTAAAGGGGAAATGGCGACTTTAGAAAATAAAAGTTTGCTATCTTCTATCGATAATGTCCAACGCGTCAGGACCGGTTCCTATTAGAACCACGGGGACTCCAGTTCTTTTTTCAACTTCTTCGATAAACTGCTTGGCTTCTGCAGAGAGGTCGTCGAATTTTCTGGCACTCCTGCAGTCGGGGAACATGCAGTCGAGTTTCGTCATCGCAGCTTGTGTTGCACCGTTTATTTTTGCGTTTTTTCGAGCTAAGTCAAAATTAAACGGGGCAGAACGCCTATTTCGACCTGTTCCAGCGGCGGTTTCAAACCAGCCTCTTTTCTTTGCTTCTTCCATTGTGATTTCTCCAGGCAACGGTCCAGCGCCAACACGGGTTATGAAAGTTTTGTACACTATTAAGACGTTGTCAACTCGTGTGGGGCCTACTCCTGCCTCGGAGCATATTGCCGCGGCGCCCGTGTCTCTTGACGTAACATACGGGTATGTTCCATGGAAAAGCGACAGCATGAAACCCTGCGTGCCTTCAAGCAAAACGTTTTTGCCCGCATCGATTGCATCGTTAATTTCTGTTGCTACATCCGTGAGGTACGGCTTCAACTCGGGTATGTCTTTAGCGAGCTTGGCAGTTCTTCTTGCACGTTCTTCAATGGCTGGTCCAACACCCCAACCTGTGGTGCCGATGCCCTTGTTGACAGCGCTTGCTTTGTCTTGAACAGAATGCTTCTCCTCAATAATCGAAGCCATCTTGTCGATGCCAACGCGTCGATCGTCGATTTTTGTTAGTTCAATCTCCTTGAAAAATTGGGCGACGTGAACGTTTGCTCCAGCAGCAATCAGCAAACGGCTTTTTTCATAAATAAACGAGGCTGGAACCATATGCAACGCGTATCTGTTGCCGTCCAACCAAACCGTGTGAGCAGCGTTAACTGAGCCTGTTCTCACGCAAAAATCAAGTTTATCGTTGAGGGCAAGATACGAGATTATTTTTCCTTTGCCTTCGTCGCCCCAGAAGGCACCCACTATAACCGTGCAAGGCATTTTAATTCACCCTTGAAAGGTTTTCTCAAGAGTTATTTAACCTTGTCGACGCTTCAATGCTAATTATCCTACACTAATGCTGCGCATGCAAACAATAGATAACATTAAAATTCAGCCGCTCAGATGAGAGTCCGCTGAAAACTCATTTAAACCTCTACATAAACAGTCACTGGGAAGTCCTATAATGGTCCTCTTCAAACACCACCTAATAGCTCGCATCCTGCAAAAAAGGAAAACTCAGACGCGAAGACGCCACAAGAGACAATGGCAGGTTGGGCGCACCTATCCGGTCACAGACCGCTGGTTTGGCAAAACCCAAGGATACATCAGAATAAAACGGCGATTCCAGCAACGTCTCGGCGACGTCTCAGAACAGGAAGCCAAAGCAGAGGGCTACGAATCCCTCGCGGGCTTCCGCGAAGACTGGAAATCAATAATCGGCGATTGGAACCCTGACGAGACAGTAACAGTATATGAATTCGAGCTAGTGAGCTGATTCTTTTTAGTGAGATTTCAAGAACACATCCAGCATATTTGGATCCTAATAGAAATACATTGCAGAAAACGGGGAGGGGGGTCTACCCGCACTGCATCAGCGTCCACCCATGGTTTGGCTGAACTTTCAGTAAACATTTTAGTCTGCGGGTACCTATAGAAGTAGCCAAGGGGCGAGAGGCGGGATGGCACAGAAAAGTTTGCTGGATTACTCACAAGCGCAGAAAAAAACATCGATAACAGAGGAACCGAAAGCGGTAGCGCCCCAAACATCCGGAGCCGTTCCTGAGATCGAGAAGAAGGAAAAAGTGAAGAAAAGCCGCGTTTTTCCGCCCGTGGCGCCTGAAAACCTGCCGCCTTCATACTTCGTTTCCGCAACATATAACGGGCGCTCAAGAAAAGCTGTGCTAAAACTGTACGAGCCCGAGAGCGAAGAAATCTATTTTTGGTCCGACAACACGGGGCACAAGCCCTACTGCCTCACTAACCTTCGTCCAAATGAACTGAAAAGAATCGGTCGTTTGATGAAACATGAAGGTTTTAGCCACTTCGAGAGTGAAGAAAGGTTTGACGCGTTGCTTGACAAGAACGTGCAAGTTACAAAAATAGTTGCTCACGACCCTTTAGCCATTGGGGGTCTCCCGCAAGGCACCATAAGAGACATAATCCCCGAAGACTACCCCAAGGTTTCAGCCACTCCAGTTGCGCCTGAAGCCATCAAAGTGTGGGAGTCAAGAATCAAGTATTACCAATCCTACATTTTCGACAGGAAACTTTTGCCGGGAATGATTTACGAAGTAAAAAACGGCAATCTTGTTCCTGTAACTATGGAAGAAACAGAAAAAAACCTCACGAAGCTGGAAGCTGCTTTCAAGGACGAAACTGCTGAGGAGCTTCAGTTCGTCGAAGACTGGGCGAGGCTGCTGGAGTATCCGGCACCCAAGTTCCGCAGGGCAGCCATAGACATAGAAGTTTACTCACCCGTATCCACGAGAATACCGGACCCACGAAAAGCCGAGTGTGAAGTCATCTGTGTATCCGTGTACAGTTCAGACAACCAAAAAAGAGTGCTAATTCTGAAACGAAAAGGTGTCCGAGAAGGAAACGAACGGTTACCTGCTGACGTGAAGCTGGAGTACTTTGAAAATGAAGTCGATTTGCTCCGCGCCGTTTTTGAAGTGCTGTGGGATTATCCGTTCATATTGACGTATAACGGCGACGACTTCGACCTGCGCTACCTTGCTAACCGCGCGCTGAACAAGGGTATAAGTAAAAGTGAGATCCCGATAGACGTTGGCAGACGGGTTTGCCTGCTGAAATACGGCATTCACATCGACTTGTACAGGTTTTTCTTCAACAGAGCCATCAAAATCTACGCCTTCAAAAACCGCTACCGCGACATAACACTCGCCGAAGTCGGCAGCGGCATTATCGGAGTAGAAAAAATCCAACTGGAAAAAACCTTCGGGGAACTTAACTACACAGAACTTGCAAGGTACTGCCTCAGAGACTCAGAAATAACCTACAGGCTCACCAGTTACGAAGACGAGTTAGCCATGAAGTTGATTCTGGTTCTGTCGCGAATCAGCAGTATGCCCATGGAGGATGTTAGCCGTCAAGGCGTTTCACGTTGGATACGGAACTTCATGCACCGCGAACACAGAAAAAGGAACATGCTGATCCCGAACTCTGAGGACATATTGGTGAAGAAGGGCAAAACCGCCACGACAGCCATAATAAAAGGCAAAAAATACAAGGGCGCCATAGTAGTCGAACCCGTTCCCGGAGTCCACTTCAATGTGGCGGTGATGGATTTTCCCAGCCTGTACCCCTCAATAATTAAAGTGTGGAACCTCGGTTACCAGTCCATACTGTGCCCGCACCCAGAATGCAAAACAAACATTGTGCCCGATACTCCAAACTGGGTGTGCACCCGAAAACGTGCTCTCGAAAGCCTCCTAATTGGGTCATTGAGAGACCTGCGAGTGCGATGGTACAAGCAGAAAGCCAAGGATAAAAGCTTGCCCGAGGAGATGCGAAGCTGGTATAATGTTGCTCAAGGCGCGTTGAAAGTTATTTTGAACGCCAGCTACGGCGTGTTCGGCGCTGCCAGCTTTGACTTGTATTGTCCACCAGTGGCTGAGGCTACAGCCGCCATCGGCAGGCATTCTATAACCCAAATACGTGACCACGCTGAGGGAATGGGAATCCAAGTGCTTTACGGCGATACAGACAGCCTCTTCCTTAAAAACCCCTCCAAAGAACAGATCGCAGAGATAAGCCGTTGGACTGAGCAGGAATTGAAAATGGGGATAGACGTGGAGAAAATCTACCGGTACGCTGTTTTCAGCTCCCGGAAAAAGAACTACCTAGGTGTTCTAGAGGACGGGACAGTTGACGTTAAAGGGTTAACGGGCAAGAAAAAGCACATTCCCACATTCATCAAGGACGCATTCAACAAGATGAAGGAGCGTTTGGCGCAAGTTAAGAACCCCGCGGAGTTCGAGAAGGCGAAGAAAGACATCGCCAATATAGTCCGTAACCGTTACCTGCGGCTGAAACGAAGAGAATGGGAAAACATAGGCGAACTCGCGTTCCACGTGGTGTTGGGTGACGACCTAGACCGTTACAAGAAGACCACACCCCAGCATGTTAAAGCTGGCAGGATTCTGCAAGAGAGTGGCGTTGAGATAAGGGCAGGCGACCAGATTAGCTTCGTCAAGACAATCAGGGAACCGCGCGTGAAGCCTGTTGAGTTGGCGACAAAAAACGAGGTTGACGTGGACAAGTACGTTGCTTATTTACAGTCCACTTTCGAGCAGGTTTTAGATGCTTTAGGCTTAAGCTTCGACGAGATTATTGGCTTAACGAAGCTGGAAAGGTTTTTGGCGTAGCCGCTTTCACTCAACGTACTCGGTTGGGTCAGCAATGCCTGCTTCTTTGAAAGCGTTCTTGCGGTTCACGCATGACTCGCATTTTCCACAATGTTTAGTACCATCCAAATAGCATGACCAAGTTAACTGGAACGGAACGCCAAGGGATACACCTATCTTCAGTAGTTCTGACTTGGGGATACCACTGAACGGTGCCTTGATTCCGATGTTCATCTCAGTTCCCAGCTTAGCCGTTTGCTCCATAGACTTATAGAATTCTTCTCGGCAGTCAGGGTAAAATTTAGCGTCTGAGCCATGTGCACCATAGAAGATATTCTGTGCACAAATGCTTGCGGCGTAGGATACTGCAACAGAGAGGAATATGGCGTTTCGGAAAGGCACAATTATGGGCTGGCTGAACGTTGAGGTTAAGGCAATGTTGCGATCGCAGAGCGATGTGACACCCATAAAGAGCTCTTTCATATTGTTCATGTCAATGACTTTGATGGTTGCACCGAGTCTTTGCGCTATGAGCTTTGCATGTTTGGTTTCTTTATCTGCGATTTGTCCGTATTTGAAGGATAGACAGTGTACGTCGTATCCTTGACTTTTTGCCCAGTAGGCGACAACTGTTGAATCGGGTCCTCCGCTAAGAACGACCACACAGTTGTTTGTTTGCTTCATTTTTTTATACCTTAGTTTCCTGATTTTTATTGTTTGTACGCCACTTTTGGAAAACGCCAGTTTTCTTTAGTACCTTAAATAGTGGCCAGCCGATGAGCACACTCGCAATAGTGTTTCCGACGGCTACATAAGCCATAGTGAGCAATAGTGGTAAAGAGTACACGTAAGACAGCATCCATCCGACAGTTACGCCTAGCACAACCGAATAAGCGATGCAAGTTCCGATTACAGTATAGTCATTCTGAGTTCGTTTGTAGACATAGTAGACTACAAAGGACATAGCAAATGACGGTATTGTATTAAGTAGGTCGATTAAGCCAACTGTTGAGAACATGTTAGCAATGAACACTCCAAGTGTATGACCTAGAACGCCTGGTAAACCAAGTAAGGGAACAACAGCAAGCATTGAGTCTGCAATGCGGACCTGAACAGGTCCATAAGAAAAGCCTCCAAGAACAACAACCAGCGTCGCATAGAGCGCAGCATACAATCCAATTAGCGTTATATCTTTACTTTGAATTTTCAATTTTGTTTTCTCCTCCGACACCGGGGTTTATTTCATTAGCGGAACGGGTGGAGGACCACCTACCCGCTTAACAAGCATAAAGCACACGCAAGTGCCTTATTAAAACTTACCGAACCATTAACGAAAAAAGTGCTTAAAGAAGCGCGGTGAATACTGCTGCCAGCGTGAATATTGTTACAATAACTGCGATTATAGCGACTACTTGGTGTTCAGTCAGTGGGCGACGGTGAGTTATGAGCGTGACCAGGCTTCGCCTGTGGTCGGACTCGAGTTTTTTTCCGTCAAACGAAACTTTGGCTCTTTTCTTAGTGAAGAAGATTGTCAACAATATGAGGGAAGAGTTGAAGACGAAGGGAATTATTGAAATGAGCAGAGGCAATTTCAGGTCTGTTATTACTGCGAACGAAGCCACAGTCATTCCAATGGCGAATGAGCCTGAGTTGCCAACGAAAATCTTGCCTTGAAGGTTAAAGCCTGTAAGAATCAGCCAGAAAATTAAAGGTCCAAGCATCAAGACCAGATGTACAGGCGATAGCGCCATTAACCCCATCAAAACTATGGCGGGGCAGAGCGATTCTAAACCGTTCAGTCCCCCTAGCATGTTTACAGTGTTAGTGACTATCATTATGATTAAGGGAATTACCAAGAAATAATATGCTTCACCAAACTCCATCACACCTAAAAGCGGCAGCGATATTGATGTGCGCGCAAATGGATTCGCAATTGTTAGATATATCAGGGGAAGAGCCGCTATTAAGGGCATAAAAGCCTTGTATCGCCATTTAAGATCCATCCAGTCATCCAGCAAACCCATGAACCCACCGAATAAGATGCACACTGCTAACGTTAATGGTTCGGAAACACCGTTTGCGGCTGGAGTGATACCACTGAAATAGATTAAGAAAAGATAGACGGTTGTGAATAGGACGTAGAGTACGCCTAGCCCGTTTGGAATTAATGGTTTTCCAGTCTTGTGTTGGTCAGGAACTTTTGGAAACAAGCTTTCGCTTCCTTAGGATTGTCCAATAGCGTCATAGTAAGCGTCCCAGTCAATCTCGTACAAAGCAACAACTGGTATGAGTCCACTGTATTTAGCCGATGCTTCACCAAGGGTCAATTCCGCGCCAGCGAAATATGCTTCCTTGAAATATGTGAGTTCAACAGCCTCCTCATCAGCAATCACGCCTGAACCAGCGTTGTTGACCCAAGCTTGTTTCGCCGCATTTAGCAGCTTGTATACCGTCGAGTTCGTACCAGCATCATTCCACTCCCAACCGCCGTTTTCGTTGTAGGCTCCGAAATCTGTTTCGTCGGTCCACGCTTCTTCTTCGCTGATGTAACCGTCTTGTATGAATCTGTCGCGAGCTTGACCTGATATCCTTGCCATCCATGACCATTTTCCTTCATCACCGTAGCCCGCAGACTGAGCGACATAGTAGCTGCCAGAAGACGCTAGGCCTAGAGTTGTGAAGACGAGTATGTATTTAGCATTATACTTTTCCAGCATTACCATAGACAGGTTTTCAGGCGCCATGAAAATGTAGCCTATGTTTTCTATCTGCGTAGAATTCACCGTAGCGTTATCGGCTAGAGTTGTAACATTGCCCATTATGCTTAGCCAATACCCATAATCCCACCAAGAACATACGACAGTTCCTGAATTAAGATTATTCCGGGTCCAGCTCAGCATGTCCAGCCATTCTTGTGCTGGTTCAGAAAGGTAATCACCGCTTAAGGGTAGGCTGGCTGCGGTTACTGTTAGAGGCGCGTATGCTGAACCATACACGCGTGGTACGCCACCGCTTTGAGGCGAAAACGCAAAGTTTGTAACTAGCAGCATGAACACCAGAAAAACCACGAGACCACTGTATTCCTTGCTTACGCGTGCTATCCTGCGCTTTGATTTTATGGCTATTTGCGGTGCTTCCTTTAACAACGTGAAAAACGGCTTAAGTACACCAAGGATTCCCATGGCTGCCAGAAGACTAAACGCTGGTGCAAAGATAACAAGCAAACGAACCATCGAAGCTGCGAAGTAAAGTGATGTTGCACCAAAAAGCAACAGGAAAATGTTTCTGTTAGTTGGGTTTCTTAATGTGAAATATAAACCCGCTAAGAAGAAAATTATTCCTAAACCGAGCTCGTAGTAAATGTTACCCCAGGCGGTTATCCTGTGTTCAGCCACTGACTCTATTAACGGAGCAGCTGAGCGAACAAAGGGATCCAATACTGAGATGAACTTTCCTGCAATGCCTTCCATGTAACCAAGTTGCCACATAGCAACAAATCCTACAACTACTACAGCGAGCGTTGCACCAGCTAGCAACGTTTTGGTTCTCGCGGTTACCTTATGGCGCAAAATTTCCATAACGCAAAGCAGTAGGAACATGGCTGCAATTGGTAGCACTGCCGCTGAAGTTAGGTAGTCTAGCGAGATATAGGGAATGTTTACAGCTATGCCAAGAGCTAAACCAAAAGTTACGCTGTAGGACAACAAAAGCCTTTGGTTATACCTTTTTAGCAAGACTAACGCGAAAACAAAAAGGACAGCTAAACCCAGTAGATAGTAGGCTGCACCCCAAGCCCCGATGAAGTAGGCTAATGCTGCAGCGGCTCCTGCCGAGTAAATTAATGATGAGCGCAGGGTCCTGTTTTTGTCGATCGCCCTCAGAAACAGAAGACTAAATGATAACAGTCCTACAATTCCTAAAACTTCAGTGTCAAAGAAGCCCAGCGCTGTTCTCTGGAGGAAAGATGGTGCCAACGCTAGAAAAAGCGCCGCGAATAAACCTACTGATTTTCCACCCATGTCTTTGCCGACGAAATACATTAACAAGCAAGATATGGTGCCGAAGATTACTGGCAAGATTGAGCAGAACGACATCAAATCAACAGTAACGCCCAACCAAGAGATTATGCTGTAGAGCACAGCCGCGGTCATCGGTAATGAAGGTAACGAACGGGACATGTCCAATCCACCAGGATACCATTGTTGGTAATTTATCCAGCCTTGTCCGTCGTTATCAGTGTAAGGCGAGAATAAACCGTCCTGCACCATTTTGTTCGTCAGGCTGAATTGGTAATAGGGGTCGAATTCGTTAAGCCTCACACTGCCTGTGGGTATTTCCCAGCGTATTGGTAGAACACGGATTGTGAAGGCAATGAAGAGTATTAGAAGTAAAGCAGAATAACACATTATAGTGGCGTGGTTCGTTTGGATGCGTAGCCTTCCAAAAGATTTAAGACCGTTAACGAGTCGTTCCTTCAACAGTTCATCCTTCCCCTACTTGAGCAAACTTCATGTTGTGAGGTCTTTTATTTGTTTTTGTAGTTAATAACCGTTATCACCATCGCCCGTTTATTTATTGCTTTCCAAAAGAGTACCCACGCTTTGCCGAAATAGTTATACTTGGTTTTTACGCTATGCGCACCCGCCGCTGGGCCATGGACTCGGTTTTTCCTTGCAGTACACAATTGCGATTTCAAAAAGGTTTATACTTCCATAAAAGGAGCATTCTGATTTCGAGGTTCTCCTTCAGCGTTGTCCATCGAGAACTCTTATCTCATAGGTTTTACTTCGACGTCGATGGGTAACAAAGACAGTTTTTTGCCGCATTTAGGGCATTTTCCATCATGCTGTTGAAGAATTTCGTCGGGAGGTTTAAGGTCTGGACCTTCATATAATACGTGTTTGCATCCACTACAGATGACTCTTTGTGGCACTACATTGTCACTTCCCGAAATAACAAAAATAACATCTGCGACATATTTATTGGTTACTAACTTCCAGTTGAAGTAAACCGCCGTTTTTCTCAGTGGCAGGTTCTTTCTGCATCAAGATTGGCGTTTCTTAAGCACGGCGACTCCAATGGTGCAGACTATAATGGTGGTTAGGATTACTATAAACGCGATTTCTGGGAAAACTTGCGAGTTAGGCACACCAGATGTGAGGGGAATTGAAGCTAATACTGCTGCGGCTAAACCGCGGGGAAACATTACCGTCATTAAAGTTTCGTATGTTTTTAACTCGGATTTTACAGTGGCCATTTTAATAACGAGGAATCGGATTCCGAGAAAAGTGAAGGATAAGACTAGGCCGATAAGGACTGATGTGAAAGATGAAAAGCTGAACAGGAGACCCGTGAAGACAAAGAAGAACGAGCGAATTAGAAAGCTTATTTGACAGTGGAAGTCACGTACGTTTTCGTCAATCGAGATTGTGGTCCTGAATTTTATCCGTCTTCCGATGTGACGCGAGTTTCCAATCATCAAGCCGAAAAACAACGCTGAAAGCGCGCCGTTTCCACCTAGGTTTGTAGCTACTACGAAAGTAAGAAAGAGCATGGCTAAGGTTAACATGTAGGCGTTGGGTTTTCCCTTAATTTTTTCTAAAAGTACAAGCCAAGCAACGCCGAAGCCTAAGCCTACGAGAATGCCTACGCTAAATGCTGTGGCAACAGAACCTAAGGCGGCGTACATGTCTATACCGGTTGAGGCGCCTTCCGCAGCCACTTCTTGGAGTAAAATGTTAATTGCTGTATACGCGCCGACTGTACACAGCACGTCAGTCAAAATGGATTCGAGACTGAGCACGGTTTCAATTTTTTCAGTGACTTTCAATTTTCGGATTAAAGCTATCACTATTATTGAGCTGCCGCCGCCGACGATGCTTCCTAACAGCAATCCGTTCAGAAGACGCCAACCAAGTAAGTATTTACAGATAGCAGCCGTTACTAACACGTTTAATGTAAATCCAGTAATCGCCAACACTAAAGCTCTCGGGCTGTTCCTGACGGCTTCACGTATGTCCATGTTTAAGCCGCCGTCAAAGAGGATGATGATTAGGGCTAAAGCAGCAAAATATGGTGTGATCGCAAGCAGCTCTTCGTGAGCGAAAAGTTGGAAAATAGGTCCTAGTAGCACTCCGAACAGGAGCAGAAGGATTGAGTCAGGGATGCTTGTACGGTTGAAGAATTCTTCACCCAAGAAGCCGAGAACTATAATTACTGCCGCAACAAGGAAAGCCATTACAGCTGGGTCCAAACTGAAACCATCCTTTTTTAACTCTCTATTTTCACATGAGTATAAGTTAAGATTTTCTGTTAAACGGGCAAGCGGTAACTTTTTGAGTATAGCTTTTCAATGCTGAGGTGTGGTTCACGGCTGTTGAGAAGCTACACTTTGATAGTAACTGAGAAGCCTGATGCGGCTAGCAGGATAGCTTCGGCTTTGGACGAGGAGGGAAAAGCCGCGAAAAAAACGGAGAACGGCGTACCCTACTACATGGCAAAAAGGAGCGGGGACATAGTTGTGGTTCCAGCATTAGGGCACTTGTACACGGTTGCAGGCAAAAGAAGGGGTGGAAGGAGCTACCCGGTTTTTGATTTCCGTTGGGTTCCGCGACATCTGGCTGAACGCGGTGCCTCTCGGATTCGCACTTGGATTAAGGTTATTTCGAAACTGGCGGAAAACGCAGAAAGGTTCATTGACGCGTGCGACTACGATATTGAAGGAAGCATAATCGGCTACTCCATTCTGAAGTACGCTTGCGGCGGCAAAGAAAAAGCGGCGCAACGCATGAAGTATTCCACTCTTACAAAAGAGGAGCTGGAAAAATCGTACGCTGAACCGCTTGGCAGCTTGGATTTCGCGCTTATAGAGGCGGGTTTGACGAGACATGAAGTTGATTGGCTGTACGGCATAAACCTATCTCGCGCTTTGACGACGGCGGCGAAAAACTACAGTGGACGATACGCCACGCTTAGCACTGGACGCGTGCAAGGACCTACACTCAAGTTTCTTGAAACACGGGAAAAAAGCATAAAATGTTTTGTTCCAACCCCATACTGGAACATAAAAGCAAAATTTAGAATTGGTCGCAGGATTTTTGAAGCGGACTACGAAAACAACCCCGTTGAAACGAAGGCAAAAGCCGAAACAATAGTTGAAAGCTGCAAAGGTAGAGACGGGGAAATAGAGACAGTAGTTGTGAAAACGTTCCAGCAGCAGCCGCCTTTGCCTTTTGATTTGGGTTCGCTACAGAGTGAAGCATACCGCCTTTTCAGGTACACGCCCATGCGCACTTCAAGCATAGCTCAACGCCTGTACTTGGCTGCGTTAATCTCGTACCCCCGAACCAGCAGCCAAAAACTGCCGCCCGAAATCGGCTACGAAGCAATATTGAAGAAGCTGAACAGAAGCCCAGAATACAAACAAGAAACATCGGAGCTTCTCGCTAAACCAGCGCTAAAGCCGACCGAAGGAAAAAAGAAAGACCCAGCGCACCCTGCTATTTACCCCACTGGAAACCTGCCCGAGAGAAGCCTCAACAGTGCTGAAAGAAACATTTGGGATCTCGTAGTCCGAAGGTTCATGGCGGTTTTCGGCGACCCAGCCGTCATGCAGAGCATAAAAGTCACCTTCAACATTAACGGAAACAGGTTCCAGCTGAATGGGCGGCAAACCTTGAAGGCGGGGTGGATTCGCTTTTACGCGCCTTACTTCAAGTCAGCGGATGCCGTGTTGCCGCCGATGGAGGAAGGCCAGAAAGTTCGTGTTAAAGGGGTGTTGTTGGAAGACAAGTTCACAGCTCCGCCGGCACGGTACAATCCCAGCAGTCTCCTCAAAAGGATGGAGAAAGAAGAAATCGGCACCAAGGCAACCCGCGCGGGAATCATCCAAACCTTGAATAACAGGAAGTATACTCGCGAGGAGAGAATTGTGGTTACCGACCTCGGCTTAGAAGTTGTTGATGTCCTCAACGAGTACTGTCCAGCCGTTGTGTCGATAGAGTTGACCAGAAAACTTGAGGAAAGAATGAACGAGATTCAGCAGGGAAACGAAACAAGAGAAAACGTCTTGAAGGATACAATTGAGATTCTGAAGCCCGTGACTGAACAACTGAAAAACAATGAACGGGTAATCGGGGAGCGTTTAAGCCAAGCCCTGATGAAGGCACGACTGCAAGAACGGGAAATCGGCTCGTGTCTCGTCTGCAAAAACGGGAAACTGGTGATTCTGCGGTCGCGAACATCCGGCAAACGCTTCATTGGTTGCACAAACTATTTCGAAGGCACATGCAAAACATCTTTTCCTCTGCCTCAGAAAGGCTCAGTAAAGCCCACGGGTAACGCTTGTAAAAACTGCAATTGGCCTATAGTACGGATTCATATCAGGGGCAATCGTCCTTGGAATCTGTGTATTAATCCCTTATGCCCGACAAAAGCGAAGCATGAAAG
>CAZINA010000003.1:51385-53851 GCA_964540545.1 uncultured Candidatus Bathyarchaeia archaeon
TTCTTCCTCACAAGGCTGCTGTATTATAGTAGAAAAGACCAAATTCTCCGTTTCGCGCTCTGCCGATTTCGGTGTTGGAGTTCTCTCGAAGTTATGCAACTGCAAAGGCGCTATGAAGACACCAAATGTTTCCATGATCCCCACAAAAGGCGTTAAAACCAAAGTTATAAGATGCCACAAAAATTTTTTGTATTTTGGCAGTTCATAATTTTTGAGGTTAAGCCTCAATCCCACCTGATATCCTAGTAGCCACGTAAAAGTGTTGAACAATAGAAAAAAGTGTAACCCGAAAGGAATGTTTTGAGGAATCAATAGTACTAAAAAGGTGGCAAGACCCGCGGGAAATCCTGCCATCCAGGTAAGCCAACGCAGAGACAGTATAATCTTCTTTTTTTTCGGGACTTTGGCATTTTGCAGGTTGTGGACGTTGCCGACGAACCATCTTTGCCTTTGCTTTATGAAGTCTCTAATGTTTTTTGCTGGTTGCTCCTCTATAGTTCCACCATGCCAGCCGTAAAGGCCTCTGCCGAGTTTCAGGGTTGCCTCCCAACCGAATCTCTGATCTTCTGAAGCGTCAACTTTTTCATGCGCCCATCCGACTTGTGCTTCAACATCGGCTCGAACCAGCAGATTTGAGCCGTGCATGTGACTTGGCATTCCGCCTGAGCTCATTTGGGTGACGCAGTCATAGCATACGTATGTGCGCAATGTTTCGCCTATGGAACATAACAAGTTATGATGGAAAAAGTTGTTTGGGTATGTGATGCCTCCTTCAGCTATTGGTTTCGCGTCTTTTTTTGAAATGTACTGTAACAGGGCTCGGACGGTTTGTTCGGTTACCATGCTTTCTTCGTCTAAGAGGTAAATCCATCTTCTAGCATTTGCTTGGCGGCGCCTTTTCCGCTGGTCTACAGCGTATTGGAGTGCTCTGGCTTTGTATTTTACGGGAGGGTTCGTCTGATAGTCTAAAGGTACAACCACATTTCTTGCATTGACTTTCTTGACAACTTTTTTAGGAACTTTTATGTCAGTCAGAAGGTCGACTTGGTATTTTGCGTATCCAACGGCTTTGCAGACATCGTGTACACGTTTTATTGCTTGGTAAACAACTGGCGGTGCGTCCCGACTGCAGAATTGAAACACTATCTTCTGAGCTGACCTAGTTTTGTAGTTGAATGTTTTCTGTTCGTATGCTTTGTGATTTTGGAGCGCTTTTATGAAAAAATAGATCATTATAGGCGCAGAGGGAAACCACAGTAGCCACAAATATTCAAGCACTATTTCGACCTTCTGAGGGCGTCATTTATTTGCCGCGTAGCTTGCAGTAGTGTTGGTTCTATGCCTTCTGCTTTGTAGGCCCTTATTAGGTTCACAAGGTCTTTTGGCAAGCATTTTCCGTCAAAACTCTCACCGAACCATTTTGTTCCATGTTTGCTAATTCTTTTGTCTGTCGTTACTATCTTAGCGAGATCTGTGGTGCTAATGTCGAGTTTTTGGGCCAGCTGATGAACTTGATTCCAGAAAGATATCATCAGTGCTAAGTAGGAATTGGCAAGCAGCTTGGCGGTTTCACTTGTGGTTGGATCCACAACAATTATTTGACGGCGCAAAGGTTTGTAGAGCATCTGCAACTGTTGTCCGTGTTTCTTGCAGCATTGGCCAATTACTATGCGGTCTGGATTTAGTGCATCTTGTAATGAGGTCCTTTCCTTGACGAACTCTGGATTGTGGCAGATGTGAAGACCATATTTTGCCATGAGAGTTTTGGTTGTCTTAGGAACGACTGAACTTTTGATCACTATGAGTCCTTTGTATCCAGAGGTCTTCAGTTGCTTGACGACGTGTTCAACTTGGTTTTCCATAGTGCATATGAATGCAATGTTGCTTTCAGCGAAGGTCTTGTTGGCTGAGAAAGTAATGTTATTAATGGGTGCTTCCTTGAGGAAAGGGTCATATCCGCAGACTTCGCATCCCAGTTTTCTGAGAACATGAGCTTGAGCTTCTCCTACTGTTCCTAATCCTATTATTTGCACGAGCGGACGCTTTCCAGTCTCGCTGTATATGTCCTGGACTGGCTCAAGTGAGAAATTAATCATTACATCTGAGTGTTCTAGCTTTGTTGCCTTCAACGTCGCCGCATCTATAGATGTCTCTTAGTTCAAAGTTCTAAAGACTTATGAAGTCAGAATCTGAATCTGAATCTGAAAAATCACTATCATGCTGGCTTAAGCTGAAATTCCCACGTCAAGATAAATACACGAGTTATTTCTGACTAGTTATGGTGTTGCATGCATTCTACAACTGAAGAATAACGCGTGCGCTTTGGAATGGGGTTGTTGAAACTGTTCAATCGGCAAAAAAGTGAATGTGAAACGCTGTCAAACCGAAATTGAACCCACTTTCAGTCTTCATAATAGGGGTATAGACAGTTCCGATCAACAAAGCACGCCTTAGTGAACCCTAAGT
>CAZINA010000004.1:0-52843 GCA_964540545.1 uncultured Candidatus Bathyarchaeia archaeon
AAAGGTTGATGTGTCTTACTTCGTAGGTTCCATCACCATCAACCATGACTACAACATCGCCTTTCGCATTTTTAATTCCAGTTCTAAGAGCAAGACCGTAACCGCGTCTAGGCTCCACAATGAGTCTGCAAAATCCCATTTCTTTAACGATTTCTTGTGTCCCATCCGTAGAATTTCCATCTACAATAATGATTTCTTTAGGATACGCGATTTCCTTATCAATGGTAGTCACTGTTTCACGAATGCTCCCTGCTTCGTTAAGTGTTGGAATAACCACCGAAACCATTTCTACCTTCGATATCATCTCTTTGTGACTCTCATTTTCTGAAAGCTATATAGTTTCTAACACCTCGTTAAATAAGCTCTTCGTATATTTCGCACAGTTTTTCCACATTTTTGTCCCAACTATGTCTCTGCTCCATCATCGTCCGCAACTCCTTTTTCAGCACTACTAAGTCTTTGCAGGAAAACTCCAATATCGCTTCTGCAAGAGAAACAGGCGAGTTAGGCGGAACCAGCTTTCCACAATCTTCACTTATAACTTCCGATGTGCCTCCAACGTTTGTTGCTATCACGGGTAATCCACAAGCCATGGCTTCAAGCGCAACCAAAGGCAAGCCTTCTCCAGACTTAGAAGGCAATGCAAACAAGTCTGCAACGTTGTAGTAAAGAGGTAAGTCCTCGTCTGATACAAAACCTGTAAGCCTGAAATTTCTCTGCATCTCTAACTGTGTTATTCTCTCTTTGACTTCCAGAAAATCGGGTCCTTTACCTACTACAACAAAGACCAGCTCTGGGTTCTTTTTAACAGCAAGTTCTGCGCTTTCAAGTAGCGTGTCAATGCCGTTCTTGTAGACAAGACGCCTCACCGTCAACACGACACTAGCATCTTCAGAGATGCCGAGCTTCTTCCTCATTTTATCTTTGACTCCAGATAAAGGCTTGAAACGATTCAGGTCAACACCGTTGTGAAGCACCTCTACTTTTTCAGGGTCTGCGCCCAAGCTCAGAACGTAATTTTTTGTTGCGTTGCTGACAACAATTGTCTTATCTGCTTCTTTAAGCACCTGTTTTCCAATCGCAAGATCATTCAGTTTTTCCGCAGTGTCCCAAATACTGTTGTATTCTATGAACGTGTTATGCTGAGTAAGCACCAACGGTTTCGAGTATCTTTTTGCGATTTTTGCGGCAAGAAAAGACGACAGGTACGGGTGACCATGCACGTGTATGAGGTCGTTGGATTTGATTGTTTCCAGAAAAGTTTTGAGACTGCTTACGTGTGGAATGGCGTAAGGAATCCCCAGTCTGAACCCGATGTTCATCGAATCGTAGCATTGAACTTTTATTCCGTCAAAAAAGTATTTTCTCGCCGTGTAGTTTCGATGTGTCAATACCATAGGTTCAAACTGTTTCTGCATCAGCCGTTTGCACTGTTCATAAACAACCCTTTCTATGCCGCCAACGTGGGGCAGGAAAGTGTGGGTGACAACGCACAAGTTTGTTTGAACCATGACGCTCCAACTGCTTAAATCTCCTCAATCAGCAAACTATTATAATCTTATGGTAAACTCCCCAAGAACAGTCTCTGAACATCAGTTTTTCAGCTTGCTTGTTCCACTTTGCAAGTAAAGTTTATAAATATGCTCGAGTGCCCTCTCCAAACTAACGCTGATTCAGCAGCTTTAAAGTGGGAGAAAAATGGATATAATTGTTGGAGGGGGAAAGTACGGTTGCATAGCCGTGGAATACCTCAGGAAGAACAACCGCGGTTTCGTGCTGGTAGATAAAAACCCAAACTGCCTCGCCACAAAAAGGTTCAAATTAAACTCCTCCACCCAGATTGGCTCAGAAGGTGAGCACTTCCTTGAAGGTGATATTCCCCAAGTTTTAGAGTTAATTGAGCGTCTAAAACCTGAGTACGTTTTTCCAACCGCTCCCATACACATAGCGGCTGAGTTGGCGAAGAGCAAGTTTGAGCTTGCGCCGTGGGATGAGGTGATAGACTGTATCCTCGCTAATTTGTCTTCGTCCGTGGTTTTGCAAGCTGGAAGCGGGAACCTTATTGTAAGCTATAACAGGGATAGCGCCTGTTTGGAACGATGTGAAGCGCCAGAATTGTGCCCTGTTACACGCAAGAGAAAACCGTGCACCATGGATAAACTTGTGAGGTTCGCTTATCCTGACGGGATCGTTTTGGTTAGTTACCTGTTGGCTCCTGGTATGGGTGCTCTTAAAGGCAGTGAACTTTTAGAGTTTTTTGCTCAAGCGGAAAAGAAAGACCAGTTCGTGGTGGCTACGGCTTGCGGCTGCCATGGATACTTCACCGCTTTGAAAAAAGAGCCGCGTGATAAGGCTGGGAAATAGTTTATTTGGCGTTTCGGAAGGCTCGCGTGTACACGTTTGATGAAACGCCTGCGACTAATCCGCCTATGGCGTCGTTGGTTATTGGCCCAAGCTTCTTCAAGATTCCTGGTTTAGCTTGGTCAAAACGCGTGAATTCAAAAATCCCTCTCACTCCCGCAATGTAGTTAGCTATAGCTAATCCCAACAACTCGTCCGCTACCAGTCCTGGACGACCCATAAACCTCTCTTGTGATAGGCCTGGAATCAACCCGTTCTCGGCGTCTTCTTGAGCGCGGAAGCAGGCTACTTCCAGAGTGGAAACATTTACGTCAGATAGGGTATCCAGAAATTCTTCTCGAAGCATTTCAGTGGCTTTTGCTTCTGTGTCCAAGCCTGGATGGGGAACAAAAAGCTCAAGCGCCGTTTTTATGAGGTCTTCTAGCGTAATGCCTTTCTTTTCTATGTATTCCAGTAAAGGCGGCTTTTCGGAGTCCATTTTATATCAGCACCCTCTCTAATGGTGGAGTTTGTTTTAAATATTGTGTGTTTGGCGAAAGGTTTATTAGAGTAGGATGGATAAACCGACCATTGAGAAGGTGATTACATGGACACTAAATATGTTATTGCAGCAGTTGTGGCTATCGTTATAATTGCTTCAGCGGCTTTCATTATCTACTATCAGGGTCAGGCTTCTGATGAGGGTCTTAAGGCTTTGCAGAGTTTGGTGGATGATACTCTCTACGAGACTAGCTTAACTGCTTATCCAGAAAAGATTATCTCGGTTGCGCCGAGTTGTACTGAAATCTTGTTTGCTATAGATGCGGGCGACAAAGTTGTGGGCGTCACTGACTTCTGCGATTACCCATATGATTTTTCGGCGTGGGTTGCAGCAGGTAACATGACGAGCATCGGCGGTTTTGAAAACCCTAACATGGAAGTGATTACTGCTCTTGACCCAGACTTGATCCTTGCGAGTGGCGGTGTCCAAGTGGAAAGCGTGAACACCTTGCGCGCACGCGGTTACAAAGTGTTAGTGTTAGACCCAACTAGTGTCACCGGTATTCTTAATAATATTGAACTTTTGGGTAATGCAACTGGCAACCGTGATGAGGCAGCGGCCCTTATTAACAATATAAACAGTCGGATTGATGCAGTAGCCGAAACAGTAGCAGATGCAGATAAACCGAAAGTTTACTATGAGGTTTATTATGAAACCACGTCCTCATGGACTATTGGCGCAGAGGCATGGCAAAGCGAGCTCATAGAGAAAGCGGGTGGAACTAACATTTTCGAAGACCAAGCGTTAGACTATTACCAGTATCAGAGTGAATCGCTTATCAACCGAAACCCTGACGTTATCGTGTTGCCCGCCAGCGGCATGGGCACTGGGACACAGGCAACTTTGGACGCTGTCAAGGCAAGACCTGGATGGGACACAACAAACGCTGTACAAAATGACAGGATCTACCAGATTGATTCTAACACAATAGAAAGGTCAGGACCCAGATTCGTAGAAGCAATAGAGCAATTGGCTGAGTTCTTCCATCCTGAACTCTTTTAAACTCCCTTGACCTTTTTTTGTGTGGAAAAAATGAGCACGGACCAAGTTGAAAACACTTTTTTTCGGCGTACTTCGCAATGGAAACTCATCTTGATTATTTTAGTTTCGGTTTTAATTGTAACTGCCATAGTATCTCTAAACGTGGGTTCCTCTAATGTTCCATTTTCCGACACTCTTTCAGTAATAGGCAAACAAATTCCTTTTTTAGGTAGCTTAATTGATTCTTCTTCGATAACGCCTCAGACCGAGGCCATTATCCTTGAAGTACGTTTGCCGCGGGTATTCGCCAGCATTTTAGTAGGCGCAGCTTTAGCAGCGGCAGGCGTTTTGTATCAAGGCGTATTCAAAAATCCCATGGCAGAATCATACGTGCTGGGCGTTTCTGCTGGAGCGGCAGTGGGAGCTTCTGCAGCGACACTTTACGGTGGTATAGGTTTCATTTTTTTGGAACTTGGGCTGTTACAGATTGCAGCTTTCATTGGCGCTCTCTTAACTATGTTTATGGTCTACGCAATTTCACGTGTAGGTTCAAGAGTTCCAGTGCAAACTCTGTTGCTTAATGGAATAGCAGTTAACTTTTTCCTGTTTGCCATCGTTGGGCTCTTGGAGATATTAGCTAGAGAGCATGAGCTTAAGAGCATCGTCGTTTGGCTCATGGGTGGCTATTCAAACGTTTTATGGACCCAAATATGGGCAATATTGCCTTTAATCGTAATAGGGATTGCAGCCTCGTATTTCTTCGCTCGTGATCTCAACGTACTTGCCATGGGAGAAGACACGGCTTATCACCTAGGTGTAAATGTTGAGCGATCTAAACAGATTCTTCTTGTGTTGGCTTCTTTGATAACAGCTGCCGCAGTATCCATCTCTGGCCTTATAGGATTCGTAGGTTTAATGATTCCTCACTTGACTAGACTATTAATTGGACCTGACCATCGCATACTATTGCCAACCTCCACAATAATCGGCGCAATATTCTTGCTTATTTGTGATGACCTCGCTCGGATTGTAGCGACTCCATTTGCATCAACCTTTGAATTGCCTGTTGGTATAATAACTATGCTTTTTGGCGGGCCTTTTTTTGTATTCCTTTTAAGGAAAAAACGGGGCAGTGTAACATGAGAGGATGGTACAAAATTTGGTTTTGTTAAACGTTGACGGCGTCGAATGTCGCTATGGTTCTGTCAAGGTTTTGGAAGATGTGAGTCTTTCTGTTAAGGGCGGCGACTTCGTTGGGATTCTTGGACCTAACGGTTCTGGAAAAACCACTCTGCTTAAAAGTATAAGCCGGATTCTCAAACCTCACAAGGGTGCTATTCTACTCAACGAAGCCGATATATACTCTCTTAAAAGCGTTGACGTAGCAAAACAGTTGGCAGTAGTTCCACAGGATACCAGTATCGGCTTTAACTTTGCCGCGTTGGACATCGTTCTGATGGGACGCAACCCTCACATGAAACGGTTCCAAATGGAAAGTGAGAAAGACATGGCTATTGCACGAAAAGTCATGAGCCTCACCAACATCTGGCATTTTGCGGAAAGGCCGATAAACGAGTTAAGTGGCGGCGAAAAACAACGTGTAATAATTGCCCGCGCTCTGGCTCAGGAACCAAAGATTTTGTTGCTGGACGAACCCCTGACGCATTTGGACATTGTCAATCAACTGGAAATCATGGACCTTGTCAAAAACCTCTGCGTGAAAGAGAAACTGATTATTCTGGCTGTTTTTCACGACTTCAACTTGGCCGCACGTTATTGTAACTCAGCGATAATGCTTAAGAAAGGGAAGGTTTTTTCGGCTGGAAGCCTGACTGAAGTTCTGACGAGCGAAAACATAAAGAGCGTTTTCAACGTTGACGCCATAGTGACAAAGCATCTTGTCACAGACTCAGTATTCGTTATTCCATTGTCACCCCAGAAACCGTCCCCGTCTAAAAAATGCTCAATCCACCTCATATGCGGCGCTGGCACCGGCACTACTTTAATGAAAGTTCTTTTAGATGAAGGTTACAGCGTCACCGCTGGAGTTCTCAACGTTCTGGACACAGACTTTGAAACGGCACAGTTTTTGAAAATCCCTGTCACAACTGAGGCGCCGTTCTCACCAATAACTGAAAAAGCACACAAGGCTAATTTGAAGATGATACGTGAAGCCAGCACTGTAGTTTTGACTTCTGTTCCGTTCGGCGATGGTAACCTGCAGAATTTGGAGGCTGCTTTAGCCGCTGTGAAAAGGGGAATTCCAACTTTCGTTATTGAGGAAGTGCCCATTGAAAGACGGGACTTCACGGGAGGAAAAGCAAAGGCGTTGCTTGCCGAGTTGAAAAGCAAGGGCGCCGAGTTTGTTAAGAACCAAAATGAGCTGTTATCTCTGCTTAACGTGTCTGTCGAAAAGTTAAAAATAGCTAAAGAAGAAAGGGACAGACTTCTCGATCACCTGAAACCTGAAGAAACTAAAGGAACAAAAATAAAGGGTAAAGGTGAAAAAAGGTAAGGAGGAAAAAATATGAAAGTTGTTGCTGCGTGGAGTGGCGGCAAAGACAGTTGCTTTGCATGCTACAAAGCTATTAAAGAAGGCCATGAAATTTCGAATCTTTTAATCATGATGTCCGATCCGAGTGAGTCAAATTTCCATATGATCCGTGCTGACATGCTAGATGCGCAATCGCAAGCAATAGGGATTCCGATAGTGAAGTGGACGACTACCCCCGATACTTACGAGCAGGAGTTCAAAAAGGCATTACTGAAACTGAAAACTGAAGGCGTTGAAGGCATTGTGACGGGGGACGTCTTCGACGTTGCCTTGCATGAGGCAGGATGGTTAGACCGCATCTGCAAAGAAGTGGGTCTAACGCCGGTAAGGCCTCTGTGGCACCGTGACACAAAGCAGATCCTAGAAGAATTCATAAACGAAGGTTTCAAAGCAACCTTGGTCAGAATAAAACTTGACTTGCTGGGGATGGAGTGGCTTGGAAGAGAAATTAACAAGGAGTTCTTTGATGACTTGCTCAAGCTTGGCACGGTAGACCCTTGCGGCGAACACGGTGAATTCCACACGTTCGTAACTGACGGCCCCCTGTTCAAGAAGAATCGAATTGAAATTCTTGAAAGCGAAAAGGTGAAGCTTAACGGTAATGGCCGTTTAGTAATCAAACGTTTCGAGGTTAAGCCTAAAGGGAGTTAATTCAAGCAAATGAAAAAAGTCTTTGATGTGCTGTTAGCCCACAACGAGTTCAAAGCAGAGGCTTTCATGAAAGAGCTGGAGGGAAAGAAGCCGCTTTTCGTCTGCACCATCGCCACTACAGAAACCGCTAAGATCCAAGGGATATCTGCTGCTGGAGAAAATCCTGAGTTCACTGATTACACTCCGCCCGCTGACGCTGAGCTGCTTCTGCTTGGAAAATGTAAGTGCATCAAAGGTGTGCCTGTGACTCCTGATGGAATTCCTACGCCAGCTTTGATAACCATGTCTGCTTTGAGGCTTGCGACTGTCCCTGTGTTGGTTGCCAGTGGCGGATTGAAGGTGAAACCTCAAATTCCGCTTTTGGATTTGGGTGGAAACCCCGGCAGGGACATAAGAACTGGAAGTGCAGTTGACAACGTTGAAGAAGTTATCCAAAGAGCCACTTTAGCTGGTGAACACTTGGCTAAAACCGCGGATTACATTGTAATAGGCGAAAGCATACCTGGCGGCACTACAACAGCTTTAGGCGTCCTGTCAGCTATGGGCGTAAACGCCGAGGGCAAAGTCAGTAGCAGCATGCCAGAAAACCCACACGGATTAAAAAATAAAACCGTCCAAACGGGATTAGCGGCTTCAGGTGAGAGTTTCGCTAGTTTGGCGAAAAACCCCGTTAAAGCCATTTCATGCCTAGGCGACCCTATGATGCCCGCTTTTGCAGGATTAGTTATTGGCGCCGCTACGCAGATTCCCGTTTTGATGGCTGGAGGGACTCAGATGACCTCAGTATTAGCGGTTGTAAATGCTTTGAACCCAGATGTCCTCTGTAACGTGGCGATTGGCACCACCAGATGGGTGGTGAACGACAGTTCATCCGATATTCGTGGGATAGTTGCTCAGATTGCCGATGTGCCTGTGCTGGCGGCTGACATTGACTTCACGCCGTCTCGTTTTTCAGGTTTGAAAGCTTACGAGAAAGGCATTGTGAAGGAAGGTGTGGGCGCTGGAGGTGCTTCCATAGCTGCGATGGCTAAATTGGGTGGCGCCGTAACTAAGGACATGCTGCTTAAAGAGATTGAGAAAAACTATGTGGCGTTAATGGAAACAAAGTGATGAGGCTGAATGCTTAAAGAGATCAAGAACCTCTTTTCTTTTCTCACGACCATACCAGTACGCATGGACCAAGACATTTTAACCGACACCGCGAAATACATGTTCCTTTTTCCTTTAATAGGCGCTTTTATAGGATTATTAGCTGGGCTGTGCGGTTGGGCGATTTCCCCCTTCCTCCCATGCTTGGTCGTCGGAGCCTTAGTGCTGGGATTTTTGTTGCTGATAACTGGACTTCATCACACTGATGGCTTGTTGGATTTCGGAGACGGCGTCATGGCTCATGGTTCGCCGGAAAGAAAAATTGAGATTATGCATGACCAATTGACTGGTGCTGGCGGCTTATCTTTGGGGATCATAACCTTCTTGGTTACAGCGTTCGCTATATCTGAATTAGACATGGGTATAATCATTCAAGGTTTGGTGGTGGTGGAGGTTTCAGCGAAACTTTCTATGGTGGTTGGCGCTTGGGCTGGAAAAGCTGTTCATGGGGGGATGAGTTCTTCTTTCTTGGAGGCGATGCATGGCAAGAAAGGTGCGGCTCGCTTGATTATTGCCTTAGCTATCTCTTTCGGGGTCGCCCTGCCTCTGCTGTGGTTAAAAGGTGTGGTAACCTTGTTGGCGGCTATACTGGCAAGCCTTATTATGGTGGGAATTTCCCACAGTCATTTCAAGGGCGTAACAGGAGACGTGTTAGGCGCGACAAACGAGCTTACTCGAATGGTTTCTCTAATTACTTTGTTGGCGATGATAAGATGGCTGTAACCGCGCTTGTAATGGCTGGTGGAAAAGGCTCGCGCATGGCGCTTTCAGAAGAGAAACCTTTGCTTCAGGTCGGCGGAAAGCACGTCATCGAGCACGTCCTTAACGCGTTGAAGAACGCGAAAAAAGTTGACTCTGTTGTGGTTGCAGTTAGCGATTATACGCCTAAAACCGCTGAATTGCTGTCCAAGTTACAGGTTTCTGTTATCAAAACTCCTGGGAAAGAGTACGTTTCTGACATGGGGGACGCTGTTAGGGCTCTAAAGTTGCAGACGGTTTTGGCTATTGGCGCTGATTTTCCACTGATAACGGCTGAGGTAATCGATGCTATTGTGGGGTATTATGAACGATGTGGGAAGCCTGCTTTGAGTGTGGCGGTTTCGATGGAAACAAAGGCGAAGCTCGGGTTAGGTGGAAAATACGGGTTTGAATTAAACGGTAAGCATGTGGTCCCAGCTGGGATTAACGTTATTGATGGGCAAAGAATTAACGAGGAAGAACTGGATGAGGAAATCTATATATCAGACAGAAAAGAAGTAGCCGTTAACATCAACACTGTCAAAGAGCTGCAAATAGCTGAAGACCTTTTTTCAAAAAGACACTTAAAAAGTTAGGTTCTCTTGCAGAGCATTAAACCCAAGCTTCAGCTTATTTCGTAGAGTTTTGTGCCGTCTTTGGAGATTTTAGGTATTGTCATCGTGAACTGCACGCCTTTGCCATACTCGCCTGTTTCCTGTATCGTCCAGCCGTATGCTTCGCATATTCTCTTTATCAAGAAAAGTCCAAAGCCTGTACCTTTCCCGTAACCTTCTTGGAAAAGCTTGCTCTTTTCTTCGTCAGGTATTCCTACTCCGTCATCTTCATACATCAGTTTCAGTTGGTTTTTCTCTTCCTTGTAGTGTACTCGGATTCTGCTGGTTTTCTTGCCGTACTTCAACGTGTTATCCATCATGTTGTAAAGTAGCTGTCTCAGCATGGAATCTGCAAGTACGATCAACCCACTACACTCGTTTATCAGCTCTGCCCCTTTCAAGTCTGAGAAAAGCAAGGATGCTTCGGTAACGAACCTTTCAACGTCGACGTTTTTCAGTTCTTCTGAACCCACTTGCACGTAGTTCTTTTCGAATTCCAGGATTCTCAGCATTTGATGAGAGACTAACTCCACCTCCTGCAAGTGAGTTAAAGCTTCTGTGTTGCCGTTGAGCCGTTTCTTAAGCAGAAAGATTCTGCCATTTAACGCAGCCAGCTTATTTCGTATGTCATGTCTAGTTAAGCTTCCAACCACGTGCAATTTTTCGTTAAGCTCTACCACTTTTCCGATTGCTTCATTGAACACTTCTTGCATCCATTTTTGCTCAGTAATATCTGTTGAAACACTGAGAATGCCAGTAACCTCTCCTGAATCATCAGTAATAGGTGAAGTTGTTATGATGACGGAAAAAGCCGTGCCATCTCGACGTTTCAGGATGACTTCACCCGTCCAAGATTTGTTGCCACTTATATTATTAAGAAAACCTCGAACATCTTCTTGAACGACATCTCGAAAGATTTCCATTAGGTTACGGCCTAGTACTTCTGCCGCTGTCCAGCCGTAAAGCTGTTCCGACACATGATTCCAATATGTGATTACTCCATTAGTGTCTGCGGCTATAACAGCTTGTCCAATAGCATTCAACAAACGCGCTTGGAACCGTATTTTTTCTTCCACTTTTTTGCGTTCTGTTACGTCTCTAAATATTCCCTGCAGCAGTTTCTTGCCCTTAACTTCAACAAGACTGCCTTTTATCATAACATCAATTATTTCGCCTTTTTTTGTGACTACCTGTGAAGCGATTATCTGTCCTTCTTCATCACTGATGTGTTTCTCGAAAGTCTCGCTAAATTTTCCTTTACGCTCTGATTTTGGATGGAGTAACCGTTGCTGCATGCCAATCAATTCTGATTTTGTCTTGCCAGTTAACTCCGTTGCTGCTCGGTTACAATCGATGATGATTCCTGTTTCAGCGTCGGCAACAAAGATGGCGTCAATGGCTTCGTTAAACAGCTTTCGGTATTTTTCCTCAGAGTCTTTTAAAGTCTGTTCTATTTTTTTGCGTTCTGTGATGTCTGTATCTGCACCTCTGTATCCACGAAGTTTTCCTTTTTCGTCTACTATTGGAACTCCACTCGTGGATAGCCAGACCGTGGTGCCATTCTTGTGGACATTTCGATTAACAAAGTCGCGGATAGGCCTTTTTTGGGCAAATGCCTGAAAGGCTGCCTTCTTTAATTCTTCCCGCTCTTCTGGATGAAACAGGTCATAAAAATGCTTTTTTCCAACAATTTCCTCTGGCTTGTATCCAATTACCTTTTCCACTACTGGACTTGCGTAAGTGTATAAGCCCTTGGCGTCTACGTCCCAAATCCATTCCAAGGCATTTTCTGCCACCTGCCTGAAGCGCGTCTCACTCTGCTGCAAAGTCTCTTCCATATGTTTGCGTTTCGTAACGTCACGAGAAGTCATCACTGCCCCAGTTACATCGCCATTTTCATCAACTAAGCCTTTTCCGATGCCCTCTAAAAACACGTAACTTCCGTCAGCGCATCTAACACGTCCTTCAAATCTTCCTATGGACTTCTCTTTGAACGCCTTCTTGGTGGTTTCAATTACTTTTGGCAGGTCATCTGGATGAACAAAATCGTATGCTCGCTTTCCAATTAATTCGCTTGGAGCATAACCTACAACCGATTTGTATGAAGCGCTTGCATACTTTATTACGAGGTTCTCGTCAAGTAACAGAAGCAGGTCTTGCATGTTATCAGAGATTTGGCTAAGACGTTTTTCAGCTGCTTTCAAAAGTTTTTCTGCTCTTTGTCCTTTAACCGCATCACAGAGACTGCGTTTCAATTCTTCGTAAATCATTTCCGCGTTGCCTTGCTTTGCAACGTAGCGATATACGCCAGAGTTCAACGCTTCAATGGCGATTTCCTCTTTACCTTTGGACGTGAATAATATAAAAGGCGTATTGTTTCCTTGCTGTCTTAACTCTCTCAAAAGTTCTAAACCGTTTTTACCAGGCATTTGATAATCACAGATAATGGCATCATACTCTGAAAGCTTTAGTTTTTCAAGGGCTTCTTCAGCGGACAGAGCCGTGTCAAGTTGGAATTTACTTTGCTCTTCTAAGCATTGTTTAGTAACAGCTAAGACCGCCGGTTCGTCATCAACATGTAGGACTTTTATTCTTTCGTCCTTACTGAAGTCAAGATAAACTCCGTCTATTGACTCAACCGTGGTCTTGGCCATGATATCAACTGCTTCTTTTCAACTGAGTATACAAAAGGTGTGCACGATTAAGATTAAAATGCTTATGAATCAGTCATATGAATTTATATTTTGAATCAGATTCCGAACTCATAATAGTTAATATTATTAAATTCAAATATTTGAAGAAAACAACAAGTAATTTCCTGTTTGCCAAAACTGTCGGCATCTATCTAATTCCCATCAGAATTACTGTTATCTTCTATTCTCACACAGCTATTCTCGGTGAAAGCATATTGGTCATAGACACTCTCTCTCATTCGTCATTGCCATTATACTTGGGCAGTTAGTAAGCTACAGATTGTTGACTGCGAAAACGTTGCTCTACAACTTGGACGTGGTTTCTTTGGTTGCCTTAATTTTGTTAATTCTCGCCTTTGTGCTTTTCACTTGCTACCCGCCGCAGTTGCCGCTTTTTCAGGGCCCTCTAACGGGGGGTATGGAATTGTTGCTCATTAACTATGCTGAGTGTAGAAGTGAAAGTGTGCGATCTTTTGTATCTGAGAGTTTTCAAACTTAACTGGAAAAAAAATTGATTAACTCTGATTCAGTTTCCGAGTTCATAATAGTTATTAGCGCGGTAAAGGAAAAAAGACAGAGGCGTTAATCTTGACACAAACAGTGAATGCTGAAAAAATTGTTATCTCAGCCGAAGCTCCAATCATAAAAGAAAGCATTGTTGACAGGAAAACTATTGTTTATGAAGCAAACATTGACCCCACAGTGATCAGGGTTTCCGGCGAGAAACTCAAACAGCAACTGTTCACCAGATTTGGGTTATTCAAGCCGAAGTCAGAAGAAATCCAGTTTATCTCATTGGACAAATACTATGAACCATACATAGTTATAAGTGGAAAATACTTCCTTGACTATTATCGTAAATGCACTTACGTTTTCAAAGTTGATCAAGGCGTCAAAGAAGTTGTTCTATTAGAACATAAATTCATACCTGAAACTTCTAAGTCATCCAAAACTATCAAGTTGCATGGTGAAGAACGACTCAATAAGGAAGGCAAAGCGTTTCTAATCTTGGACAAGTATGGCAAGGATGCAATGGTGGACAATCTTCCGTCTGCGCCTTCTGAGAAGAAACCGGAGAAAATAATTGCGGAATACAAGATAGAAGAGATCCCCGAAAACGCGGATGTGAATTACGTCAGGCGGAGAATAGCTGAACGCCCAAGAGACGTGAGCCGAGTTGTGGAAGAAGTCTTTGAAATAACTGACCGCTCAGTGATTTACACTCCTAGATTTAAGCTTCTTTTCAGGAACTTAAAGACTGGCGACGAAAAAGTAATGATTATTGACGGGGTCACATCTCAAAAACTATGACAGCCCAAGATTCCGCTTCAGAAGTCCAAAAAAGTTCTAGATTAACCTCTATTCACAACAAGCATCAAAAGTAGCCGTGGATAAAAATAGGCGTAGCTTGAGACCAGTGCTTCAAATCCTTATTTCCTCTTCATAAACTAATTATTTTTGGTTTCGGCTATGTTGGAACAAGTGAAGACCTAATGAGTGAGCCAGTCACGCTTACCGAATTACAGATAAAACGTCGCGAATTGGAAAATGAGTTAGCTTCTTTGTCTCAAACTGAGAAAATATTGCAAAGCGATTTGAAGGCTCTTGAAGCAAGAATTATCGAGCAGCTTAAATCAGAGATTCAAGCGAAAAAGTCAACTTTGGATGGTCTTGAAACCCGGAAAAGCGACTTGGAGAAAAAACTGACTGGCCTGCAAGATAACCCGGCAAGTTCACAAACGTCGGAAGAGCAACCTGTAACCAGTGAAGCTGAGGGACCTGTTCAGCAGAATGCCCCCATAGAAAATGATGCTGAAGTAACTGTTGTCAGATATCAAGAAGAATGAATCGCAGATGGCTCGCCTTAGAGTTTTTCCTAAATGAAAGGTTTGCTGTCCTTCTCGAATAGGGTTACTTTAACTTAACTCTCCACTGCGCTGACTAGTCGGTGTAGCATTTGCTTTTTTAGCGTTTTACGCCTAAAACCGAAGATGTGATTCCTTATGACGAAAGCCGCGGTTTTAACCACTGAAGGCGACCTCAAGGTGGATTTAACCTTGCATGATTTTTCGGTGACTTTAATCACTGAATTTGCTGAGAAGATTGTAAGACCTTACTATTCGGGCAACATGAATAATGCTGTTAAAGACCTCATGCGAAAGGCTGTATGCGAAGAGCAACTTGTTTTTGACCATGTGAAACCTGGTTAAAACCTGTGACGTTATTGAAAAAATTTTAAATGGGGCGTTTGGTAGCGCCCATTCAGGTTCAGGTGAGCTTGCTTAAACTCTTATCATTGCACGCATTAGTAGATGGGTCTTGCTGTTTTCAGTTTGTAGCGAACCGAATATTCTGGCTACGTGCACGCGTCCCCACATCCAGAAGAATCTTCCTGCCAGTTTTAAAGTAACAGCCTCGCCATCTGGGCTTGTGCCTTCTGCTTGCAAAAGAAAGACGTGTTTTTCACGAATTACTGCACCATTTCCTTCTGTTATTGCGTAGTCTGTTCCATTTATTCTAACTATGCCATCTACAACATCGAATTTTATGACTGTAGCGTTAATCTCTGTGGCTTGTAAGGAGAGCGCAAAACCTGCTTGGGTTATCACTATTTGGCTGCTGGCTTCATCCACGGCGATACCTTTTGCTAATAGCATTCTTGTCTGACCTAACTGTGTTTCTTCTGTTGTAGTAGCTGGAACTGAAGCGGAAGCAAATGGGAGAGATACGATGAATACAAGCGCTAATGCTGTTGTTGCCGTGAAAAGCAGTTTCTGTTTCTTTTTCAGGGTAAACATTTCATTTTTCACCTCCAATGTTACTTCAATGTTTACCTTTTTGGTCAGGTGTTTAAAAAAGAAGCCGCACTTGTGATGTGCACCAAAGGTGTACACTAAGACTGGGGGTCGTCAAGTTTTCCAGCGAGTATTTCTTCCTCGAGGTGTAGAAGCAGTCCTATTCGCCGCTCCCACTTGTTGAAGAACCTGTACTGGGAATACATTGCATATATGCTGTACCCGAGGAATATGCTTGCTACAGCTAAAAACAGGAGCGCGCCGACTCCAAGGTCTGTCTGTCTTATGATGAGAATCAGCCACATAACAACTATAAACAAGAATCCTGAAGAAATCAGGCCTATGAGCGTGCCGTTTCTGAATTTGCTCCATTCCATATCTAACTCGTACAAGAAGTCGTGCAGAGACTTAACTGGGTATGGTCTCTCGTTTTTTTCTTCACCCATTTCTTTTCCTTCCTTTTCTTTTTTCCCGTCGTTCATATAGGTAATGCACCAAAGGTGAATTTTGCTCTACAGGATGGAGGGTAATGATTTGCGTAGTTCAAGGTAGATGCTTCTTCCTTCCTGTGTTAATGTGCAGCCTCCTTCCTCGTTTTCTTTCACTAATTTTTTCTCGACGAGAAAAGCCAGATGCTTCAAGAAGTCGTCGTAGGAGAGGTTTGTGGATCTTCGCCAAACTTTCGTGCGCAGTTGGGGCTTAGCGTTGAAGAACAGGAACTCTAAGATTTCAAACCGAATCTGAGCAGCACCTTTTCTTATTCGTCCCATCTGTAAGTGCACCATTCACCGTATAGCCATAGTTTGCTAAGTGGAAATATATAATTCGTTTTCTCAAAACTCGGTTGCAAGCTGTTATGGTTCAGAGTTGCTTTGTCTTTTCTTGGGAATGGGTTGCTTTCGTGGGTGTTTTTTATAAAAAATATGGTGTAAGGGTGCGTTTGGATTCAGCGGAAGTTGTTTGGGTTAGTTTGACTTTAACTTTGCGATGGCTTCTTCGACGCCTTTGCTTTCGTTATCTAGCCAGTTTTTGTATTCTGTTAGTTTCTCTATTTTTTCTTCCTTTGTTAGGAATAGTCTTCCGGGGTGTCCGTGGCTAGTGCAACAGTACATGTTTTCTCCATGGTGCATGTTTTCACCTCCAACCTGGGTATTGGTTTTGCGATATTGGATAACCGATAAGGGAATATAAAAGTATCGGTAAACCGATAAATGCTCAAAAAACTTAATATCGATTAACCGACATGAATACATACAATGCATTGCCAATCAAAAGGTTTCTTAACCTTTCTTATACTGTGGCTGGTCAACAAAAAGAGCATGACGGGGGCAGAAATAGCCTTAGAACTAGAAAAACGGAAGGGCAAAAAACCCAGCCCTGGCACAATCTATCCCGTCCTGAAGCATATGAAAGAAGCAAAGCTCCTTTCAATGGACGAGAACAAACGTTACAGCCTGACAGAAAAAGGGCACAAAAACTTGGAAGCACACTTAGACGCTTTCATAAAAACATTCTACGACATTGACGAAATGAAGTCTTGCTGTTGCGACGAGCGGTCTTCCAACGAGGAAAACTGAGGCATAGGGATCAAAATCTACCCTGCCGAGATAGGGTGAGCCTGTGTTACGCATGTTGGAAGACATATTGTCACTCACAAAAACCACTGATGTTTAATATCAAGTGTCCACCTGTATCAAGAGTGAGCGGATCACTTGTTCGCGCGGGCATTATTTTTTTATATGTTTGAAATGTATGATATTTAAAGGATGATTATTCATGGAAGATGAGAACCTACTGGCTTTTTGTGGACTTTATTGTGGAGACTGTCACGGTTTTAATGGCAAGATACCTGATCTAGCTAGAGACCTTAGAAAGGAACTTCGAAAAAGTAGATATGACAAATTTGCTGGATTTATTTCGACTTATTCTTTTGGAAAGGACTTTGAAAAGTATGATGAATGTTACAAAGTTCTTGGAGCAATGGTTAAGTTTCGTTGTAGAAAAGGTTGTAGATCTGGAGGAGGATCTCCTTTCTGTAAGATAAGGAAATGTGCACAGAAAAAAGAGATTGAAGGATGTTGGTTATGTGGAGAATTTGAGGATTGTGAAAAACTAGATTTTTTGAATCCTATTCACGGAGATGCTCATAAGAAGAATCTTAGGAAAATAAAGAAATTAGGCAAGGAAGGATTTGTAAAAGGTAAGAGATTGTGGTATAATAAAATTAAGACTTGAAAGTCTATGATTTTGAAAGCTGAACTGATTGCACCTTGTGGTATGAATTGTAGCTGATTTTGGTGGTTAGTGTGAAGTCAATTGAACTTGGTTTTTTTACAAAACTTGAATTTGAAGATTCTGATACCGATTATGATTGCATGAAAAATTTAATGGAATTTCGAGAGAAGAATGTTATTGGTAAAACTGATTTTGACATAATATGCTCCATGTTCGAGCTTCATAAAGAGTTGCCGCCTGTTGCAAAAGTGGTGTATGATAACGGATTCGTACTCCCAGTAAATGAAACAGTGCCTGGTTATTCAAATAATGCAGTGTGGAAATATGAACAACAAAATAAAACAAAGATGCTGAAGTATTCAGATAAATATCATGAAACGATGAATAATCAATCAGACCGCTATTATAAGAATGCTGAGTACACGGTTGGAGATCTTGTGGCAAAATACGAATACAGCGTTTTAATGTATAATTATGGCAAAATTAAGAAACATCATAAACTCTGTACTATAACAATAAAAGACAAAGTTGTTCTTGAACACGAAGAGCATTATGAGACATAATAGTAACTTAATCAAAAAGTATGGAGATTCAGTTATGGAGTTGGGGATGGGAATTGCATCCATATAGTGTGGAGATATCTCCCTCGTAACTCCCTTTTTTTTCTTCAATTTAGTGAATCCGAAATTCAATTGGGCTTAGTCAAGAAAAATTGAGTCAAGGAATCTTTACGAGAACCCTTTTACATTAACATACGTTATTTGTATTATGTGGTTGCCTATGGTGAAAAAGACCCTCTGGGGAGCAGCGGTCTTAGTAAGTGTCATTATTGCAGTTGCTTCGGTATGGTTCTTCCTCAACCAAACATACACGCCTAATCAGGCCAATGCGGTGAGGATTACTGCTTTTACAGTAGACCCCGAAGGCTGGAAAAGTGGTGGTGGTTTGGGGTATAGCTGCCCCTTCGATATCACTTTTCAGAACAAAGGTACGAACAATGTGAAACTGTGGCTAAAAATTACGATGTATCGGCTCGGCGAAGTTGTGGGAGCCGGTAAACAGGGCGTTCCTTTGATGGAAAGTTTAGAGTTGCACGGTTTCAATCTTTCTGCAGGAGAAGTCAGAAACTTCCAAGGAACAATGTATTGGGTTCCAGCCGACGTTAATACTGGTGAAGGTCATCCTTTTGGAGCCACTTATATGGCTAGAGTATTGTTAGAAAATAGCATCTATGCACAGGATACAGCCACAGTTACAGAGCCATTCTCAACCTTATTATTCGTTGCTGCTACAATTCTGACTGTGATTGCCATAGCCATTCTGATTTACTTCAAGAAACGCAAACGGTTATGATGTTTTAGAGAGCTGGGGATGGGAATCGCATCCATATAGTGTGAAGATATCTCCCTCAAAACTCCCACTTTCTTTCAAAAATGTGAATTAAAAATTCATGAAGGAAGGCAAAAAGTCTTGAAATTTCAGATCTATTTCGTTTTCAGAAATATTGTCTTCCATGAAATCAGGCTTATTATATATCACTAGTTAAGATGGTTCGGAACAAAGAAAGGAGAATCGGAGAATGGTAATTGACGCGATAATCTTTACGCTTTTCACAATGCTCTTTGTAATTGGAGTTTGCTGGATTATCGGAAAAATACATCGTTTTGAACAAGAAGTTTCATGGAGTCGTAGAAGAGAGTAAAAAAGAGTATAGAGGTAAGTGGGGCAAACAGCAGTTTCCAGCGAATGAATTTAGAATTATGAAAAAGAGCTGGGGATGGGAATTGAACCCATATAGAGCAGCTCTGCAGGCTACCGCCTGAACCATTCGGCCACCCCAGCAAGTTGACTCTAGGTTGAGACTGGAATAAAAATATTGTTGGCTTCCAATATGTTTCTAAGTATGCCAAAGTAACGCTAGGTTTTCGAAAGGCTACAGATGCTCGCTATAGATTGACGGCTGAGTGTTAAAACCGCCTTGGGATAGACCCCCCTCTTTTCTGCATTGTATTTCTATTAGGATCCTAATAGGCTCCAAATATGATGACGTGATTTTTATGCTGTGTTGCACTGTTTTTTCTTTGTTTTGGTGTTTTTTGGTGGTTTTTGTGGTGTGGGTTTTTCTGATTTTTGAATGGTCTTTCAGTATGGATTGGTTTTGGAGGGGAAAATTGAAGGTTTGTGTTTTTATTTGTTGTTTTTTTAATGTTTGTTTATTTTTGAATGATTTGGCTTTAAGTATGGATAGTTTTAAATATTTGTTTGTGATAAATGCACAGAAAAGGGTATACATTCAAAACATCTGTCAAAAAGAGGAATTTGAGAAATGGCTTCAGGAGACATATCATGGTTAATGTCCGCAACCGCACTGGTAATGCTAATGACCCCCGCCCTAGGTTTCTTTTACGGGGGTTTAGTACGAAAGAAAAACCTAGTATCCACAATAGTTCAATGTCTAATAATATTCGCAGTCGTGAGCATACTATGGGCCATCCTAGGCTATAGCCTAGTATTCGGACCAAGCGTAAACGGAATAATAGGCGACTTATCATTGGTCGGCTTGAACAACATAGGCGTAAACAGTGTCAACATAGTGCTCGCCCCAGAAATCCCTGAACTACTGTTCTTCGCGTTTCAACTTAAATTCGCAGCTATCACACCAGCCCTAATCATAGGCGCATGCGCAGAAAGAATAAAGTTCCGTTCGCTCCTAATCTTTATCGTTCTCTGGTCCACACTAATCTACGCCCCAATCGCTCACTGGGTATGGAACCCCGACGGATGGCTACACTCCTTAGGCGCAATTGACTTCGCAGGCGGCCTCGTCGTCCACGTATCAGCAGGATTATCAGCCCTCGCAGCAGCCCTCGTGATCGGCAGAAGAAAAGACTGTGGAATTCCATGGAAAGAACACATGCAAGCCGCCAAGAAAGAAAGTGCTGGTGAGTTCAAGCCAACAAACATACCTTACGTACTACTCGGCGCAGGTCTACTATGGTTCGGATGGTTCGGCTTTAACGGAGGAAGCGCTCTAGCCGCAAACGAATTCGCCGTCTTAGCCCTTGTCACCACAAACTTAGCCGCAGCTGCCGCTGCCGTAAGCTGGATGATTCTAGACTGGGTGATAAAAGGTAAACCTTCAGCCGTCGGCATATCAATCGGCGCAGTAGTCGGACTGGTCGCCATAACTCCAGCTGCAGGCTACATCAACGTAACATCAGCATTAATCATAGGCTTAGCTGCAGGAATAATCTCAAACTTGGTCGCCAACTGGAGAGCAGGCAGGTCAAAAATAGACGACACACTAGATGTCTTCGCATGTCACGGCATCGGCGGAATTTGGGGTTCAATAGCAACTGGCTTATTCGCTTCAGCAGCTATTAACGGCGTAAACGGTTTACTCTTCGGAAACGCAAACCTGCTAGTTGCTCAAGTGACGGCAGTTGCAGTAGTAGCAGCTTTCGCCTTCTTCGGCTCATACCTATTGCTGAAACTGGTCAACGTATTTTCACCACTACGAGTAAGCCCACAAGCAGAAGACGCAGGCCTAGACCTCAGCGAACACGGAGAAGAAGCATACCAACTAGACTAACCACGCAAAAAACAAAATCTCCTCTCTCTTTTTTCTACACTCAACTTTTGACGACTGACACAAAAGCACACAGAAACAATTAACTTATGCCCATTTTCTTGAGAATCTCTCTGTACGCCTTCAAGGCTGCGTTTTCGTTTTGAACGTTTTTAATGAGCATGCGCCCGCCGTTGAACAGGCTGACCTCCAAGTTCCCATAGTCGAAAATTATGGCAAGATGCGATTTCAAACGAACCTTAAACCGTTGCTTAACCGTTTCGTAAACTTCGTCAAGGTTCAGCTTCAACGGTTTTTCAGGGTTAATGTTAGCCGTATCCCGACCGCAAAGCCAAACAAGCCGTTCTTGCCGTTCCAACTGCGGCAGGGTACCTTGGCAAACAGAGCAGTTCGCGGCTTTCGAAGTGTCAACCGTGGTGAAGTACATGTCGTTGAAGTCGCAAACCATGAGCTTGCCCTTCAAAGGTGAACCCATGCCCGCCAGAACTTTTATGGCTTCCATAGCTTGCATCGCGCCGATTATTCCCGGTGTAGCGCCAACAACACCGCGGGTGTCGCATGTCATCAAGTCTTTGTCGGACATGTTTGGCAGCAAGCATTCTAAACAGCCGGTTTCAGGAGGCGCGAAAACTGAGAGGTTTCCCTCTATGCCGATGGCGGCGCCGAAAACGTAGGGAATACCCATTTTCACGCAAGCGCGATTTATCAAATATCTGGTGAACATGTTGTCCAAGCCGTCAACGACAATGTCCACCCCCGCTAAAAGCTTCTCTACGTTGCCTGCGTTCACGTTCTCGGATATGGGTTCAGCCTTCAAAAGTGGGTTAAGCTTCTCCAGCCGCTTCGCAGCAACCTCCGCCTTCGGGTAGTGCAAGTCATCTAGGCTGTACAGGATTTGTCGGTGAAGATTCTGGGTTTCTACCGTGTCCTGATCTATCAAACGCAGGTGCCCAACGCCTGCCAACGCCAAATAAAGCGACGACACGGTGCCTAAACCGCCTACGCCGACCACGGCAGCCTTCGATTTTCCCAGTTTCTGCTGGCCTTCCACGCCCAACTCGTTGAGGATTACTTGACGACTGTAGAATTCAGAAGCAAACGCTTTTTTGTCAGTCGCATCCATCTCTGTTCTCGCCTAAGAGAAAATGCGTGTTAGTATGCTTTATATTTGCCTTTTTTGGCGAACTGTGTCTCATAGATTTCCCTGACCTTGTCGATGGTGTTCGCGTCTTCTGCGTTCTTGTCGCCGCGTATGCGGCTTATACGGGCAAACCGCAACGCCATCTCGCTCTTGTACTTGCGGCTTTTCTGGATCTCGTTGTAAGCAACTTCAACCACCACTTTCGGAAGAACCACAACACGGTTACGTTCTTCCCGCACAGCTAACTCTTTCAGACGCCGGGTCATCTCAATCATTTCCGCGTCCGTCAAACCCTTAAACGTTTTACCCACATTCAGGAACCCGCCAGTCTCAGGGTCACGCGCAGCCAAATAGTAATCTGAAAGCCAACCGTGTCTCCGCCCGTAGCCGTACTCAGCAGCTGTGATTACCAAATCTAAAGGCTCCAAAACAGGTTTTATTTTGAACCAGCGTTTCCCACGCGTCCCGGGCGTGTAGGTGCTGTCAAGCTTCTTCGCCATCAACCCCTCATGCCCCGCATCCAACGCCTCGTTAAGGAATTTTTCTGCCTGCTTCTTTTTGTCGGTGACAAGCTGCTCGGTCAATGCTATTTCTCCAGCGGTTTCAACTAAAATCTTCCTGCGTTGCAAGTACGGCAGCGCGATTAGGCTTTCTCCGTCAAGGAATAGAACGTCAAACAAGTAGAGCCTCACAGGGATTTTCTCAGCCATACCCCGCACTTCGCGAACCCGCTTGAACCGCCGCATCAAGTGCTGAAACGGAATCGGGTGTCCACGGTCGTTTACAGCTATGACTTCACCCTCCACTATCGCCTCGTCTGCTTTGATGTTGGCTTTTACGGCTTCAACTATTTCGGGTAGGCTCTGGGTCGCGTCTGTGAGTCTTCTGCTGAAAACGCGTACCTCGCCTCCCCGCTTGTGGATTTGAACTCGAGCTCCATCATACTTGTACTCAAATGCTGTTCTACCGCCATGTTCCGCTAAGGCGTCGATAACAGTGTCAGCTGTCTGAGCGAGCATGAGCTTAACAGGTCTAAAAACTTGGAAACCTATTTGCGACAAGCCGTCTTTGCCCTTCGTCTTAGCGATGGCGGCTACTTCGCCGATGTCGCCCATGACCATGCTTGCTTTCTGCACTGTTGCCAGCGGAGCCTCAAAAGCCTTCGCCACTGCCTGCTCCATCAACCCCTCATGTAACCCCGTCCGCATCTCACCCACAAAAATCTTCACCAGATACTTAGCTTCCATAGGCGACGCTTGACTTAGCAAGGCAGTTATCAAGCGTTCTTTCCTTTCTCTCGAACCTGAACCCGCAGTTCCCCCTATGGCTTGCAGCAAGCGCCTAACCTCCGTTATCGTCAATGCTTTTTCCACCAGCACAGCCTGTTTTTTCACGTTGGTTTTTTCAAAAACCGCTTTTACAGCTGCGCCTACATCACCTGTGCCCGCGAAAGCTTCACGGAAAACACTCCAGTTGACCCCTGTCACACGTTGCAGAACGCCGGTGAGAGTCACCCAGCTTACCTCCAAAGTTTTTTGGTTCCATTTCGGGAACGCCCGCCCCAGAACCATGGACACGGCAGGTTCCACTTCCTCTGCGTCTAAACGCTTCAAAAAGTCGGCTGTCATGCCTGTTATCTCCAGTCGCTTTTTGGTGGCTTCTACTTTTTCTAGGAGCTCCGCCAGAGACTTGAAAAGCATAGGCATATTATGACCTTAAAACTCTGCTACTAAAAAAGTGTTCCAGCTTTATTAATTGGCTCAAGAAAAAAAGAGCCAGCAGCTGAAAGGTATGAAAAAAGGATAGTTTATTCTAAGTGGGAGAAATGGGGTTTAGAAGGAGCTTTCAAGTTTTGCTTTGGTTTCTTTGATTTTCTTCGTTAGTTCTTCGACTTCCTTGGTGTTTCCTAAGGCTTTGTGGCAGTCTCTTGCGTAGTCTAGGGCACTGACGCCGAAGCGGTCGTACCCTTTGTCAAAGGATAGGTCCGCGGACTGTGTGAAGTATTCAATGCCTTTTTCGTATTCTTTCATGGCGAAGCTGCATTCACCCGCTTTGTAAAGCATGGTTGTAGCGTCAAAATAGTTCTGTTTTTTCCGGTAAAGCTCAGCGGTCCTTAGGAATAGTTCCCTTGCTTCCTCGTATTTTCCTGATTCCATGATGTTATTCGCATCTTTATGCATCTTAATTGGGTCTTCTTTTACACTCATAGCCGTCAACTCTTAACTGGCTATATCAAGCAGTGCACTCCCATTTAGATTTTCCCCTTTCTTTTCACTCTTAAAAGGGAAACGCGGCAAACAATAATAGAACAATAGGCTTATTGAAAAGTATCGTGAAGGAGAACCGAGTGAAGTGTTCAGGTGCGTTCACTGCGGCGCAGAATTCCCGGCTTTCCCGCTGAGAAGCAACTGCCCTAAATGCGCGGGCATACTGGAATACAAAGCAGACCTTACTGCAGGTGAAGTTGAATTTTCTGGTCCCATAGGATTCTGGAGATACAAACAAGTGCTTCCAACCGTCCAGCATATGGTCAGTTTGGGCGAAGGCGGAACACCACTGCATAAAGCTGAAAGGCTCGCAAAAAGCCTTGGCTTTAAAGAGCTTTACTTGAAAGATGAGACACGTAACCCGACGAACTCGTATAGAGACCGAGCAGCCGCTCTCCTAACGTCTAACGCTATAGACCAAGATTTTGACACGATGATATGCGCTACAAACGGGAACATGGGCGCCTCATTGGCTGCTTACTCCGCAAAGGCAGGATTAATCTGCCACCTCGTCGTTCCCGAAGTAGTTGACGTGGGAAAGCTGGCGCAGATGCTTGCTTACGACGCGATGATTGAGAAATTCGGGGAAATTCTCGACGATTCAATCCGCAAAGCGGCGGCGATAGCGGAGGAAACAGGGTGGTATCAGGCGACCGCAGAGCTGAACCCGCTTGTAGTGGAGGCTCAAAAAACAATCTCTTATGAAGTTTACGAGCAGTTCGGTGTTCCAGAATGGATTGTAGTTTCCATGGGAAGCGGCGGCACCATATACTCGCTCTGGAAAGGCTTTAAAGAGCTTAAACAACTCGGCATCACAACGTCGTTGCCAAAAATTGTAGGTGTCCAGCCAGAAGGATGCCCCGCTATCGTTAACGCGTTAACTAATGGCGCTTCCAAACAGGAACGGCTTTTGAAGCCGTCTACTCGCGCGCTTGCCATTCTTGTAGCTGAACCACTGCAAAGCGAACTAGCTGTAAGCGCGATAAGAGACTCAGACGGGTTGGCGGTAACAGTTACAGACTCGGAAATTCTTGCTGCAGAACTGCAGATAGCCAAGCTGGAAGGGGTTTTCGCTGAACCCGCAAGCTCAGCCACCATAGCAGCGCTGAAAAAGCTGGCGGAGCAGGGTAAAATATCTTGCGACAGTAGCGTAGCATGTCTTATTACGGGAAGCGGTCTCAAGGCCACTGACGTGTTGCAGGCGCTGACTAAAAAGCAGAAAACCGCTGTTCTCGGACTAGAGCTAAGTACAAAGGAAAAAATCCTTAGAATCCTGAGCAGAAAAGATACTTATGGTTATGATTTATGGAAGAAACTGGGTAAAACCATGACGCGAGCCGCGGTTTACCAGCATTTGAATGAACTGTCCGAAAAAGGTTTGGTCGTGTCATATGAGAAGGGTGGGAAAAAGTTTTTCCGTGTGGTGGACCGCGGGAAGAAGGTTCTTGTGGCCATTGATGACTTGAAGCTCTTGTTTTAGCTTGATGTCTGGCAAGGTTTTAATAGTATAGTTATAACTATACTAAATGGGCGACGTGCCAGATATGAAACAAAACACGCTAAGCACACCGCTGAGACTGGCGCTGGCAGCAATTTTTGGGGCGATAGTGTTTATAGTTACTTCACAGGTTCCACCCATACCCATACCTGCCACAGGAGGCTACTTCAACTTGGGCGAAGCAACAATCTACGTTGCCGCCCTTCTTTTCGGTCCCTTTGTGGGTGCTTTTTCAGGCGGGGTAGGCGCTATGCTTGCGGATGTTTACTTAGGTTACGTGAATTTTGCGCCTGGAACCTTGATAATTAAAGGAGTAGAAGGCGCAATTGTAGGCTTCCTAAATATCACACTCAAAAAGTACATTCCAAACACAACTATCCGAGCCACTGTCTCAGTTATAATTGGCGGGCTAGAGATGGTTATAGGTTACTTCCTCTACGAGACTCTCCTTGCCGTGCTCTTTCCAGGATTAGAAATCTTTGCGATTGCTGAAATTCCCTTAAACATCGGTCAAATGCTGGTCGGTCTGATAATCGCTGTTCCAATCATGCATGCAGTGCTGCGCATTTTCCCACAGCTTAAAAGCCAGATTTAACAGATGAGTAACTATGAAACTGCCGTCTGGAAAAATCCCCGTAGACATCTTGAAAGAGGTTGTTTTTAAAAACCTAGGCGCCGAACGCAAAGAAGTCGTTATAGGTCCCTCAGCGGGAATTGACGGGGCAGTTTTAGACTTAGGTGACAAATCTCTTATCGTTTCCATGGACCCCATCACGGGCGCGGTTGAGCGAATCGGTTGGTTAGCGGTTAACGTGAACGCTAATGACGTGGCTACTTTCGGCGTTGAACCAGCCTTTCTGTTCTCGTGTATGATGCTTCCTGAAAACGCGGATAGAAGCCTTGTTGAAACCATAAGCGCCCAGATGAGCGATGCCGCTAAAAACTTGGGAATCGCCATAGTGGGTGGACACTGCGAATCCACGCCTAACCTATCCAACCCCATAGTTGTGGGCTGCATTCTAGGCTTAACCGAAAAGGGATGCTACGTCACTGCGGCTGGAGCAAAACCTGGAGACAAGTTGATTTTAACGAAAAGCGCAGGGATAGAAGGCACAGCTATTCTAGCCACCGACAGAGAGCAAGCGCTCAAAGAAACCATGAATAACACGATGGTTCAAGCGGCAAAGGACTTTTACGGTCAGATAAGCGTTGTAAAAGACGCTTTGACAGCCTGCAAAACAGGCGGCGTCCACGCCATGCACGATCCTACAGAAGGCGGCGTGGCAGGTGGAATCCACGAGATGGCAGACGCCTCGAACGTGGGCGTAAAAGTCATCGAAGAAGCGATTACAGTACAGCCTGAAACAGCCCGGATCTGCAGTCACTTCAAGATCGACCCACTACAGCTAATTGGGTCAGGCGCATTGGTCATTTCAGCAGAACCGCAAAGCGCAGACGGGATCGTTAGAAACTTGCAGAATGAGGCTATTCCGGCTTCAGTTATCGGTGAGTTCACGGAAAACCCGGGTCACCGGGTGCTAACACAGAAAAACGGTGAAACAAAGGCTTTGCCGAGGCCGCTGTCAGATCATCTTTGGACTGCGCTGAGACGGTAGTAGTCCTTTGGCGCCTTGAAGGGATAGTTGGATGAACCAGTGGAACATGAAGACGGGGTATAAGAACATGTATTCGTACATGTGGGAGTAGACCAGGCCGCACCTGAATTCGATAATAGCTTGTGAAACCCCGTTTCGCAGGTTCCAATTTCCCGGTGGCTTATAATGTAAACAGTAAACTTCGTCGCCGACCACCGTTTTGTATCCTTTCTTTTTAATCCATTTGATTATGTAGGTGTCTTCGTAAGCGTGCAGCTGTTCAGGGATTTTGATGTCCTCCACAGCCTCGCGGCGGATAAGCGTGTCGTGCATGCCGCCCCTAAGACCAAAACATTGCCTAGCGATTAGGCTCTGCAACTTCAGAATACGTTTGTTTTTCACGTTAGGAACGACATCGATATTCACGCCCCAAACAGCTCCAACATTGTCCTTAACGTTTTTTTGAGCTTTTCGGAACCAGTCTCGTCCGAGTATGACGTCGCTGTCTACGAACATAAACCAGTCCGTAGTTACTTGCCTTATGCCTTTCTCTCGCGCTCTAGCTCTTGAACCGTTAACCTTAAGGACTTTAACGTTACTATGCGCTTCTTTGGCTTCGTTTATGATTTTCAGAGTGCGGTCAGTTGAAAAACCATCAACAATTATCAAGTTTTTAACGGGCACATTTTCGTAGACCGAGGCTAAGCACTTGTCAAGCAAGTGTTCACTGTTTTTTGTAAGCACCACGACATCAATTGGCTGCATTATCGTGCCCCTTTATAGTCTTGTCAAAGCCTTTTGGCTTGATAAGCTTACTGTATTGAACCAGTTGGAGATAAGAATTTACCCAATTTTCAAATAGAACAACCCTTCTTATGGTAAAAAACGCCACGGAACCTACCTCACTCCGCGTTTAAGGTTAGTGGCGAGAAATTGATAAATTGAGTATGTCGTGTAGAAACTATACGCAAATGTTAATTTAATAAGTAAAGTTAGTCTACCCGCCCTAATTGAATCAGCTATTATGTTTAAGCTGCCGCGAATAGTCCAGACGCTTGCTGGTCTATGATGAATGCAGTACGGGTCGTAACATGCAATCAACTTGTACCCTTTCTGCGTTATCCAATCCTTTATGTAAGCATCCTCAAAAACGTGGAGGGCTTTCGGGATTTTTATGTCTCTAACTAACTCTGTGCGGATAAGCGTGTCATGAGTTCCACCCCGCAGGTCAAATATCTTGCGCGTTATCCACAAGAATAACTTCAGAATTGACGGGTTCTTTATTGTAGACCACACTTCGATTCCCCATACCGCGCCAACATCCTGACCCACATATTTCTCAGCTTTCTTGAACCAGTCCTTACAAAGAACAGCGTCGCTATCAACGAACATAAACCACTCAGTTTTCACCTGATTTATGCCCTTCTGTCTTGCAGTAGCACGTGTTCCCTTGTCTTGTATCACCAAAACGTTTCCATGCTTCTCTTGAAACTCACGAACTATTTCTAATGTTCTATCGGTTGAATATCCATCCACAACTATCAGGCGGTTAAGTGGAACGTTTTCATAAACAGCTCTGAGGCACTCCTTAAGCATGCGCTCACTGTTTTTCGTGATTATGACAACGTCCACGCGCATATTCACTATTGAACCACCCGCATTCTTAATTAAGATTTTTAATAATACCTCATATATAACTACAAGTCACCAGCGCCTCAACTAACACTCCCAAAAAAAGACGCTGGAAACAGCCGCATTTTCTTCAGGGCACAAAATCTTCATTTTTTGTATTTCCCAGAGTTACACCCTTTTTTGCCTTATGACTTATATAAGTGTGGGATAAGTCTATTAAAACAGCCACAATACTCGGTGCTCAACATTTGACTATTAACTTACGGAAAGCCTCCAGAATAGCCATAAACGCGCTTACTCCTAACAGGCCTCATCATGCTCAGTGGATGATCACAAGAAAATGCAATTACCGTTGCAGAGGCTGCAATGTCTGGAAAGAACAAGATAAGCGAGAACTATCCACTGAAGAGGTGAAGCGAGGGCTAGACATACTAAAGGACCTTGGCATTGTAGAGCTTGTAATCTCGGGTGGAGACCCGCTTTTAAGAAAGGACGCTCCTGAAATAATCAGGCACGCTTCAAACCTTTTCTTAACTACAGTTTACGACAACGGCAGCATGGCTAAACAGAATCTTGAGGCTTTAAGAAACGTGGATTTTGTGGCAATCTCAATAGACAGTTTAGACCCAGAAAAAAACGATTACATAAAAGCTGTTCCCGGCGCTTGGAAAAAAGCTATGGACGCCGTGGGAACCCTGCACAATGAAGGCATAAACGTGAGTGTGACGCCTACAATTTCACAGTTGAACCTCTACGAAATCATGGACATCACAAACTACTTCACTCAAAGAGGAATTCCAGTTTGGTACTGCCTTTACACTTACGATCAAACGGGCGACGAGAACCAGCTTTTCAGAATCGGCAAAGCTAACGACGAGTTCATCATAAAGGACAAGCAGGCGATGGTTAAGCTTTGTGACTCTCTTATCGAGATGAAAAAGAGGAACAGCAACGTGTTGATCACGACCAAACTGTTGAAGACGCTTAGAACCTACTTCCTAGAGGGCAAGCGAACGTGGAACTGCCATGCACTTCAAAATTTTTTAGTTTTGGATCATTTAGGAAGAATCGCTGGTTGCCATAATCACAACTTTGTTGGGTCAGTGTTTGATTTGCCTGAAATTTGGCATAGCAAAGAATTCGATTTGCTGCGGAAGACTTACAATAAATGCGCTCAGTGCGCTTATTTGTGCTACATTTTTTATTCGCTTCATGGCAGTCCTTATGGAAACTTGATGCTGGCTAAGGATCAGTGGAAAAACGCTCGTTTTCTTTTAGAGCGGTAGAGTTAAACCTCTAAGCTGGGTAAGAAGGCAACTATTTTCCCGGTTGTTTGGATTAGGGCGCTATTGAATTGTTGGTCGCCTTCTATGTTTGTTATGGGAATGAGTCGTGTTATAAGGGTGGTTAGTTCAGTATTTTCCATGGGTATGATTCGTGGTCCGTGGTCTTTTGGCTTTTTTAGTTCGATTAAGGCTGGTAGGAACATGAGGAGGCTGAGTGTGGGGGTTGTGGCAATTATTATGATGATCTCGGTCAGATTCGGAATCATTGGCAATCTTTTAAGCAGTATTGTTTAATTTCGAATATAACTATTTCCATAGCCGAGATGATGAGTCTTCGCCCAGTCACTTTGGTTTTTCCTCAGCAGTTTCGCAACACAAAGGTCCAAAAACGCTTTCGTGCATATGAGAACATTATACATGTACACAAGAATCAAAAGAGGAATTAACCATTGGATTCTAGTTCGGCCATCTAAATAAGCGCCAATTCCAATCTCGAAAAACGGTGCGAAGTTGCCTACGAGATTATAAAAGGATACGGGCACAAAGAACCAAAGCGCGTTAATTATCTGTGAAGATGCAAAGAGAGTGAGGAAGATGCCCACTGAGAATGAGATCAGGGTTAGCACCGGCATGAAATAAACGTGTAGAAGAAGCAAGCCGTCAATTTTCTCTTTAGGGCTCAGTTTTTTGCTTCTTAAGACGTGCGGCGTGTGCTTGAAACATACCTGCATGTGTCCTCTTGCCCACCTGTGTCTCTGTTTCCAGTACGCTTTCCAGTTGTCCACGGCTTCTTCGTAGCATTCAGCGTCGCCTACGTAGCGAACTTTGTAGCCTGCGAGGTAAATTTGAAACGTCAAGTCTGTGTCTTCGGTTAGCATTGACTCGTCGAAGCCGCCGATTTCTTGTAAAACGCTTCGTCTGAAGCCGCCTACTGTGCCGCCGAACTGAGGTATGAGTCCCAGGGCATCGCGTGCCTCTTGGTCTATCCTGTAGCCACCTATCCTTTCCAGAGTTATTATTCGTGTTACCACGTTTTGGGCTTCGTTTAACACGATAGGGCGTCCTTGCACGGCGCCAACTGCTGGGTCAACGAATTTCTTTACAAGTTTCTCCACGATGCCTTTTTGCGGGTAGTAATCCGCGTCGAAGCAAAGCACAATTTCGCCTGTTGACCTGCTTAGGCCTGCGTTCATGGCTGACGCTTTGCCTTTACCGCCAGGTTTCTCATTGCGGTGCAATACTTCCATAAACGGGTGGCGGTTTGAAAACTCTTCAGCAATCTGTCTTGTGTCGTCGGATGAAGCGTCGTCTATGGTTATGACTTGTAGTTTGTCGTGTGGATAGGTTAACTTGGTCATCTGCTGTAGTAGTTGTCCAATTACTTTTTCTTCGTCTCGAGCTGGGATCAAGATGGTGACGGTGGGTTCATACTTTGTATCTGCGGTGATGTTGCCTTTGGCTTTCTTTTTTCTTCTAAGTATGGTTAATGTGAAAATGTAGTGTCTGACGAGGTAGGCTACCATCAGCACAGTTGAAAACAGGAATATGGCTTCCAGCGCTTTGATAATCAAGTTGTCACCTCTGCTTGGGCGCTTTTGGGTTTAGGGAGGACAGCGAGGCTCAGGGACCAGAAGGATACGACCCACATGAAGTTTAGGAAAGGGTAGAAGACTATGTATAACAGTCTGAATTGTTCTCCGAAAAAAGTGGCGCCTGCGATGGCGAAGTAGTGGAGAACGAGGTTCCAGATTAATCCTGTAATGTTGCCTAAGGTTAAGATGCCTAGTTTCTTGCTGAGTGTTCCCTTCAGGTGGATGGTGAGGGAGAAGAAAAACAGGTCGAAGATTAAAAGCGTGGCGGTGGTGGCGATGTTGATGAACCTTAAAGCTATGATCAAGCACAACACGTTTGCTTCCACGAACAGTGCTGCAACTAAGTGATTGATTTTAAATTCCATTAGTTTGATCCCCTTTCCGTCTCATAGAGCGATATGCGTAGAGGTTAACTCTAGAAGTTAACTCCGTAGAAAAGCTTTACGTTAAAAAGTTGTGGTTTCGCCTCGTTATTGAAGACGAACTTTCACTAAAATTAGTGAATACTATGGTTTCAGTTTTTGAGGACGATGTTGTCCATTACTCTGCAGAGGGTTTGGAAAACTTCTCCTGCGTTCAAGTTGTCCGTGTCTAAAATCAGGTTAAATGGGTTAAGGTCTTCGCCTAGCGTGAAGCCGTAAAGCTTCTTGTAGATAGCTTTTGTTTTTGCTTCTTTTTCTCTCAACACTCGTAAGGCTTCTTCTTTGGAGAGTTTGTCTCTCTCAGCGATTCTTTCAGCTCTCTTTTCTTCTGAAGCCATTAACCATATTTTGAAGCCTGTTTTGAGCAGCCACGGCATTGTCCAGCTGTCTAAAAGAACTCGTCCTTGCTGTGCGTACTCCAAGAGTTTATAGTCAACTGCTTTGTCAAATTCGTGGTTCTGTTCTCTTTTTTCTAAAAAGCTGAGGCCTTCTGGGCTTTCCCACCATCCGTTGCTGGATGAATCGTATCCTTCGGCTGCTGCTAGCTCTTTCAAGGCGTCACCGCCTGAATAGTATTTTAAATCGTATTTTTCGGCGAGTTTCTTGGCTAACGTGCTTTTTCCTGTTCCAGCCATTCCGGATATGCAGACTACGATGTTTTTCTTTGAGGCGCTCTCCGTTTTTTGGTTTCTGGTCATAGCGCTCAGCCATGCGTTTTTATGTTATAGGTGATACGCCTATTATGCGGGAGGCTAGAGTGCCGAAGAAGAATGAGCAGATCATGTACCAGTATATGACAGGTATGCCCGTTGGAGCGAGTCCCGGCACAACTGCCACAGCGTTTGCCCCGAAGGTAGGGATTAGAAAGATGTACCAGATTATTATGTAGCTGAAGCTTATGGGAAGCAGTATCATCGATGGCTTCATCATTTTGCTTTGCATATTTCTTATTTGTGATTCTTTCTTTTTCAGTTTTTCAACGCGTTTCGTGTCGTTTGCGCGCATGGCCGCCATTAACTGAGACTGATATTCAGACGTCTCCTTCCGCATTACTTTGTATTCTTCCCATCCGCATATGCGAGTGATCAGAAGGCGGTTAATACCCATGTTTAGAAACGAAATGGTGACCGCGATAAGCATTATCACTAATGTTGCTATCGGAATAATTGTAATGTCTAGCATCTTTGTTTCACCTTGCACTGCCTATTTGTTTTCTTGTTAATAACCATTTTTGCTCTTGGAAGCTGATAAGCTATAGGAATGCTTCTCCAAAAATTGTTTGGCTAAGAGTTTCAGCAGAAATGGGCGCTGGCAGAACATCATGGTGGTGTTTGGCGTTAATCCTCTATATCTGGCAGAAAATCAAGAATTTTTGCCAGCCGTTTCATTAAAGCATAATCAACCTTTTGGTCGTTTTCTATATCTGCAAGCTGCTTTGGCTTTCCCATAATGAAATCCAATGGGCTGTCACGTTTATAGCAATTCTCTTTGTGCGAGCTTCGAACTTCGAAGTAACGGGGGTGGTTCCCTCACATATTTTTACATTTTACTTTAATTTCTTAATGATTAGTTGCTGGAAAATTGCGCTTTTAGGTGATATCACATGGCGGAAACATCGTTTTTTTGTCTAATACAGGGCTTCAATTTGTTCGCTCTCTTACAGCAGCCTTTATGAGTGTCGAACTCTGGACAGTTAAAACAGGTTGCAACTTCTTGTTTTCCCATTAAATCCGGCTTCCTTACAGCGTGGATGCCCTGTTCCACATGCACTCTTGGAATAGTTATTCGAAAACGTTAATTTATTTTGTGCTTCTAATGAGCAAGACATTTTCTGGCTGGGGTTGGAATGTGTTGTTTGCTTTTTAACCGTTGCTTTTTCAAGACTTGAAATATTTGAAATGAAATAAGTGCGAATCGTAGTCACTTCATAGTTAAGTTAACGTGTATATAGTTGGAGAAAATGAAAAATATGGGTGGCGACATAGTTAACATTTTGAGAGGGTAAGAGTGGTAGAGTATGTTAAGGGGTCTCCACCTGACAGATGGCATTGGTGTAAGAACTGCACGCAATATCCCCTATACATTGCCGAGAGACGCTCTAAGAAGCCGAAATCTGATCTCTGTGACCAGTGCAGAAGAAAGGAAGAAAACTACAACTGCACAACTGAATAAATATAAGAAATAGGTATAGGAGTTCCAACCTGAGTCAACTCAAGACTGCCTTTTCTGGTTTTACATAACCTATTTTAGGTTTATTGAATACTACTAGCATTTGATGTTTTATGGGTTTTCTGAAGAAAGTAAAAGACAAGACTGAAGAGTCAGTCAAGAAAGTCGGGGAAGAAGGGACAAAGCTGGGTAAGAAGGGTCTTAAAGGAACCAAAAAGGTAGCGAAGAAAGGCGCTGAGGCAACTAAGACTGTTGCAAAGAAGGGCGTTAAGGAAACAAAGAAGGCTGTTAAGAAAGTTAAAAAGAAAGTCACATAGCAGTTATTCCATAATATGCTACGCCCTGTTCTTTTTTCTGATTCTCGCGGTTTCTAGAAAACAGTACCCGTTTCCGCAAAGTTATTAGAACTGAATCTTGCATACATTCAATAAATCTGGTATGGTGTTTCAGGAATGGTTCCAGTTTTCAATTTGAAAGACTCGATTGTTGAAGCATTAAACGCTTTAGGCGGTTCTGGCACAGCAACTGAAGTAAGAAACTACATAAAGCTGAATTACGGAAAAGACTGGCACAACATTGAAAAAATTATGGAGGACTTGTGTCAAGAAAGCGAGTCTTCCTTTTTCCTCCCCGCAGACAGGGTGCTAACGAAGATTGGACAAGGAAAATACGCTCTAAAAACAGCAGTTCCTGAACCGGTAGAAGCAAACGCGGAAAGCAGAGAAGCATTATCTGGCTTTGGACTAGAGAGAAAGGTTTTCAGTTTCAGAGGCGCTGAAGAGCTTCTGCGGAGAAAAGGTCAGCTTTCAACTATTATGCAGGCTGCTTCCTTAACAGACCTTTCATCAACTGAAACTCACGATAGGATACAACATTTCCTTCACAAGAACATGTGGGACATTGAAGTATCCCTGTTTCCAGTGGCGACCTACAAGCTTGATGCCTTCAAAGAGAAAACAGCAATAGAGATTGAACGGTCATTCATCGACGCGGTTCACAGGTCCCTCTTCAGGTGCCTCTTAGCTTACGCCAAAAACCAACTGGACGTACTAGTCTTCATAGTTCCCACCTACAAGGAACCCAAATTCGAGCAGGTAAAACGGGATCTACAAGAATTCAAAGAAGTAATCCCTTACCCAGTTTACTTGGTGGGCGTAACCCCACTCAGCGCTAATTAAAATATAAAGATTAGTTTAACGTATTGTTATTTGGTGCTGTTATGCAAAAAACAGCATTAGCCTTAACGCTGGTATTGGCACTCTCCATTTCGTTAGTCATTTTTGGAGTGCAATTTACTAAGTTGGCAGAAGCGAATTACATTCCTTTACCTAGCCTTTGGGTTACCTCACCCAGCTATTATGAGTTCTCGGAATTTGAAGGGGATGTTCCATTGAATTTCCACTTAAATGTTCGTAATAGTTCATATGCTTTGGAGTCAACTGTAGTCAGTTATAGTGTTGATGGCGCCGATAATGTTTCATTCACTGGCCTTACGCAAACTGAAAGATGGGGCATTGGGAAACAAATTTACTTAATCATTGGGGGAGAAACAGTTTTGTCAGGGTTGTCTGAGGGTAATCATACTGTGGTTGTTTATGCTAAGACACCTGATAATGTTGTTTTGTCTGAGGCTGTCTCCTTCAATGTGAAAATTCCACTTTCAACACCTACACCTGAGCCAACATCAACTCCATCGCAACAATTGGCTAATCCTTTTCCAACACCATGGTTAATTGTTGGTTCTATAATGATAGTTTTGGTATCTGGTTTTGGCTTGCTATTTTATATGGCGAAAAGAAAACAGTCAAAACCAATATAGCAGTTCATTTCAGCTTTCTCAAAACTTTCTAATTCCACACATTCAAACAAGAGTTCACTCTGAAGTTCTACCTATATATAGGGGGGTATAAGTTTTTCCAAGCGCTAGAGTTTCCCCGCTATTCTCCTAGGATTCTTCTGAATGCAGGGAACATTTCTGCTGCTCGCTCACGCATTAACAGTTCGTAGTACTGGTAGATTATGCCTACTGACAGCAAGATGCCTGTTCCTGTTCCGAAAACGCCTAGGAAATCTGCGATTCCAGCGATTAAGCCTACTATTATTCCCCCAAGAACCGTAACCACCGGAATATACCGCTTAAGAATCGCCTGTATAGGTCTCCCAGAACGCCGGTAACCCGGAATCTGCATGCCAGAATCCATAAGCTGCTTCGCTACTTTATCTGGTCCAAGACCACCCACTTCAAGCCAAATAAGCGAGAAAACCGCACAAAACGCCACAAGAATCGCAAGGTACACAGCAGCCCTAATCGGTTCAGCCGCTACGCTAACAATATTGTTGGGTGGAGTTACAAAGTAAGCAAGCCCTCCAACAGGCGTAACACCTTGGGTTGTGCTGTTATAGTCACCTATGATTTGGAAGAGCAGGTTCGTTCCAGGAGCAGGTGATCCCATCTGGCTCCAGAGCAGCTGAGAAAAGAAGTAAACGTTAGCGAAAAGCGCAGACGCAAAGATAACTGGAAGGTTAGACACGTACAAAAGCTTAATTGGGTAACGACTGCGGAACCCCTTGTACCCAGCGTAAGTCATCGGCAACTCAACCCTGACCCCTTCCAAGTAAATAATCACCAAAAACGTGATAACCGTTGCTATGAATCCAATTAACGACGGATAAGCTCCACTGCCAATCACCCAATCCGTCAACTGATACGACGCATCACCTAACGTAAGCTGGTAAAGCCCACCTACAAACAAGCCAGTTCCCGGATTAAACGTTTGCCAAAGAATATTCTGTGCAACTCCAGCCATAATGAAGAGGCTGATTCCGCTGCCTAAACCCCACCCTTTCTGAACCAACTCATCCATCAGCATCACTATCACACCAGCTCCTATAAGCTGCAGGAATATGACTATGGTTGTTGGTCCTGGTAGACTGCCGTACATGCCGCTTATTATGTAGGCTGAAGCCTGGATTCCTGTAAGCAGTATAGAGAAGAATTTGCTTGCCACCGTAAACAAGCCTCTATCTTGAGGGTCAGACATATCCGCTTGTATTATGGCAGAACCCACCAGCAGCTGCAGTATTAAGCCTGCAGTAACTATGGGACCTATACCGAGTTCCATGAGTGTGCCGCGGTTTGAAGCGAAAATCACTCTCAAGGAGCCAAACTGCTCTTGCACTTCCCCGCTGATTCCGTAAAGGGGGATTTCGGTCATAACTAGGTAAACTATGAGTACGAGTGCGGTCCAGAAGATTTTTTCGTTGAAGCTTACTTTGCGTTCGGGAACTTTGATTTCAGGCAGAACTCTTGCGAGTGGTCTGAAGAGGCTTAGGAATCTTCCGGCCATTGACTAATGTTACTCTCCGTTTTCCTGCGACTGGGTTAAGACTTGTCCGCCAGCTTGTTTTATTTTTTCTTCTGCGGTTTTGGAGCAGGCTGGAACTGTTACGGTTAAGGGTTTTGTGATTTTGCCTGTGCCGAGGAGTTTGGTGTAGCCTAGGCTTGTCAGGTTTACGTGTGTTTTGCCTTTTTCTTTTTCAGTTGAGAGCGTGGATATTTCGTCGAGTTTGGCGACGTTGATGACTTTTTCTTTGCGTTTGAGGCTTCGGGGTGACGTGAAGCCGTGTTTGCCGAAGTAGTCTGGTTCATATGCTACAACGTAGCTCCAGAGGTGCTTGTGGCGTCCAACTTTCCGGTGGCCTCTTGAACCTGCGCCTCTGTGCTGGCCGATTTTGCCGTAGCCGTGTGTTCGGCTGCCGCGCATTTTTCTGGTTTTTCTTTCTTTATGAGGCATTTTAATCAGCTTTTTTGTTTATTGTTTCTTTTTTTTGGAGTTTGATTTCTAGTACGCCGTTTTTGAAGGTTGTGTGGACGGCGTTTGGGACAACTACTTTGGGGAGGTTTAGGCTTTTGTAGTATCTGCGGTTTTTGGCTTTGGCTGACAGTGTTATTTTTCGGTCTTTCACATGTATTTTCAGGGTTTCCTTATTAAAGCCTGCGATTTCCGCGACTATAGTTATCCATTTTTTTTCTTGGAAAATGTCGATGAGGGGTTTTGGGTCTTTCCATTTTCGTCTGGCGTAGCTTTGGGAAGACCTGTAATGCTGGGGGTAAAGTTTCCTTGAGGTGCGCATGTTTTCGACGCTTGGCGTTCTAGAGTGGCTTTCAGAGTTATCTCTACCTTGACTGATCTCGTCCAACCGCTTCAAGTGTTTCCTGCTTCTACGCCACTTCGCACTCAAGATTTCTTCTCCTAAATACAAAGGCATTTCCAACCTAACTATAAAATGTATCGCACAAAACCGAACAGAAAACAAGACCCAACCAAACACTGAAGCCATACAAAACAGCCTCAAACCCCAACGCGGAGACTGTTATGCTCGGAAAAGACTATAGCCCCCTTATTTAAACTATAAATAGTTCTAAACGCGTACTGCGCCGTGTAGACCCCTCTATAGTTTCTGCATTGTATTTCTATTAGGATCCTAATAGGCTTCAAATATGCTGGCTGGTCAAGTAATTTTGATTGAAAACTGGAGTGGTTGGTGGTGGGCCGGACCGGATTCGGACCGGTGACCTTCTGCACGTCAAGCAGATGTCCTAACCAGGCTAGACGACCGGCCCACTTGTGTTTTTGCAGTGACAAAGTTTCGGTGTTCGGGTTATTTATGGGTTTTGCGCGCTGTACATGTTGAGTAGGGGTTGCTATCTTGTTTAGTTCGATTTGAGAATATGTCATGGCTCGCAGTTCAGTTCTTAAATAAGTTCAACATAATAGCAGATAGTTCGAGAAGGGGGAAGGAGAAGGCGCATATGCTTAGATTTCGGGCGGTTCCCAGCCTGTCACTTATCCTGATGGGTTCCATGGATTGGTTAACTACCATCGTTGGAATAGTGTACTTTGGGGCTGTAGAGGGCAATCCGTTCCTAGCGAACATAACTCAAACAAGCCTGCTAATGTTTACAGTGATAAAGCTTTCAACAACTGTAATGGTGGGCTTGCTGTTCTACAAGGCAGAGAAAGCCTTGCTGGGAACCCCCGACAAGAGCACACGGTCATTCAAATGCGCTCGAATAGTACTCCGAGCCGCCTACGTCGTAGCCACCGTGGTCCTTCTGTTTGCAGTGCTGAACAACCTCATCGTTGTTGCCAGCGCCATGTAACGCGGGGAAAACCAAACCCTTTAATTTTCTCCAATGCATTTCTGCTCCATATAACAACAGTTGGGACAAGCATTGCAAGTCAACTTTAAACCGCTAATCGTCTCGCTCATTCTAAATGGTCAGGCGGAGAAAGCCCTTGAACTACTCGCACACGCCTATAAGGTGAGCACGCCGAAGCTGAAAGTGGGCTTACCTAAAGGGCACAAGGGAAAGGCTTTTGGCTGTTACACGACTAAAAATGCCACAATATCCGTGCTCAACAGTGACGTAATAGTGAACCCCTTTGTTATCCTTCACGAATTCTACCATCACTTGCGCACTTCAATAGACAAAAAACACAAGGGCACAGAAAAAAACGCTGACAAATTCGCTCGAGACTTCATTGAAGCCTACAAGTCATTAAGCAACCCGCAAAGCTGAAACGTGCGCGCGCTTGCTTACTCTTCAGTTACCTGTAACTGCAGTTTTTCACCATTCGCATCGTAAACGGCAACGTTCTGTGCGCTAGTGAAGGGAAAGCCCACTATCATGAGCACCCGCCCGAAAAAGTGGTTGAGGTCTACAGTTGACGGCGTTATGTTCCCCGAAGGGTGAGAATGAACGGTGCCGACGACTGAGAAATCCATAGGCAACATATGAAACGGAATATTGGCAAAGCCTCGCCCGTAAACAGCCAACGGCGGAACAACAAGGTCTGACACGTGGACCCCGTTCTTGCTTTTCTTGCCACGGAGAAGCAGAAAAGTTTCTTTTGGGTAAAGCTGTTTTGCCCCTTCAAAAATCGAATCCAGCAGTTCACCGCTAATCGAAACAGTCAGGTTTTTTCCCATGTAACGCCCAATGGCTTGGCGGTTAATTACTTTTACTACGCTAAACTGCGTTGCGGAACGGAAAACAGAAATAAACAGGAAAGCCCAATTAGACAGAAGAGCCGGGATGGCAGAGTGGATAACGCGCGGGCCTTGAGAGCCCGTGGACCTTCAGGTCCGCATGGGTTCGAATCCCATTCCCGGCGCCACTTCTTTAAGCCTTTCTTTTGGAGTGATTAAGCAAAAAACGCCTTTTTATAGGTTAAAAGTGAGTTATGGGGGCTTTAATGGGTTAAAAATGGTTTATATCCTTGATTTTTGGGTATTCGTCTGGTAGAACGTGGGGTTATAGCAAAAATGTTATATCCACCCTATGATAGAAGACTTCACGAGGGGGAAAAATGAGGACGAAAGTCTTTGCTATATGCCTTCTTTTAGTTTTAAGTCTTTTATCTGTTGGATTTTTTGCAACTACTAAAGCTGATGTTGGGGAGGGAGACTGGTTCGTAAGCTACACCGTTGAAGACCCGAACACAGGAGCGCTCATGGTGGAAGTAGATTTTGAAACTGACGAAAACAGAACGCTGGCTCCGATATTCGGGGGTTCAGAAGTGGAAATAACATTCACGGTTGACGTGGGTGTCACTTCGCCTAACACCATTTTAAAACTGAAAACTGCCATGGTACACTCCAAACTCGAAGACAAATACTGGGAAAAGGTTACTCAAGATTACGAGCTTCTCTCCACCTACAACCCTAATTTCCAAGATGTACAATTCTATCAGGTTCAGGGCGAACTGACAATGAAGCTGTACGGTCAGGTTCCAGCAAACATCGCGCAAGACATACCCGTGGATTATCGTGTAGTTACGCTGTACGGTCCAGCCGGTACAACTTTAGACTTAATCGAAGTGAGAGTGGTCACCGCTGAGGCAAGCGAGTACGAAAGCCTTTTCTTGGAAAAAGAAGATGAACTGCGGTCTCTTAAGGAAAGTGGGGTAGACCCAGGATACCTAGAGCTTTACGAAAACATTCTCGATGAATCAAAGGTTCAAGCCGACCAAGGGTACGCTGAAGCCGCAATCGGCATGCTGAACACGTTAGACGTCGACGATGTGCCCGCCTATTCTACTGTGGAAGGACTCTTCTTACCTGTGGTGGGTGCCCTAGTAGCCATTGTGGTTGTGGTAGGAATAATGTTCCTACGTGGAAGAGGAAAAATCCAGTATGTCATGATGGTTCTCGAAGACCAAATCAGAGACTTGGAAGGGCTAACTTTGCGGGCGTCACGGGTTGACCGAACTATTTCAACAAGCCTAGAAAGCGTTAAAGACAGGCTCAAAAGCGTAGTTGGGATGTGAGAAGCCACGAGAACATATCAAAATAGCGTACAGTTGATAGGCTTAGGCTCAGCTGGAACAAACATCGTAGAAACTTTCTTGAAAAACGAGCGAACCATGGAACTGTTAAAAGGCGACATCACACGCCTTTCTCTTTTAGCCATTGACATAGCTGACCCTGAAATCAGGGCGTTGCAGGAAAGCTACGACAAAATTTCAGAGTCAATGATCAAAGCTGGCATACCAGCCGAAAGGCTGCGGCTTATCGCGCAGTCAGTAAAGTTTCCAACTGCCGAAGCAATGTTCGACTTCATCAACCAGAAATACAATGAATACCTCGTTAAGGAAGGCGCCAAGCTTAACTTTCACCCTTGGCTGGACTCAACAATGGCTATACCTCCAATGGCAGGAGGCGCGGGCAGAAGAAGAGCCCTAGCCAAAGCAATATACGCCCTTAACTACTATCAACTCGGCATAATCAGAAACTTTGTAAACTCATTCAAAGAACAAGCGCTCTCGTCAATAATCACCCCGACCGTAATCGTGATTTACGGGTTAGGCGGAGGCACTGGTAGCGGCGTATTTTTCGATTTCACTCGGCACCTGCGGAAAGTCCTAGGCTCTGGCGTGCCAATCATAGCTTTCGTGATAGCTCCATGCAGCGGAGATGACCCCCCAGCAAAGGGTTGCTCAGCTTTCATGGCGATGAACGAGCTTTCACTGGTTTTAAACAGGGAATATAATGAGTACGTCACGGACAGCTACGGTGAATACTACCGTAACCCTCTAAACGCGCTAATTTACTTGCCGCTGCTGCCTGCATACACCAAGGTAGGCAACATCGTTGCTGCCCGAAGAGAAATGGATGAAATGATCGTGGACATGCTCTATGTCCTGATGGACTTCGACTTGGCTGACCTGTTAGGCGGAATAGGAACAGAGGTTGGTCTCACAGAGAACTACGTTCACACTTTAGGCATGGTAAAAGTTGTTTACCCGATTGACAAGTACATTGATGCCTTCAAAGTAGACTACGAAAAGAAGCAGATGCTGTATGAGCTGAGAAAGGAAAAACTCGACATCTTAGACCATATTAACAAGATACTTGAGGGCAACAATGAAGAAGCACGCAAGCTCTACAAAAACTACCTCATAAAAAGCGGCACCTACGACGAAGAAAAGTTCGAGGAGAAAATCAAAGGCATAATCTACAGCAATCCACGGCTTGAAGAAAACTTGGCGTTACACGTTAAGGGTATAGAGCTTCAAGCGAAAAGCTGGATTAGCGAGCTGATGGGGTACCTAACAACAACCAGAATGATGGGCAAGATTGGGCCGATAGAGGAAGCCATAATCAACTTGACACTTCACAAGAAAGGGTCCAGAAGACGAGACAACCTGGAAAGCCTGCTTACCTACTTCACGAAGACATACCTTGATTTCCCCGAAAGAAAAGCTGACATCTTTGAGCGTCTGGCGCAGCTGATTCCAAGTTCGCAGGTCTTCACGGTGAGGCAGAAGAAGATTCTGGAGGATTTCATGAACTTGGCAGACCTCGCAGACAAGTCTCTTAAAATCCTCAGGTTCTACGATGAAATAAGGTATTTCGTTGAAGCCCTCATCAGGTACTACGAGGCTCTTCCCGACTCCAAGCCTGAACTGGAAGATTTGAAGAGCATTCATTCGGAATTGTCAACGCTGTACCTCTTAGTGCAGTTGATGCTTAGGACGCCGTTTGACGAAGCAAAAATCATAGACGAATACCTTACTTATCTAAACGAGATTATAGGGCGGTACATCGATAAGAAAGGCGTTGTCGACTGCGAACTGCTGAGAATAGAAGAGATGATTAAGCGGAAAGAATTCGATAGGTCACGGCAGCAACGCGAGGTTAAAAAGCTTCTCAGCATGAAAAGGTACGCTAGAGAACAGCTCCGAAACATCGAGAGGGACATAAAAAGAATTCAGGAAGAACACGCTTTCGTCTGTTACGACTTGGAAAAAGTGGAAAGCATCATCAGCCTGTACGACAAGTTAGCCAAAAAAATTGAAGTTACTTCAACTTACCGCAAGAGACTGAACAAAATCGTGGACTTGTACAATGAGTATGAGCAGAGAATTACTGAGATAACCCAGCCCAAAGCTTACTACGAAAAATCAGCGGAGATCACTGAAACCGAACGAATAAAAATCATCTTTAAAATCTTAACTGAACAGGAAGAAACGCTCACTGAAAAGAAAATAATCAAAGACATACTGGACATGCAACACTACAAGGACTACATAAAGAGCCTAGTGAGAGTCTTCAAGACCCCAAGCGTTATGGGATTCAAGCCAACCTACAAGTCAGATTACATCTGGGTAACCGTAGAGGCTCCTCCGAAACTGTGGGGCGAAGACCTGTCACAAGAACTATACACTGCGCTAGCCGCGTACGTCACTAGCGAAGTTTCAAGAACCATAACAGTGCGAGTAGTTGAATCCCGCGAGCCATGGGTAACGCGGGTCCTAGTCGTGGGTGGCAGAGGAAAACCAGAACATCTCGAAGCATACGATGAAATGCAACTGCTATACAGCAAGTCAAACGACTTCGAAAGACATCTCTCCCGTTCCTACCTTCTCGAGCACGGAGTCTCGGCAACACAAGTCGTCAATAAAATAAAGAACGGGTATCAGGCACCGAAAAAAGAAGCCGCCGGTAAAACGTAACCCCCTCAAACAGTTCCCAAACTCTTGGCGATCACTCGCCATTCATCCTCTTTTATTGAACCCTTTTTCACTACAAAACTCTTTATCGCCTTCACTTTTTTCTCCATAGCCTTGAACATTTCAGTCGTGTCGAAGCCTCCGACAAACATCACTAAGTCTATTCGGTCATTAGCGTCTTCCACGTATACTGGTTCACTTATGAAGGCAGTTCGGAGACTGGCTTTTTCTTTAAACCAGTCTGCTATTTCCAACTCGATTTTTCCCTTAGACAGTTTCCCTTTGAGCTGCAGAGGTAACCTCAGGAGAACATAAACCACTGACGAGGTTGCCAAGTCAATTTTCAGAAGTGGCCTAGACAACGCGGAGTTAAGCATGTTTTTGATGGAGCCGTACATGCTGAAGCTGGCTCCTGTAGCGGACAGCACCGTGTACATTTTAACGTCAAACGCCCTGGACAGCTCAGAGAGTTCTTGAACAAAAGTTTCCTTAACTGACACCATTTCCAGCAGGTAGTTGAAAAAATTGTTGCCTTTCAGCACCGAGCCTTTTCTGTTAACTCCCACGTAGTTTTCGAGTTGATCCCTGTCTAAAAGCAAAAGGGCCCCAAAACCTTTTGACACACACATCCCAACAGATGAAAAAGCGTTGAAGTGCACGTCGGAAACCTGCATTTTGGAAGGTAAAACACCGAAGGCTACAGTGTTTGTGTTCCACTCTTTGAACTGCGAAATCAAAGCCGGCAACAAACCGCTGCCGACGCCATCCCATAAAGACGAAACTATTACAGCTCCACGCAAGCTGTCGATAGGCTTATCCTTTAAACGCGCGATAAGCGTCCCGTCATTTGTAATTGAAGGTAAGACTTGGAACCAAAAATGCGTGTCAATGTTAAGGTCTAAACCCAAAATGCTGTCGGGGTTAAGCGAGGACTGACTCCATCCAGCAATGTCTTCACTGGACTTGTCAATAAATATGGGCAACGGCTCCTCCTTCTTCTCCGCCAACGACCCTCTTAAAAGAATCTTTATCGGATACTCCCCTACGCAGATTATAACAGGCTTAGTAAAAGTCGGCTTCAGAGGTTCCACGTTTTCTTCTGGCTTTTCAGCCGAATCAAGACGAGGTTTGCGTTTGCTCTTCCCCTTTTTAACCATTTCGGGTTTTCACGGTAAAACTTAAGAATAGTTTGACAAGATAAGGTTTTAGGTTCGTTATTTACAGTCGGGGAGAGCAGCTCAGAGTGGGAATTTGGGACTGGCTTAAAGGAAATCCGGAAAAGAAATATCAGGAACGGTTTCCTGAACGCAAAAAACCAAGTGAACCCCCCACCGAAGAAGCAGAAGAACCAACACCTGAGCCTGTAGTTGACGAGAAAGGTGAACCGACCCCCGAGAATCAAACTGAAGAATCCGCAGAACCGACCGCCGAAGCTGCAGATGAAACGGCAGAAGAATTGCCTACCGCCACTCCAACTGAAGAGGCAGAGGAACCGACCCCTGAGTCTCCAACTGAAGAGGTTGACAAACCAACTCCCGAGCCTCCCCGTGAAGCGCCAGAAGAAGAATCTCCTGAGCCTGAAGCTGACGCGACAGCTGAACCAGCTCCTGAGGCTCCACTGAAAGAGCTTGAAGAACAACCTCCCGAACCTGTTACTGAAGAGCCAGAGCCACCTCTTGAGCCTGTGGGTGAAGAGCCCGGAGAATTGACTCCAGAACTCCCAGCTGAAAAAACAGAAAAACCTGTTCCAAAACCGCCAAAATTTGGATTTCTCGGTTCGTTAACCAAGCTAAAGCCGAAAAAGAAAGATAAAGAGAAAGAAACCACTGCTGAACCGGAATTTTTTAAAATCCTGATTTTGCCGATTACACTTGCCAGCATGCTTTTAGGGCTATCAATACTGCCGCTTTTTCCGCAGCCTTTGCCGGCGATTTTGGCTTTTCTCATAGCTTTTCTCACTTACAAGAAGCCCGTATTGGGGATGCCCATAGGCGGCTTGCTCATCGGACTAGGTTTGATGTATAATCTGGCAAAAATGGATTTCATATCGATGTTGGGCGCGCCTGAAACCCGCGGTGCAGTAGTTTTTGTTTTCCTTTTTTTGTTCACTGTTCTTCCGATAATTTTCCGCAGCCGCAAAGCAGTCATATCCATTAATCTGGGAATAATCGCGGCGATTTCTCTTTTCTTCAGCCAAACTTACTTCCTCGCCATACCCTTGATTTTCACGGCTATTGTACTCTTCAAAAAAACCTCGTTTCTGACTGCCGTATACTACCTGTTAATTTCAGTGCCCCTTCAAGTGATGCAGTACTTGAACTTGGTGATGCCAATAGAAAGGTGGGATTGGTGGGTCGAAGCCGGAACTAGCCCACCTGTTTATGTTCCTTTAACAGAAATCTTTGAAGGCGTTCAAGAATCAATGCTGCAATTCAGATTGTACGATACATCCTTAGTTGTGAACTCCATAAGCGACCAAATCACATCTGACCCCCCAGTGCTACCGCACACAGTACTTGAGATGCTGAGCCACTATTTCGACTCGCTACCCGGAATAATCATGTTCTTGTTCATGGTGCTCGGCATAGTTTTCGCTTTCACGTACTTGATGCGTATGTTCTTCAAGCAGAGCAACATCTCTCACGCCGAGAGGCTTCTCCCCACCCTCACGGCAACCGTTGGAGTCGCAATATTCTTCATCTTGGCAAGCGCTCTCCAAGAGCCATTAGCGTTCAGAGTTGACGTGACGGCCGTAGAGATGACAATTGCCACTTTTGCTACCCTCCTATTCACGCTACCCACGCTACTGATGGATTACACTCCTAAAGAACGAGCATCAGTCGAAATGATCAGGGAAAAAGCTAGAGAAATCAAAGAGAAGCTTCTAGTTTCTGAGGAAGAAGTGGCAGAAGTCAAGAACAATCTTCCAATCTCTTGTGGTCCTTTTGAAGTTAAGCTAATGATGGTTAGCGACAGGCTTAACGAGATTCTCAGCAAGACCACGCTGAGGCTGGAGGACAACTCGGAAATAGACAAGATATTCAGTGACCTAGACAGTTTAAGCAGTGACCTCGACAATTTGATGGCTGAACTAGACGTTGCAGTCGGAGAGTATCAAGTATTTGTCAACTGCGAATTCTCGAAATGGCTTGGAACGTTCAAGGATATAGGGTTAGAACCACAGGTTACTGCAAAAACGGATTTTCAAAAAGCCGCGCCTTTGAGAATGAGAATAGACCAAATTAAAGAAGTCATAGAGGCTGGGCGGACTCTCGCCAACGAGGTCATCAAAATCGCCGAGCAAGCTTATGACGTAATCAGGTCTTTCTACGACCCCAGCCTACCCGAAGAAAACCAGTCAATAGCTTTCGCAAAGAAAAAACTCGCCGAAAAAGCAACTCCATGGATAGCTTTAGACGCGCTTTTCAACGCTCTCACTAACTGGAGTAAACACTACAAAGTTCAAATTTCCAGGTCAGTGAATCATCTGAAGCGCTCATTAACTGCTATCGCTAATTTACGCGTTAACAACGGAAGATTAATGCAGGTTTTAGGCGAGGACTTTCCGAAAATGATGGAAAACGTGGAAAAAGCCGAGAACCTGAAAATTGACATCGAAAAAAGAGGAGTTAACGCCATTAACGTTATTGCAATAAAAGACGTATTCCACTCCTCGCTAAGCATAGCCCGCGATACACTTTCGATTCTGCATGAGAAATTGAAGAGCAAAGAGAAAGCCATCGTGCTTCTATCACCCTCAGAGGACTTCCTATGGGAGAAAAACGACGCGTTAATCAAACGCATGGATCTCGCGATGCAAATAACAGCAGAATCATCAAATGTTAAACTTGGCGAAGTGCTGGAGAACCTTCCCAAGTTCTTGTCTTACGTGGACGAATGTGTAGAAACAATAGCAGTTTACCGCGACATGGAAGAACTCTTGCTGAACTACCCCGTAGCGGAAAGAGCTGTTGAAAACCTATTCACAGAAAAGAAAAGCATCTCCGCCAAAGACCTCCCCTTTGAACCAAAGTACGCAGAAGAGTACCTCAAACTGTTTTATAGCCAAAAATTCCGAGAGTTTTCTCTTGACAGAGCAAACATGTTACTCACGAAGAAAAAGTGAGGTTATCCTCGCGGAGTTCTAAGCTAGTTTTTCGTCAGCGTTAGGGTATTAATGGAAACTGGTTTACTATGGGGTCGATGAGGTTGAAGACTATTTGCGGGTAGAACCCGAGGATTATTATGGCAGCTACGAGAATGAAAATTGGGATAAGCATTCTTTTAGGTTCTTTTATCACGGTTTCGTCTTTGGGGTCTTTCGCGTACATGTAATTCACCAACCTCAACAAGTATGCGACTTGAATGACGCTTGTTATAACGCCTACAACTGCCAGCCAACTCATATCCGCTTGTATCGCCGCGGTGAAAACCAAGTACTTAGCCATGAAGCCGCCTAAAGGCGGAACCCCTGCAAACGAAAGTCCAGCTATAACCAACGCTAAACTCACAAATGGCATCTTCTTGCCCAGTCCAGAAAAGTCTTCTAACGTTCTGAAGCCGTAGCGGCTGGCGACGCCTACCACCATGAAAGAAACCGCGGTGGTGATTCCGCCCATGAGGAAGAAGTAGAGGTTGCCTGTTAGCCCCAGTGCGGTTACGCTGGTTATGCCTACCAGATTGTATCCTACGTCTGCAACACAAATGTTCGCTATCAAACGCTTCACGTTATCTTGGATTAGCGCAAACAAGTTGCCCACGATCATGGTTAACGCTGACATAACCGCCAGCATAAACGTCCAGTTAAGCACGCCGGGCGGCGTAAGAATGAATATGAGCACTCGTATCAGAACATAGTAGCCTCCTTGGTCTATTAACGCGGAGAGAAAGGCTGCCGAAGAAGACGGTGACGAAACGTAGGCATCAGGAAGCCAGAAATGGAAGGGCACAATTGCCGCTTCAATCGCGTAACCCGACGCTATTAAAATGAAAGCTATTATGAGCAGTTGCTTGTCCGCTAAAGTCATCAAAGCCTCTCTTACAGCCCAGAAGTTCAAGCTGCCTGTTAAACCGTAAACTATCGAGAGCCCGAAGACGATGAAGGCTGAAGCAATAATTATCATAACCAAGTATTTCAATGTGGAATTCAGGGCTACAGGGTCTTTCTTGTAGAGCATTAGGAAGCTGGAGCCTGCGGCCGCGGCTTCCCAAAAAATGAAAAGCGTTAAGAGGTCGCCGGCAAATACGGCGCCTATCAAGGCTGCGGTGAGCACCAGCATGATTGCAAAGTATCTTTCTGAAGGTCTCTTGCTTGAGTCCACGTAGAAAACGCTGTAGACTAAGATAACTGCGCTGACAGCGATGAACATTATTGCCATGTAAACTGAAATCCCGTCTATCATGAAACCACTGGAAAACTCGGCTAGCGGCGTGTCCGCCAACGTGATGTTGAGAAACGGCAGTGGTGATTCTAGACTGTAATATTGCAATGCCAAGTTAGCTACGGCGGCTCCTGAGACTAAGAAGGCTGTTAAGAACCATGATAGAGCCAAGGCTGTTTGATGCTGTGTTTTGCGGATTGCCCTAAAAACTGGAATAGTTAAAATTGCGAAGGTAACTAAGCTGATTATTGGTAAAACAACATCTAAGATATCAACCATTAGTGAACATGCCTCAAACTATGAACTGTACGGTGCTAATCAAGTCTATGAAGAACGTTGGCCAGATGCCGAGAACTATCACAAAAACCACCAAGATAGCCATTGCCGCTTTCATGTAGGTGGGCACGTCTACGATTTTCTTTTTGCTTTCCGTTTTTGGTTTTCCTAGAAAAACGTGGGATAGGTACCTCAGCGAGTAAGCAAGCGAGAGGACTGTGGCTACAAGCATGAGGGCAGTTGGCAACAGGAAGAAGCCGTCGTTGTTTATCACTTCGAAAGCGCCTACAAATATTAGGAACTCGCTGATGAAGCACGCGAATGGAGGCGTTCCCGCTATGCTCAACGCGGCTGTGGCTGACGCAACGGCTGTGAACGGCATTTTCCCGGCGAGCCCGCCCATTTCTTGGATGTCTCTTTTTTCAGTCTGGTGCATGACGGCTCCTGCTGAAAGGAAGAGCAGCCCTTTGCTTACTGCGTGGGTTACGAGGTGAAGCACGGTTCCAGTTATAGATGCTGTAATCACCACCGCCCCCGCCACCATTGAAGATGGAAAGAGAGAGAGCCCAAACATTACGTAGCCCATGTGAGCGATGCTGGAATAGGCGATGATTCTTTTTATGTCGGTTTCAACCAGCGCGATAAGCGAACCGAAAAAGGCTGAGATTACTCCGAAAATCGTTAAACCGTGCACAAAATCGACTCCAAAAGAGGTTCCCATAACGGCTGGAAAAACTGTTCCCAGTGACAAGCGCAAAATAGCATAAGCGCCGGCGCTGATTATGACTCCGCTTAGAAGCGCTGACATTGGAGAAGGGGCTTCGGAGTGGGCGTCAGGCAGCCACATGTGGACTGGAACCACGGCCATTTTAACGGCGAAACCTGCGGTTATGGAAAGCAGTATCCACCGAACAAGGTCGGGGCTAGCTGCCATTAGTGCGGTTTGCGCTTGGAACATGTCTGTGGCTCCTGTGACCATGTAGATGGCGCCTATGCCCAAGAGCACGAAGACTGCGCCTGCATGTGTGAATATGAAGAATTTGAATGCTGCCTTGAAAGGTGCCCTGTAGCCCCAGCCGCCGATAATGAAGTATGCTGGGACAAGCATCAGTTCCCAACAGAAGTAGAAGAGCAGCATGTTGGAAGTTATGAAGACGCCGACAAGACCTAACGACAACATCGTCAAAAGGGCATAGTAAACGGCTAGGTTCTTCTTGCCTTCCATGTAGTTAATCGAGAAGAGCGCAGCTACTATTATGAGAACTGACGTGATGATTGCCAAGGATACGCTGATGCCGTCAACAAACAGTGTAAACTCCGACTCCAATATTGAAATCCACGCGTAAGGTTCTATATACGTGTGGTCTGGACTGTTGAGGACTGTGGGGACCGTTGTTAAAAGCAGTCCCGTGTTGGCTAGTGCGATTAAAGCAACTATGATTGCTGCTGCTCGTGGAGATTTTTTTCCAGTCAAATAGACGATTGGAATGCCCAACGTGGGCAGAAGAAATACTAACAAGAGTGAGAACGCCATTTTCTATATCCCTACCGTGAGTATTATCAGAAGCAAAATCAATATGAAACCAAGCAAAGCAGCCGCTATGTAATGCTGCAGAGAGGATGATGGAACTTTCTTCACGTGTGATGCCCCTCGCATTGTTCGATGTGCGATTACGCTTAATAGGTCATCTGCTAAGACGTCAAGGTATTTTTTGACGCCGTGGGCTACCTTGACAATTGAGTTAGCTATAGCTTGAGGTCCCCGCTCATTGAATTTTGCCTCAAAGTTTCTGGTGTGACTGGCGAAATTCAGGATTCCGCGCGCGGGTTTTCCCACTCCGTCCATTACGACTTCGTTTGCGTGGCGGATGTGGTCGGCTATATGTAAGATGCCTTTTGCGGGTTTTCCCACGCTGTTCATTACTGTTTTGTTTGCGCGGTGAACTCCATCTGATAGAGTCATCACGCCTTTGCCTGTAAGCCTCTGGTAAACGTCATCGAAGAAGTAACCGTGCTTCAAGACGGTCATTAACGGATTCGAACTGCTTCTGAATTTCATCATGACTTCTGATTGTTTGTAGTAAGTTAGATATATAATTAAGCCAGCTGGCACCAGAATCGCGAAGAAAATCGGAGTTTCCAAGCTGAAAAAGGCTCCCAGCAAACTCACTTCCGCTTCGACTTGCATGAAGTTAACCAGCCAAGGCCCCACGAAACCCCAAGCAACACACAACACAGCAAGTGCCGCGGCGGGGTACAGCATCAGTTTTGGCGCTTCGTGCGGATGCAACTTCTTCAGGTGTTCTGACTCCTCATCCATGAAAACAAGTTTCACGAAACGGAGACTGTACATGAAAGTTAGAGCAGACGTAGCGTAAATTAAAACAACCTGCCAGATGTTACCCGTTTCCATCAAGCTGGTGATTATCAAGCCTTTGCTGAAGAAAGCAGCGAAAGGTGGTAGGCCGCTGGTAGTTAAAATCATTATTATACTTAACGCAAAGGTTATCGGCATGGCTTTCTTCAAGCCTCCCATCAGCCTCATGTCGCGGGTTCCAAGCGCGTGGATTATGCCGCCTGCCAATAAGAAGCCTAAGCCTTCAAAGAAAGCGTGGCTCATCATGTGGAATAAACTGGCGAACCAGCCTAAGGACGAGTGAAGTG
>CAZINA010000005.1:0-46326 GCA_964540545.1 uncultured Candidatus Bathyarchaeia archaeon
CCAAGTCTGCCACAATCTCGTCGGCAGGGTCGTTTGTGCGGTCCTTGTAACCTATACAGTTCTTTTCTGAAGCAGCGATGACTGGTGCTTTGACACGTTCAGCTTCTAGTGAACAATCCGTTCTTACACATTGCTCGTCCAGAACGACTACATCGGCAAATCCCCCGCGTATAAAGCGGAGTTCCCATGAAATTGGCCCGACAATTTTCGCTCTGTCAAAGTATCGTGTGTTGTCTATGGCAGTGCAGCACAAGCCTACGACTTCCATCTTGTCGTCAAGTTTCTGCTCTTTCATGTAATCAATTATTCCAACAGAAGGCACGACGTTGTGACCAATACACATGATAACAGGTTTGGACTGGTCAACTGTGCCTATGCCCATTTCAATAAGCGGTGCTTCAGGATCAGCCTTGGGGAAATCGAAGACTGAAACTTGGGCAATATCCGCGACTTCCATGCCCACTTGGTCGACTCGACCAGCGTGAAATGCCTTGGATTCAAAATCCAAGTTGTTGGCTTCTTGACCTGTGTGCGCAACAGAGAGCAGGTGGGTGATTTGTGATTCACAGTAAGTTAAAACTTCGTCCAAGTCTCCCAAAGTTTGAGGTCTTATTCCAGTGACAAGCCTCGTAACTGGAGCTTCAACTTTAACGTTTAAGCCGCCTATATCCAAAGGATAACGCCGACCATACTTCTCAATCAGGTGGTCAACCACATGGCGGGCGTGCCCATTGTGGGTTGCGGCACCAATACAGCAAGCGATAAGTACAATACGTGACGACTGATCGGCTATGTTAAGTCCACAGGCTCCACGTTTTCCCGCAGTTAAATCGCACTTGCCATAAGTGCAGAGACAACACAAGTCACAATCCGGCAGGTAAAAGGGCTTGTACTTGTTAAGAAGTGTCAGGTCCCAGTTTCTTAGAGTGGTCAAACCGGGCATCGGGGTGGGTCCCATGGGTTCCTTCCAAGAATCGTCAACAATTTTTCCTATGGATATATCAAGATTTTTTACAAGACCAGTGCTGGTCTTCATTTCACCAATTTTTACGCGCACGTTTTTGCTCGTCAATTCTAAACCTCTGTAAAGGTTTAGCTAGTACCAACATTACAATCTTTTTAAACTTTTCCAGAATTTTTTAGCAAAAGTCATGGTGGGTCTACAGCTATGCAATCTTGGGGAAAAACAAGAGCGAATGAATGCTGTTTTAGAGATAGCCTGCGGTTTCCATTATTTTCTTCACCGAAGTGAAAGCTGCGTTGTCTGAAGGCAGCTCCAGAAGCGATTTTCCTTCAAGAACGTATTCGTCTAAGGTTTCGTCTGCCGCTATTTTTCCCAAATATTTGAAGCTCAGAGTGGTTTCTGCTTGAACGCCGCGCTCCTCTGGGAATCTGTATCCGCCTATGAGGTAGAAATTGTCGAACTGCACGTCAACCTCTTTGGTAATGCGGTGTGCTCTTTTAACGTGGTCCATGGACTTCTTTGAGTGGTCAAGAATGTCGAAAATGTCATTCACTTTTGATGTTATGCGCCGGTTTAAGTGTTCAATACCCGCTGGCGAGTCGATAAGCACGTACTTGTAGTTCTTGGTTAAAGACCCCAACGCGCCTTTCAACGCCGCGTTTGGCATGCAATAGCAGCCTTCAACCCATTTTGTGCCAACAGAAAGAAAGTCAAAGTGGTCGCTTTCGAACAAGCCTTTCTCCCAAATCCTGCTTTCTATTCGTTCAGTGGGTGGAACGCCCACGGTTGTTCCGCCTTTTTCGATGAAAGTGCTGACAAGCAAGTCGGCGATCGTGGATTTACCACCTTCTTTCAGGTCTACACCCACCATTTCAGCTAGGTTCTGGTCGGGGTCAGCGTCCACCAGCAACATGGGAGTTTGACCCGCTTCAATGAAACATTTCGTCATTAAAGCCGTGAAGCTTGATTTTCCAGTTCCTCCACGACCAATAGTTACAAGAGTTTTCATCAACACAAACCCCCATAAACTCAGATTTCTTTCTTAAGTAACACGTCGCATATATTGTCTATGGCGCTAACTGCGGCAATTTCTTTGTTTTTGAGCGGTGTTTCCCCGAGCGTGTCTGCTTCGATAACTTTCTCGTCAAATGGGATAAAAGTAAGGATGGATAAACCGTTTTTCTCGGCGAAACTTTGGACTGCTTCTTTCTGTTTCTCGTTCATGATTCTGTTTCCAACCAGAAAGAGCTTTTGCATGCCAGCGTTTGCCGCCAAATCATGTATATGCTTAGCTATCTCAAGGGATTTCAAGTTTGAATCCGCAACAATCAGCAGAGCATCAACTTGCCTCGCGGTTCCTCTGCCTATATGCTCAACTCCTGCTTCAAAATCTAAAACAACAGCTTCGTTGCGGTCTACAATTAAATGGCGGAGCATAGCACGTATAACAGCATTTGGTGCGCACATGCATCCAGCCTCCATGGCTTTAACTGTGCCCATAACAATCAGGTTTACACCGAAAGGAGTAGCTGTAGAATAATCGCGGACTATGTCATCCACAGTAAAGGATAATCGGTAAACGCCAGAGTAGCCCGTGCCAGTTTTAGATTCAAGAAGCTCCTTATTTTCGGATATTGGTACTATTTTGCGGGCTTCCTCCGCGGATAAGCCTAAAGTTATAGCAAGATTAGGCGAAGAATCAGCATCTATAGCTATAGTTTTCAATCCTCGCTCGGCGAAGCCACGCGCAAGACCTGCGGCAATCAGGGTTTTGCCGACTCCACCTTTACCAGAAACAGCAACTTTCATGGTTTTTCACCAATGAAAAAATACTTTCGGTTGATAGTTTATTTACGTTTCCTTAAAAAAATAAGAAAATGGATATGCAAAAGATTTTTTAATCAAACCTATCTCCCCTTTAGCCGAGATGATATCTCGATGAAAATACTAAATGAGTTTGTACCAACACGCAAATTTCTGAAGCTTGCCGAAGAACTCGAAGGACTAGTTGATGGATGGAACGTCACTGACAGCGCTGCCGGTTTTCCTGCACCAAGCGGTGTAGTTGTAAGCTGCATACTTAAACACAAATACCCAGACAAATATGTTGTACCCATATTCATTCTCCACTACAAAGGTTCAGTTGAAGTGGGCGGTTTAGCATTAGCCTCCGATGTTATTGGACTTGATGGATTAATCATCACAATGGGCGACAAACCCCATTTTGGTGAACCCATAAAAGAGTTAAAGTCATCTGAGGGTGCCCGCGAATTCTTGCGGGCCAACGTGAAACTTAAGAAACTGAAACTAGGATGCCTGCTAACATCCAGACGATCTGTGGAGGACAACATTAAACGTGTAAGGGGCGATTGGGACTTTGTCTACTTCATGAGACTTGAAGATAAAACTCTCCCAATGCTTGAAGCTGTAGCTGCAGAATGCAAGAAACTAAACAAGCCAATCTTCGCATACTTCCTAGTAGCCACGGATAAAAACAAGAAAACAATGGAAATGATTGGCTGGCCAGCAACCACAACAATGGACAAGGTTGAAGAAACCGCAGCAAAGCTGGATGGCATCGTTGACGGCATAATAGCAACATGCGCCGGAGACGCTGAAGGCGACAAAGAGATGCTGCAGAAACTGCAGAAGTTCAGAAGCTAAAAGAGGCTTAATCACTGCAGAAACAGAGACGCTTTAGTCGTCTCTTCATCAAAGGTTTCCACCTTAAATCCTTTTTTCTTACATAACTGAAGCATTTTGTAGTTGTTAACGCTAACGTAGCCGTAGATTTTATCCACACGCATGTCTTTTCCCATTTCAACAAGCAAGTCCATAAGCTTAGAGCCGAGACCGAGACCTTGCAGCTCATCGCCTACTAAAACAGCGAACTCGCCGCTTTTACCGCCAGGGTCAAGGATTAACCGCACAGCCCCGATTATTGGCTTGTTGGCATCGTTGAGTTCTGCTACAACGGCGATTTCGCGGTCGTAATCCAGATTGCAGTACCGCGTTAACATTTCATGGGACATCTCTTTTATTATCTCAAAAAACCGGAAACGCATACTTTCTAAAGAAAGAGACTTCAAAAACTCGTTGAACCGTTTTTCGTCCTCAGGCTTCACTGGGTGAAGCAGCACTTCAGTGCCGTTTTTTAGTCTCCTAGCGGCAACGTACTTTTTCGGGTAAGAAGCAATAAGACAGTTGTCTTGGTGGTCAGCAACTTCCCGCATCATTCTGTCCCAATCGATTACAATGCGAGCGTCAACCGCCACGGCATTATCTTCGTTGACAATCAACGGGTTTATGTCAATCTCTTTTATTTCTGGAAAATCTGTAACAAGCTGCGAAAATTTCGCCAGAATCTCCTCGATAACTGCAACGTTCAGAGGATGCCCGGTTGATGCCGCGTGTTTGTAAATGTCTGTGTCTTCTATTAGCCGTCTTGCAAGTGTCTGGTTCAGCGGTGGAAAACCAATACTCACATCTTTGAACAGTTCAGCGGCGGTTCCACCCGTGCCGAAGATGATGGTGGAGCCAAACTGGTCGTCTTTTTTGGATCCTATAATCAGTTCGTAGCCTTTTTGGCGTATCATGGGCTGAACAGTAACGCCTTGGAACTCAAAGGTGCTGTTGTAGTTTTTCACCCTGTCAGCCAGCTCTCCGAATAAGGTTTTTGTTTCCCATTTAGAACAAACGTTCAAGATGACCCCGCCGCTTTTGGATTTGTGCGAAATCTGAGGAGACAGCGCTTTCAGGACTACAGGGTAACCTATTTCGGAAGATACCGTGATAGCCTCTTCACGGGTCCGCGCCACAAGCGTCTTCACAGTTGGAACCTTGTAGGCTTCCAAAAAGCGCATTGATTCAGGTAAACTGAGGAACTTTCGGCCCTCGCGAAAAGCTTGCCGGAGAACTCCCTTTAGCAAAGTTGAGTCGGGTTGCTCCACGGGTAGAGATTCAGGAGTCTGATACAGAAGCTCCAAGTTTTGAGTGTAATTGTACATGTACATGAAGGTTGAAACAGCCTCTTCAGGTGAAGTAAATGATGGAATTCCGTTTCTTTGAAGGATATGGCGAGCTTTCCAGCAACTCTCATCTTCGCTCATCAAAGCTGTAAGAATAGGCTTCCTAGTTTGCTTTGCTATTTCCACTATCGTGTTTGCTAGGTCAACAGGTTTTGTTGCACCCTGATGTGTGTAGATAACAAGAAAGCCGTTGCTGTTGGGGTCTTTCAGACACAGCTCCATGACATTTTTGAACCTTTCTGGGGTAGCTTCCTCATAAATGTCAACGGGATTTGCTAGGGTACAGTAGGAGGGTAAAACGTTCTTCAAGGCTTGAACCGTTTCTTCACTTAGCTTCGCGAGTTTCCCATCTCTCGCAATGAGGTGGTCAGTAGCCATAATCGCGGGCCCTCCAGCGTTAGTAATTATAGTAAGGTTTGGACCATTCGGGTTTGGCTGCATCGCCAAAGCTTCCGCACAGTTAAAAAGATCGCTTATAGCCTCAACACGGACAATACCAGCACGTTTGAAAGCGGCGCTGTAAACTGAGTCTTCTCCACCCAAAGAGCCGCTGTGGGAAAGGGCGGCTTCAATGCTTTCCTTGAAACGACCAGCCTTAACCAGTACAATAGGTTTGGTTCGAGCGGAGCAGCGTGCTGCACTCATGAATTTCCGGCCGTTTCTTATGGATTCAATGTAGAGCATGATGCTTCTGGTCTGAGCGTCAATTCCGAAATAGTCAATCAAGTCTCCGAGGTCTACATCGAGAATTGAGCCTGTGGAAACCACGGCGCTGAATCCAACTTGCGCTTCTGAAGCCCAGTCCAGAGCTGAAGCACATAAAGCGGCACTTTGGGAGATGAATGCGATTTTTCCTGGGCTTGCTTGCTTGTCGGCGAAAGTGGCGTAAAGATTGTTTTTCGGTCTAATCACGCCTAAACTGTTAGGTCCTATTATGCGCATACCGTATTTCTTTTGGTGTTCCAGAAGCTGCTCTTCTAGGCTCCTACCCTTGTCACCTGTTTCTTTTAAGCCAGCTGAGATTATTATAACCCCTACGACCCCAGCCTTTCCGCATTCTTCGGCGACTTGCGGAACTGTGTGCGCTGGCGTAGCTATAACTGCAAGGTCAATTTTGCAGGGAATCTTGCTGATGCTAGGATAAGCAGTCATTCCTTGAACTGTCTGCCTGAAAGGGTTCACGGGAAAAACTTTGCCCTTGTAACCTGCTCCGGTTAAGTTGCTGAAGATTTTGGCGCCTATGGAACCTTCTCTGTCGCTTGCGCCGACGACGGCGATTCGTTTAGGATTGAAAATGCGGTTTAGGTTCTCGATTCCCAAGTTTTGCTGTTCCCTCGTCGTGGAGAAAGGTACTTTTTGAATAAATGTATAAATCGCATATTCTTTTTAAAACTTCTCGGAACATCCATGCAGACTACTTGGCTGAATAGATAGCATTTGTGTATGTAAGGCGTTTTCTTGAAGCAGTAGATAAACTTAAGTTTTATTGCAGAGTTAGCCATTCAAGCTTAAGAAATGAGGTTTGTAACGGTGGACTCCGTTGAAGTAATTGCTGTTGAAAACTTGTCCTTAATAACGAAAGGCGATGACCTGGCTGAACTCATTTGCAGTGCGGCTGAAAAGCAGAATACGCCTATACAGGAGAAGGATGTTGTAGTTATCACTCATGTGGCTGTTTCGAAAGCCGAAGGAAACGTTGTTAACCTTGACGAAGTTGTACCGTCGGAACGGGCGAGGGAAGTAGCGCGGGAAACCGACAAGGAACCCGCTTTAGTTGAGGTAATTCTCAGGGAAACGAAGGAAATAGTGCGTATGCGCCGTAACAGTCTGATCACGGAGACTAAAAATGGCATAGTTTGCGCAAATGCGGGAGTGGACAGGTCAAATGTTGAAGGCGAAAGAAACATAGCGTTGCTGCCTGAAGACCCAAATGCGTCGGCACAGAAGATCAGGCAAAGAATCAGGAGGCGAACGGGTTGTGATGTTGCCGTGATTGTTTCGGATACTCATGGTCGCCCTTTTAGGATGGGGGAGATTAACGTGGCGATAGGCGTGGCGGGAATCAAACCGATAAGGGATAGACGTGGAGAAAAAGATTTGTTTGGATATGTTCTGAGAATTAAACGAACAGCTGTTGCTGATGAATTGGCATCCGCAGCGGAGCTTGTTATGGGTCAAGCTGACGAGGGAATACCTGCCGCCATCATAAGAGGGTACAAGTATCAGGCAGCGGAAACCGCGTCGGCAACTGAGCTTACTAGGCCAAAAGAGAAGGACTTGTTCAGATAAGCGATTAAGCAGGAAATAAGAAATGAGCACAAGCACCATTAAAGAAGTCAGCGAGCAACTAGTGAAAGCCGGCAAAGAACTACATGAGCAAGGATTAGCGAAGGGAACTAGCGGAAACATAAGCGCGAAAATCCCCGGCACAGACACGTTTCTGATAAAACCCTCTGGCACGCGTATGGGATTCTTGAAGCCTGAAGAACTGGTTCTTGTAGACTTGCAAGGGAACAAGGTTAAAGGAGAATTGAATGTTTCTTTGGAGACTCCTATACACGCTGCGGTTTACAGGGCGCGAAGTGATGTGCAAGCGGTTGTGCACACGCATGCGCCCATGGCCACGGCGTTTGGAATTGCTAAAACGGAGATTCTGCCGTTGCAAGTGGAGGTGTTTATGCTTCTGCCGAATGGTGTTCCTGTTATTCCTTTTGAGCAGCCGGGTTCTGCGGAGCTTGCGGAGGCGATTAAGAAGAATGTTATGGATCATGACGCGGTTATTCTTGAAAATCATGGTGTTGTAACCGTTGGCCCAACATTAGCAGCAGCGTGCAACTTGAACGAAATGGTTGAAGAAGCCGCTAAGATTCAGCTTTTAGCTATGACGCTGGCTGGCAGAGATGCCTTGGATTTGGCTAAGTTAAAGGAAAAGTTCAAAACAGAGAATACAGTAGAATAGTAAAAAACGTGTAGGAAGATGAGGTAGTGACCGACGCTAAAACGCCTAAAGATTTTTTCGAGAGAGTATTGCCCAGCAGGTTTAAACCAGAAAAAGCCGAGGGCATCGATGTTACAGTTCAGATAAGCATCACCGGGCCTAACGGCGGCGAGTGGGTGGTTACAATAAAAAACCAGAAACTGAAAACCAAAGAGGGAACGCATCCTTCGCCTACGCTGGAACTTAAGATGGCAGAAGCGGATTACATGGACCTAATGAATGGTAAAATAAGCCCGGAAAAAGCCTTTATGACGGGAAAGCTCAAGTTCAAAGGTAACATTGGTCTGGCGTTACGATTAAGGCAAACAGGCTTCCTTTAGAAGACCACTGCGCTATAGAAGTAAAGAGCAGGTTGTGGCTAATTACAATTTTATTCTTATTTTTTGGTTTTGCCTTTTGATTTCATCATTTCTCGGGCGAGAAACAGGAAAGTAGGAGGCAAAGTGTTTTTTTCTTCGTTTAAATTGACTAGAAACGTGTTCATTTCGGTTACGCTTTCGCCCATGGCATGTTTCACGAAGCCTCTGAACCCGTCGTAAGAGCCGTAGTCTTTGTGAAATGAAGCTATTACTGTGTCGTATCCTAAGCCCATTCCGCGGTGGATTAAGACAACTCCGAACGGGTTTTTACCTATTGTTTCAGGATGTGCATCCCGAAAGCCTTCAATGTCTTTCATGGTTACTTTTGGGTCTAATTTCAAAAAGTTTAGAGCCATTATAGTATAGCCGATTTTGTGGAAGTTGGGAATAATTGTGTATTCTTTGATGTATCCTTCTTTTTCTAGTTTAGTTCTAAGCCTTGTTGTGGTGGGCTGTGAAACTCCTATAGCCTTAGCTAATTCCCTATCGCTTCTCCGAGAATTTTTCAAAAGTTCGGAAAGCAACTTTCGTTCCAATTCTTTCAAGATCCCCGTTCTCCTTTCTCCCTAACAACTTCAAATTTTGTTTGAACTTAATTCAAACATAAACGCAAAAAACTTCCTTATTAACTTGTCGCGCAAAAAACAACTAAAAAAAGTCAAAAAAACGAGTTAGTCCGATTTCTCTAAACAAGTCAGCGTCACGTATCTTTATTCATTTCGTTTCGACACATATTTATTTCGTCTTTAATATTCACACAAGGGTAGTGGAGAAAGATTGTTATGCTGAATGAAGTTGTGAAGGATTACGAGTTCCGCGGAGACATGTCGGTGGATGAGCTTGTCAACCAGATGGAGCAAGCTTGGGGTTTCACCGCTGGAAAACTCTCTGTGGGCGTAAGCATTCTTGAGCGCATGTTCAAAGAGAAGGACTGCGTTAACTTCCTTTCGTTCACTGGAAACCTCGTGGCGACTGGCACTCGAGGTGTTTTTAAAGAGTTGGTGAAGAGAAAGCTTGTTGACGTTGTTATCACGGCTTGTGGAACATTGGATCATGACATGGCGAGGTGCTGGAGGAACTATTACAAGGGCTCCTTCATCATGGATGACGTTAAACTTCACGAGAAAGGCATAAACCGATTAGGCAACGTGTTGGTTCCAAACGACAGTTACGGCACGATAATAGAAGAGAAGATGCAGGGGTTGCTGGAGAGCCTTTGGAAAGAGGGCGTGAAAGAAGTTTCAGGCACTCAGTTATGCCGGGAAATAGGCTTGCGTTGTTGCAACGAAAGCTCAATCATGTACTGGGCAGCTAAAAACGACATACCTGTCTTCGTTCCCGGCATCACGGACGGCGCGGTTGGTTACCAAACATGGCTTTTCAGCCAAGACCACAAATTCAAGCTTGATCTGCTTAGTGATGAAGGTGAACTTAGCGACCTGATTTTCACGGCGAAAAAGACCGGCGCGTTAATTGTTGGCGGAGGGATCTCGAAGCACCATACGATATGGTGGAACCAGTTTAAAGACGGCTTGGACTACGTCGTGTATGTGAGCACAGCTGACGAATGGGATGGTAGCCTCTCCGGTGCGAGGCCAAGAGAAGCGGTTTCGTGGGGAAAAATAAGTGAGAAAGCTAAGCGTGTTATGCTTGAAGGGGATGCTTCACTGGTACTACCGGTGATAATGAGTTCGCTTGTGGCTAGGCTCGGGAAAGCTTAGGTTACGCCCTTGAAGAGCCATGACATGTCTGGACCTTTGCGTTTGGTTTTTACTCTTTCGTTGAGCGCGTGCGTTATCAGCGGCAAGGCAATTGTGGCGTCGCAGTAGCACACGGCTCGCGTGCTGCTTTCGCTGTTGATTTTGCCCCAGCTAACAGCCTCTTCCAGCGTGCAGCCTGATAAGCCGCCCCATTGCGGCGCGTCTGTGGTTATCTGTATGGAGTACTTGTGTGGGTAATAGTATTCATGCAGGCCTTTGCGGAGGTGGCCGTCTCTGCCGGCTACGCCTTGGTCTTTGGTTTGGGGTGAAACTGAGATGGCGATGAGCTGCGTTAGGTCTTTAGGCACTCCGCCGCCGATGTAGACTACAGCAACGTCTTTCGTTTGGGTGCCGATGCTTACGAACTGGTCGAACTCTTTCACCGAGTCCAAAATTATGGGGTGTCCCTTGTTTTTAGCCATAAGAAACGTTTCGCCGTAGGCGCTGTCGCTCATGGCTGGGCTGAAAATTGGAACGCCGTTCTGTGCGGCTACAGCGGTTATGCTGGGTATGCCTTTGGCGCCGAGGTATTTGCCGAGTAAATGCAGAAACTCTGCGCTTGAATAGGTGAAACCAGTTTTCAAGGTCATAACGAAGTCTGTTACTAATTCTTCCATTTTCCGGTAGTCAGTTTCTTTGCCAAAGACGTCATAGTACCTGTTTACGTCTGCCTCTAGCAAATCCTCGTCGTTTGCTAGGTGGCTGCCTTGCCAGTAACCGAATCCCATGGCGTCCACGATGTCTTCGGAAACGTTGGCGCCCGTGGAGACAAGCACGTCAATGAACCGGTTTTCCATAAGCCAGTTTACTATGGTCCATTGGCCAGCGGTGCTCATGGAGCCTGCTAAGCCCATAACGATAGTCAAATCTGGGTCTTTGAGCATTTTTTCCCAGACCTCAACTGCTTCGCCGAGTTTTCTTCCCTGATAAGCGGTTCGACTCATTTCCGCCAGAAGCTGTGATACACTTTTTTCTTTGACCTTTATCGGTTCGAGTTTCTTGTTGAAGTATGATTCGTTCATTAGTTTGCACCTCGTTTTAGATTAATCGACTTGTATATGAAATTTATCATTTTGATAGAGCCAAAGAACATTGCAGGCGGGTTCTTTCTGGACTAGAGGGTTGATGTTTGTTGTGGGTTAGCGGTTTTTTGTCCTCGGTTGCTGAATTTCCCGAGAATTCCAAATGGGTAGGGAAGTACCAAAATTTCAACTATGGCGATTACGAAGAAGGGTAAACCTGTAATTGTTTGAATTAGAATGGTGATGGTGGAGAATGTGAGCGTTAGGAATAAGCCGTTAAGCCAGAAGCTTATTTCCCAGCCGTCGCAGTTGTAAAAACGGTGAATCAGAACGATGTTTAGCACGCCTATTATCATTGGTAGGATGCCGTATGAGATGAATAGAAAGAAGGCGAAACCTATCGGAGGCATAAAAAGTAGCAGGGAAATTTGGAAAACATCCAGTAGTAATTGAGCGACGACTAAAGCAACTGTAATTGCTAAGCCGTGGATGAACTTTGTTTTAGATAGTTTACGAATTCTCTGCAATCCATTCACTCACCGTTTGTTCTGCGAGCCTTCCGCGTATTCCATAAGCATTGTTAACACTATTCCAATAGACTATCCAGCAGCTGTTTAGCCCCATGTTCTTGAAAAGATTAAGCCCTCTTATGATGAAGTCGCTTTGGGCGATGTCGTCGTTTGTTGACATTCCGAACTCTGTGATAATTACGTCCTTGTTGGTTATTTCATGGAGAAGCGGAATAAAGACAGGAGACAGAGCCAGAAAAGAGTCCATAAAGACATCGTATCCTACGAAATCGAGTTTTTCACTGAATTCTATAGGAAGGTTTGTTCTAAGGATAAAGCCTACTTCGAAATTAGTGTAAAGCAACACCGAGAGTTGATGACTTTCAATTATTGAGTACGCTTGTTCAAATTTAGAGATTACTTCATCATCTGTAAATAGGGCACCTATACTCCACGATGACGAAAGTTCTGGTTCATTAAGAACCTGAATGCAATAAAGGTCGGACCCCCATTTGTTAAGGTAGTAGTCTATTTCATCAGCAGCGTCATCGTTATGAATTATAAGGGCCACTCGCACACCTAGATTTCGGGTGGCGCTGAAGAATACGTCTGTTAGAATATTGGCATAATTGTTTGGGTCTTGGGGGTTACATACTAGATTTACACGGATCACTTGGAAACCTAAATCCTTGATGCGTGAAACTTCATTGTAGATTTGTCCAAGTTCGTCTTGCTCGTAAACGTAAGTTATTCCCACCTCAAACGAATTGGAATTATTGGGTAAAGATGAGAAATAGAAGTATGGAAAGAAGAATTGAACAAGGATCATGAGGATGCATAGGCTGGTTATGATTAAATTCCGCACTATTCTGTTATTGGCGATTGAGTTTAGACGCTGTTTTAAGCACTTCATCAAACCTTGTTGTTTGTAAGTTGAAAGGCCCTTTTTCTTGAAATAGAAAAGAAGACAAGCGCACGCACAAGCCACTACAACTATGCTACCTATAATTAATCCAATCGGAAAAACAGCTGGTATAGTGAAAGAGATTGTTGCTGAACCATCATTTCCCAATGTGTCAGTGGCGTAGACGGTAATTGTATGCTCTCCACTAGATAGATCTGACAAAGTTGTGTTTCCAGTAATGGTCACCAGATCTTGCCCATCTATGCGGTAACCAAGCCACGAAGTGGGCTCATCCACAATAAAAGTCAAGGAAACTTCACTTGTCTCGTACTTCTCGTTTTTCGGGCTCAAAATAGAAATGGCAGGAGCCTGAATGTCAGATTCTGGGGAAATCTTGGTGAGCCGAATAGTATTCTCGTAAGCCATGTCCAAAACCGCGTACCCGCCATCTTCAGTCTGTATGACGGAGGGCAAATTGTAAGTCACGCCCGTGATAACTGGGTATATACCGTCAATTGTTCCACTAGCATCAGCATATGTCAAGTGCCACTGATCGATTCCAGACGAGTCTGTCCTAACTAAACGCGCGCTGTTACCCAAGACTAAGGTGTATCTGGAATCGCTGTTTTGCACGACCGAACTAAAACTGTTATTAGGAAAGTTCTCATAATAAAGGAGCCATTGCTGATGACCATTAGAATTGATTTTAAGCAAAAAAGGTATAATCCCATCGCTATCACTCCAATTCCCTGCGCCTGCAAGCACAAAGCCTCCATCATTGGTTCTTGTAAGAGAAAAAACGGAATGCAAATCTGAAATTCCCCCGGCAGCGTAGTTTTGACTCCATTGCAAGTTGCTGTTTGAATCTATTTTCGCAAGCCAAAAATCGTTTCTCCAGTTACCTGCAAATGCCACACCGCGGTCGGGAGTCTCCACTACATCATTGACGTGACAGCCTCCAGTAAACGTTTTATCCCACAAGATGTTGCCTTCTGTGTCGGTTTTGAGTAGCCAAGCAACATCTTCACCTGATTCTACCGTGTTACCTACCATAACGTAGCTTCCATCACTAGTTTGGATGCCAGCGCACAAACCGTATGTTTGTAAATCCCTTATCCACTGAACGGTTCCGGTAGAATCTGTCTTAACCAAGTTGCCACTGTATCCAAACAACGTGTAGCCTAAATCCGCAGTTTGAACAACTGATACCACTTGTTTGTTACCTCCGAAGACCTCAGTGCCGTACGCCTTTTGCCACTGTACCTCACCTGAAGAATCAGTTTTGATAAGTACAGCTTGGGATGATGTGTCAGTAGCCCCAACTATAGCATAGCCGCCATCAACAGTCTGAATAACAGAGTTACCCACCCAGCCGGTGTAGGTTTTGCACCATTCAAACGAAGGAACCTCAGCAGAACTTAATGGAACAGCAACAGTCAGCATCAATACTACAAAAATCACGGCGACAGTAGCTCGCAAACGCAATAGCCTAGAGAAACGCTCCAACAATGAAACACGCATGGTCCAGTATTAACAATAATTACCCAAATACAAACTTAAAATTTTTGGGAGAACCTGCCGTCGAACAACCAAGACAGAATCCAAACCCCACCAGCGTAGCACCCATAAACCCATCATAATTGCCGCCTATTAGGATCCTAATAGTGGTTCATTGCAGAAACTATAGAAGGGGGGTCTATCCTGACATTGCTACTGGCTGTTTTCAGCGTCTAAGGCATCTTGAGAAAAGAGTCTAAACCTGTTTACAGCCTAATGGGCAATCAACACGAAAACAAGTAGATTGCTGTCGTGCGCGGTTTAGAAAAACTGAATAAAAAAGAAGGAAGGGGAAGTTCGCTTACTATTTTTCCATTACTTTTTTTGTGGCTATTTCTATGTCTTCAGCTTTGATGGTTTTGCGTCCAGCATGCATGGCGAAATCTAATGCTTCTTTCGCGATTTTGATGCCAATGCCTTCTAACGCCTTCGCTAGTTCTTTCGCTGCAGCTTCACTGACTCTGTCTGCTCCTGCTTTTTTGCACAATCTGTGCATGGGAGCAACGGCTAGTTCTAAATCGGTCATAAAGACTCCTCCGTAGCTTCTTTTTCTTTTTAAAGCTATATTTAACCTTTTTTGTCTTCTACTTCTTTAAATTACCGTTTAAGATGAAAATTCTTCACATAAAGAAGAAAATTATAAAACTCTCAGATGAATATAACGACAGCTTGGGGTCTCAAGTGAAGTTAATCGATGCGCATATTCACCTTTCAGATGCAGAATACGCGAAATGTACAGGCGAGCTTATAGCTGATGCCAAAAGCGCAAATGTCGCCGCTTTAGTCTCTAACTCTATGGACTTTGAAACAAGCATCGGAAGCCTGAAATTAGCTGAAAAATATCCCACCACGGTTTATCCTGCTTTGGGCATTCACCCATGGAACGTAAAGGTGCTTAAAGAAAATGAGCTTGAAAAAACGTTAAACTTGATTGCTGAGCAACATCAGAAAAAGGCTGTAGTTGCAATAGGCGAAATCGGCCTTGATTACAAATATGAGGAGATATGGGAAGACCAGCTCATGGTTTTCGACAAGATGCTGCATTTAGCTGAAAAGCTTGACCTTCCAGCCATTATTCACTCGCGTGGAACAACAGCTCAAATCGTAGACATGCTTCCATCATACAATCTGAAGCGGGTTCTGCTACACTGGTTCAGTTACCCCATGAGTGCACTGTACAAAGCCGTGGACTATGGTTACTACATCACCGAAGGGCCGCCAGTAGCCTATTCGAACGGCATCCGCGAAGTCGTGAAAAAGGTGCCGTTGACAAACTTTCTAACAGAAACGGATGGTCCAGTGATTTATAGGAAAACTCCCTACAATGGTCAAATGACAAAGCCTTCCTTCGTAAAAACGGTTGTTGAAGCCGTGGCTGAAGTTAAGAATATGGCTGTTGTGGATGTTACAACCCAAATCGCTAGAAACTTCGAGGTCTTCTTCAATATAAACCTAGAATAGCCTCGGCTCTGCGCCACGCACCCGTTAAAACCTCAGATTTTTATACATTGAATACAGAATAAATGTGAACCCGCTATCTGGCTGGGATATCCGGGTATGCGAAGCGTAAACTTAAATTAAGCCTCTTCTTCTATTGGAAGTTGCTTGTACGCTTTCACGTGGTGGAGAAAAAAGACCAGTATCTAATTGGAGGAATCTGTACAGTTGGGAAAAGTTAAAACGGAACACATTAAACGGTTAGCAAAAGAACTTATGGAGCGTTTTCCAGAGAAGTTCTCCACTGATTTTAACGCTAACAAACATACAGTTGACGCTCTCACGGAAGGTGCGACCACGAAAGTGAGGAACCAAGTTGCTGGGTACATAACGCGCACTATTTCCTTAACTCAACCCGGTTCTTCAAGCGAACCCGAAGAGGAAAATTCAGTTTAGCCACAAAGGAGCATGACGTCTTATGATAGATGAATACCGAAAGGGTTGGGCTCTCCGGTACTTACGCGAGGCAAAGGCGGAGTTAGAAGCAGCACGGAATATACCGTACATGGCTCCCAGTCTTGTGGTGGAGTCAATCAGGAAAGCCCGAAACGCGATATACTACAGTCTGGGCGAACCTGCTTTCATAGAAGTTCTTGTACGCGAAGAGGCGAGGAAAGTCAAGCCTACAAACGACTCAATTCTGCGTTTTCTAATGGAAATCGAAGAAATGGTGCAGCAGCTAGCGCAGTTGGAGGAGGTAAACGGCGAAGCAATGATGAAGCAGGCTGACACGCTGGTTCAGATAGCCACAGACATAGTGGAGACGTTGACCGAAGAAAGATTTGAAAACTAAAACATCTCTTGTTTTTCCTTAAATCAGATTTGGCTCCTGAAAAATGAGAAATCGTTTATTAGCGATAGTTTGTTACCCTTTTCACAGGCTGGATTAAGATGGTGATAACTGTGAAGTTTGTCGGTGCTCTTCGTCATTTTTCAGGCGCGGGCGAACTTGAGTTGGACTGTGAAGGTCTTACCTCTGTTGGCGAGTTGGTGAACGAACTAATTAAAGAGGTGCCTGAGATAGAGGGCAGTCTTATTGACCAGCATCTTGGGAACCCGGGACCGAATGCGTTGATACTTGTGAACGACAGGGAAATTGGTGTTTTAGGCGGGTTGGATACGAAGTTGAAGGACGGGGATGTCGTGGTTCTTGTTCCGGTTGTGCATGGTGGCTGAAAGTTATTTTCAGCAAGTTTATTTGTGAGGGTCATTTGGGGTTTATTTGAGGGTGTTTGTGTCGGATTTTGTTCGTTGATACAGTTTGCTGCTAGGGAGTATTGTATAGTAAAACTTAATACTTAATATTCCCATTGGATGTGAGGTATCCACAATGGGAAAAGCGGTATTCATAACCCCGTTATACCTCTCCGTAGCTTGGACACTGATGATTAGTTACCAACTTTTCACAGAAACCGCGGTCACCACCCTTGTAACACAAATCAACAGCTTCATTCCATCAATAGGCTTCTGGCTAACCTCCAGAGTAGACTTGGTCGTTGTCTTCTATTCATTCGCTTGGGTCTTTGTTTTGTCCTCTGTAATTCCCTCGCTTCTTCTCGGAAAAGAACGCGGCGTGCTCGTTCAATTCTTTGTGTGTCTAACCTTAACTTTCTTGGCATTTGTACTATTGGATATCCTAGAAATTTATGCAGGAACTTCACTGGCTCAGCTGCTCAGTTTTGCCTTCATATTCAGCAATCCCATTCTAGCTGCGCTCTATCTTGCTCTGCCTTACATCGTAATGATAGGGCTGGATGTGCGCTCAAGAAGAAAAAAGAAAGCAGCAGGTAACCTCGAGACCCATGTGGGCTCTGAAGAATGGGTGGAGCAAAACTATCAAGAAGCACAATGAGCATATCACATAGTATGCCAAGCAAAATAGCAACTTTAACAACCGATTTCGGGTTGAAAGACCCTTACGTGGCGGAGATGAAAGCTGCAATTTTAAGCATATGCCCAACCGCCGTCATAGTCGACATAACACATGAAATATCAAAATTTAATACACGAATGGGCGCTTACATGCTGGCTTCGGCGGCGCCATACTTTCCGAAGGGTTCGGTTCATGTGGCGGTTGTCGACCCCGGTGTTGGCACTCAAAGGCGTCCAATACTGATAGAGACCAAGCAAGGGTTCTTTATTGGACCAGACAACGGAATCTTGGTTTTGGCCGCAGAAGAACAAGGTATACTCTGCATTCACGAACTGGTAAATCCAAAGTTCATGTTACCCGAAGTCTCAAACACGTTCCATGGAAGAGACATTTTTGCGCCTGCAGCAGCGCACTTGCTGAATGGGATTAAACCAGAAGAGTTCGGACCCAAAATCCGCGAAGCAACAAAGCCTGATTTCTCAAAAACCACGCAAAAAAATGGGGTGTTGGTAGGTATGGTCTTGCATGTGGATGGTTTTGGAAACATAATTACCAACATAAGTGAGAAAGAAGTGGCGCAGGCCCATCTGAAAGGCGCAGTAAGAGTGGAACTGCCTCGTTACAAAGTGAAACTGAAGCTATGCAAAGCCTACGGAGAAGCTGAGCCAAAACAGCCCATAGCCCTAATTGGGAGTCATGGTTTTCTAGAAATATCCGTGAACCAAGGCAGCGCATCCACAAAGTTCAAAGTAAAACCTGAAGACAAAATCAAACTGCTACTTTAGAGCACACCATTCACTTGACTTCTATCAGGGATTAGCTGTATCTTTTAGATGACATGGTCCTTTTGTTAGTCTTTTCAGAACTTTAATTGTGGCCTCCACGATTCTGTCAAATCTTTCCTCACAGTCCGCAAACGTTTGATTTCAGTTTGGCTTACGCAGAGACTTAGAGTTATCTTGACATCTACTCTATATAAAGGGGGGTATAACTTTTCCCAAGAACTAGACAACACCAATTCCATCTTTTTCCCAACAATTAATACACAAAAAACAGATTACTCGTAATTTCTTGTTTCCCTATACGTAGAAAGCTTTAAATACGCTATTACGTTGTCGTTGGTTGTTTTTCGAGAGGGGAATGTGTTGCAGAGATTGGGTAAAGTACTTCATGTGACTCCTTCTCAGAACATTGTTGTTAAAGCTGAAAAAACCCCGAAGATAGGTTCAGCGGTCGTTAACGAGAAACTGAAGGTTGTTGGAAAAGTCTTTGACGTGATAGGCCCAGTGTCTTCGCCATACGCAGTTGTAAAGCCAACGATTAAGGAGCCAGAAAAGCTTACTGCTGAGCAGCTGTATCTGCTTCTCTCGAAAAAGAAACGGAGCAAAAAAACATGAGTAAAGATAACAAAATGCATGAACCATCAGACTCCTCACCGTCAACGCAACGTCCTGAACAATTCAAAGTCCAATCATGCCCTGAATGCGGCAGCACCAGACTTATGCGCGATTACGAGTGTGCCGAAATAGTCTGCATGGACTGCGGTTTCGTAGTAGCAGCCAAAATAGCAGACAGAGGACCAGAATGGAGAGCTTTCGACGACGAGCAAAGGTCAAAACGAACCAGAGTTGGCGCTCCACTGACATACACAATTCACGATAAAGGTTTATCAACGACCATAGATTGGCACGACCGTGATGTATACGGTAAAAGTCTTTCACCTGGCCAGAAAGCTCAGGTTTACCGCCTCCGAAAATGGCAGCGACGCATAAGAGTTTCAGACGCCACAGAACGTAATTTGGCTTTTGCCCTGTCTGAAATCACAAAAATCTCTAACAACTTAAACTTGCCCAAAAACATTCTCGAAACCGCCTCAGTAATCTACAGAAAAGCAGTGAAAGAACGACTAATACGCGGCAGATCAATTCAGGGCGTAACTTCCGCAGCGATTTACTTGGCTTGCAGGCAGTGTGGACTACCAAGAACGTTAGATGAGATATCTCAGGCGTCAACTGTGAACAAAAAAGAAATCGGCCGCAGCTACCGTTTTCTGATCAAAGAGCTTAACTATTCCATTCCACCGCTTAAACCCAGCCAGTACATAACCAAGTTTTCCAACCAACTAACAATGCAGGGGAAAGTCGAAGAAATCGCCCATAAAATTTTGGCAGCGGCGAAAGAGCTTAAACTAACTTCAGGTCGCGGACCAACCGGAATTGCCGCAGCTGCAAGCTACGTTGCTTCTGTTTTAACAGGTGAAAGAAAAACTCAGAGGGAAATAGCAGAGATTGCACAGGTAACTGAGGTTACTATCCGAAATCGCTACAAGGAACTCGTTGAAAGACTACTGTTCCAAATAAGCATTTAATTGAACCACCGCTCTAACTTTTCATTTTTCTGTGTCAATTTACACGCACCAGCTTCAGGCTTATAATACAAAGTGTTATAGCTTAATCGCAAGAAATGGCTTCTATGAATATTACATAAACTTGGATTAGAAGGGTTTATCCATTGGTTAACTGCCCAAATTGCGGAACAGAAGTAGCCACTGCGATTAAATGCTGGACTGTAACACCCGTGAAACATAGACCAAACGGTGATATACCCGAATTCAGGGTTGGAATTTTTAAATGCCCAAAATGCAAGTCCAAGTTTAGAGCTAAAGTGGACACAACAGTAAGACCAGTGGAAACAAACGTTAAAGACCTTGTCATAAGACTAAAGGAGATACGTGAAGGTCTCACGCAAACTTTGAGGACTCTGCGAGAAAAAATAACAACTTTGGAAACAGAGCGAACCAGTTTGATGGTGGAAATTGAACAACTCAAAAAAGTCGCAGAATCACGAGCAAACGCCCTTGAAACTGAGGTAAACCAGTTGCGAGAAGAGCTAAAGTCTCTAAGAGACCTTTTAGGCACCGGCGAAGAGTAGATTAGCCGTTTTTCATGCTTAATATTGATTATTAATACAGGTATTCTTTTAAGCAGGTATATCGTTAATCTTAAGTTATGCCCTACCAATTTACCTTCGACCTGTCAAAAGTTCCACACTTCTTCTTTGCAGAGATGGCTAGGATCAGCTATCAAAAGGGCATGCACAAAACACTTCTCAACACTCTTCAAGACGTAATTAAAAACTTTAGAATTCAAGAAGCTACAGGGCTAAATCTCTCAGACGCAGTTGTTCTCCTCCAAGACTTCATTGACCTGCAAGCCGTGAACCTCATGGCGAGACGGAAGTTCCTGAAATCGGAAAAGAGAGTGCTTTTGCTTCCTCATTGTTCCAGAAAGTATATGGATAACCGCTGTAAAGCCGTCTTTGACGCGAGCATTCCTTCCTACACTTGCGCTCATTGTTCAGAAGATTGTTTAGTTAACAAAGCAGACCGTTTCGCCAAGAAAAAAGGATACGACGTTTACGTGGTTCCAGGCGGATCATGTATTTTAAAAATCCTCAAAGAGAATCCATATGAAGGCGTTGTTGGAGTTGCTTGTGGTGAAGAGGTAAAAATGGGTGTAGCTGCCTTGGAAAGCATGGACGTGGGTGTACAAGTTATACCTCTGATAAAGAATGGGTGTGCAAATACCGCTTTCAACATGGAAACTTTAGTTAAGACTCTTTGAGCCGAGTAATCTTACTTCACAAGCTCTCTTTTCTTCCATCTAAGATTCTTGCTCTTGCACTTTCTACATTTTAATGCAGTTGCAGCGTTTCTTACTCCACAGTCCCTGCAAATTTTCATGTGCAGCCTATGCTTTTGCGCAATGGACTTCTTAATTGGATCTAATACTGGCATTTGGCAACCTCTATTGTGATGTTAAGACTCAGATGGTTCTCTGTCAAATATACCTTTTGTCTAAAGCCCACTGTTACGTTGGCTTCATAGCCTGTTGACAACGCTCTCACCACTCTGTTCTATGCTTGACAGGCGGTTGGCTTCATACGCTGATGGGAACCATTTCACAAGATCGTAGCACACAACAGGCTTATTGGTCTCAGACGAGGCAACGGTTAAAAACTCGAGAGCATACAGAAATCTTTAGATAGCTAAACCGTCTCTGGTAACACTAATGCCAGCCTCAAAATTTCCATCCAGAAAATTCGTCTCCGTTGACCCAAGCAAATGTACCGGCTGTGGGATTTGTGAGTATGCTTGCACTCTTGAAAAAGAAGAAAACACCTTGAATCCAATTCGCTCACGAATTCGCGTAGTTCGCATGACTCCTCTATTCAATTTTGCGCTCGCTTGTAGGTTCTGCGAAGATGCCAAATGCGTGACTGCGTGTCCAGAAGATGCGCTGTCCCAATGCGAAAAAACTGGCATTATAATGGTTAAAGAAAAGAAATGCAAAGGCTGCGATTGGTGTATACAAGCCTGTCCACATGGCGGCATAACAATTCACTCTGACACGGGCATAGCTGTAACCTGCGATCTCTGCGACGGTGAACCAAAATGCATTGAATCCTGTCCAGAAGAAGCTTTAGACCTCGTGTGTACAGACGAAGACGCTGAGAAACGGTTCAACGACGCTCTTGAAAAACTTCCAGAAGCAACAGAACGCTTAACCAACATTGTAAAAAATAAAGATTGGAAACCCTTGCTTGCAGAAGCTGAAGAGAGGTCAATGAGAGTCAACGAAAAGCTCGAAGACTTGAATGAAAAAGCAAACGCCAAAAAACACAAATAAACTTGACAATCAGATACGATGACGTGTTTTAATTTTTCCTTTTTTACACCCGCTGTTAGCCCGGCTTTCCTTCGCATCCTCTCAAAAGCTGGTCTATGTCTCTGCCGTTTTGTTCGCCCACGTATCCGCCTTCCATAACGAAGAACGTCTTTTTTTCTAATGCGGCAATTCTCTTGCCTATTTCTCGGTAACTGTTTTCTGTTAAGCCGAGAGATGCTAAGTCTCCACGGTGAGCGTCAAGCCCAACTGATACAGCTAAAACCTCAAACTTGTCTGAGTTAATCATGCCCAAAGCTTTGTCAAGAGTTTCCAGATACATCTTCTCGCCGCAATCAGCTGGCAAGGGGAAGTTCAAGGCGTTTCCCTCGGAGTATTCGCCTGTGCCAGGGTAATGAGGATGACGATGCAGTGAAACATAAACTGCTTTCTTGTCGCCTTGGAAAATCTCTTGTGTGCCGTTCCCATGATGGCCATCAATATCTAAAATCACAGCTGGCTTGTCCAAGGACTTCACAGCTATTGCAACGTTATTCAAGTAACAGAACCCTCGTGTGTAAACACCTAAAGCAGCACCGTTTCGTCCAGCATGGTGTCCAGGAGGTCTCATAAGGGAAAAACCATTAATCTTAGCTGCCAAAATTGCGCCTCCAGCTGAAAGTCGCGCGTGCTCGTAAATGTTGTCGTATGCTGGTGTATCAGTGTCTTCAACTAGGCCTTTTTTCAGGTTCCAGAGGTAGTCGGTGTCGTGGGCACTCATCAAGTCTTCTTCAGATGCAGCTTCAGGTTCTAGAAACTCGTAATTCTTTTCTTTCAAAATTTCGTGGGCCATCTTGACTCTTTGAGGTCCTTCGATGTGCCAACCGCCGTAGTTCAGGCTCTTTTCTGAAAAAATAATTTTTGTTTTCATTCCAGCTGCATCCATACATACATAAACAACGTTTTTCACATTAAAATACCACTTCCTCTTAAAGGTTTAGCGCGTTCCAAAAAAATGGTGGAAAACTTTGATTTCGGAAAATCCTTTCGCCAAGTTTCGTGGGGAATGTGAAACCGCGTTAGCGTATGCTTTGAAGAAGACTTTTCCAGAGATTAAGGTTGATGCGTTGTCTTTGAGTAAGCCGCCAAACGTTGATTTTGGGCAGCTTGCTTCGTCGCTTTGCTTTGAGCTTGCTAGGAAGCTTAAGCAGAAGCCCATTGCTTTAGCTGAGCGTTTAGTCAGTGCGATGCCTGAATCTGGTTTTTCCTTGGTCTTGAAGGTTGTTGCTGCTGGAGGAGGCTACGTTAACTTTTACGCGGATTTCTCCAAGTTTTCTGATTTGGCGCTTTCATCTGTTAGACAATTGAATTTCGGGTATGGCTTTGTTAAAGCTGATAAGCCGGTTAAAGTGATTGTGGAGCACACCAGCGTTAACCCACTTCATCCTATCCATATAGGGCAAGCTAGAAACCCGATGTTAGGTGACGCTTTAGCTCGTATACTTGAGTGTAGGGGACATGCGGTTTCTCGTCACTATTACATTGACGATGTGGGGCGGCAGTCTTCGGTTGTTGCCTACGGATACTTGAAGCTTGGTAAGCCAAAGCCTGATGAGAAGGCGGATCGTTTTGTGGGCAAGATTTACACTGTTACGTGCTGTTTGGTTGAGCTTAACCGTTTGAAGAGAGAGCTTGAATTAGCAAAAGCGGCTTCGCTTTCTGATGAAGTGGCTAAAATCAATAAGGGGCTTGCCGAGTGGGCTTCTATCGCTGCTGAGCTTGAAGAGAAATTTCCTGCGCTTTTTGGAGAGCTTTTGGAAAGAATTGGTGAAGACGAGAATCCTGAGGACGAGATAAATCGGCTTAATCGTGCATACGAGGATGGAGAACCTGACGCTAAGAGTCTCATAAGAGAAGTAAGCGAGTTGTGTATTCAAGGTTTCAGGGAAACCCAGCAGCGTGTTGAGGTTCGTTATGATTCTTGGGATTGGGAAAGCGATTTTGTTTGGAGCAGCCAAGTCTCTGAGGTTCTTGAGAATTTGAAAGCTTCGCCTTTCGTTTTCACTGAAGGTGGGGTTTTAGAGTTTGACGCTGAAAAAGTAGTGTACACCTTGGATCTTAAAGGGAAACTGGGTTTAAGGGAGAATTATGAGGTTCCACCGTTAACTCTTGTGCGTGCTGACGGCACAACACTTTACACCACGCGTGATGTTGCTTACACTTTGTGGAAGTTTGATCGCGCAGACAGAGTGGTGAACGTCATTGGGATGGAGCAGTCGCTGGCGCAGTTACAGTTGAAAATTGCTTTGTACGCTTTGGGGCATAACGTTTACGCTGACAACTTTGTTCATTTTGCTTACAACCTCATCACTCTTCCAGGCTATAAAATGTCCAGTCGGCGAGGTCGCTACATCACTTTCGACGAAGTTCTCGACGAAGCGGTTGAACGAGCTTACGAAGAGGTTTCGAAGCGTTCTCCTCAATTATCTCAGGAAGATAAGCGGGAGATCGCTAATTTCGTGGGCATTGGTGCTGTTCGCTACGCGCTTGTTGATGTCGATCCGTCTAAGCCTGTGATATTCACGTGGGATAGGGTACTGAACTTCGAAACTAACAGTGCACCTTACGTGCAGTATACGCATGCAAGAGCTTGCAGTATCCTGCGTAAAGCCGATAGGAAACCAGAAAACGCTGACTTCGGGCTTTTGAAGGAGAAATTGGAGCGTGAGTTGGTTTTAGCTGTAGCCAGTTTTCCAGATACGTTTGTCGAAGCCACAGAGTATCTTAAACCGAACTTGATTGCAGATTTTGCTAATGCGCTGGCAGACAAGTTTAACACTTTCTACAACGCGTTGCCAGTCATAAAAGCGGAACCGCAAGGACTCAGCGATGCGCGGCTAGCTTTGACAGATGCTGTTCGGATAGTGCTCCACAACGCTCTAACTTTAATCGGAGTAGTTGCACCAGAAAAAATGTAGGTCAAACAACAGTTCCCTGATTGTTAAATGAAACATGTTTGCTCTATTGCTCGGAACAGTCTATAGCCCCCTTATATAAAGGAATTCTGGTGATGAAAGAAGCGCCTTGTGACGCTGAAAAACCTCAGCAAATAAAAACACAAACATTAGTTTGCTAGGGGTTCACGAAATAAGAGTATCCAGCGGAATCCACATTTTTCATCAAGCTTTTGCTGAGGAGTCCCATAGAAACTGGAAGTATTCTCGGGCAAATCCAACTAGACCTACGTGGTTGCTCCATATTACTAGGCTGGGCTTGTCTTCCCCTAGAAAAAGCATAGCTTCTTTTCCATCAGCGATTACTCCTCCACCGAACATGTGATCTCTGGTGCGTAACTCGCTTACGCAGGGAAGTTTTTTCAGGATAATCCAATCTTTAGCTTTCCCCGCCACCATGAGTTTAACGCTCACCGTTTTCTTCAAGCCGCTCATTAAAGGGTCTGCTGAGGCAACTATGGCGCGTGCGAATTCGGGAGCTGCAATCATAATCTCTTTTGTGGCTTTAGTGAGAACTTCTTCTAGCTTGGTTAAAACCGCTTGTTGCCCACGCAGTATCAGCATGTCCGGGCGCTCCACGAGCTCCCGTTTTTCATATAGAGGCTGTAACTCCTCGGAGATAGCAGTTTCCCAGCTTTGGTATTTGTCTTCAAGCCTAAGTTTTGTGTATGCTATAGCCTCAGTCGGAGGAACAGGATAATACTTGAACGGGCGACTCTCGGAGCTTTTAACCCAGCCCTTCTGCTTAAGCGAGTTCAGAACATCATAAATTTTAGAATAGGGAACAGAAGCTTCTCGGCTGATTTCCATAGCCGTCATCTTCCCACCTTCCAATAGCACAATGTAAGCGTCAACTTCGTAGGCGTTCAAACCCATTTCTCGCAAAATATCACGAGTGTTTCCGCTGATTGACATTCTTATTTCCCCCAAATAACCGTAGGAAAGGTTTGGAAACATTATTATGGCTATCTTCGCTCTTAAGCACTTCGAAAAGCATAGCCACCCGAAGGCACAGTGAAAGAACATGAACACCATCAAAAACACCAAGAGTATTTGTCCTGAATGCTCGCAAGTTTTAGACGCCACCATCTTTGAAGACGGCGGCAAAGTTTACATAAAAAAAGAGTGCCCAGAGCACGGTTCTTTCCAAGAATTATACTGGTCGGATTATGACCAATACGTGCGCGCTGAAGAACTCAGATGCGACGGCGACGGTTTGAACAACCCACGCACAAAAACGGATAAAGGCTGCCCCTACGACTGCGGCATATGCCCAGAACACAAATCCCACACTGCTCTAGCAATAATCGACATAACAAACAGGTGTAACCTTACATGCCCAGTCTGCTTTGCAAACGCTGCAGCCGCGGGCTACGTGTACGAGCCCACAAAAGAACAGGTTACAGGAATGCTGGAGAACTTGCGCGCAAATGACCCCGTACCAGCCACGGCACTTCAATTCAGCGGCGGCGAACCAACAATCCGCAACGACCTAATCGACTTTGTACGAAAAGCAAAGGAACTCGGCTTCCGCCACGTGGAAGTCAACACTAACGGACTGCGACTTGCACAGAGCGTTGATTACTGCAAAGAACTGAAAGAAGCTGGAGTAAGCACCGTTTACTTGCAATTTGACGGGTTAACACCTGAAGTTTACAAGTTCATCCGCGGCGTCGACCTACTCGACATCAAAATGAAAGCTATTGAAAACTGCCGCGAAGCAGGACTAAAAAGCTTAGTCTTGGTGGTTACTTTAGTAAAAGACGTTAACGATAGCCAACTTGGCGACATCATAGATTTCGCAGTTAAAAACTTCGACATCGTAAGGTGCATAAACGTTCAGCCAGTCTCCCTTTGCGGACGCCTTCCACAGAAAGAACGCGACCGAATGCGCATCACAATCCCAGATTTCATGCGCCTATGCGAGGAACAAACCGACGGAAAAATAAAGGTTTCAGACTTTTATCCCGTGCCCACAGTCGTACCAGTTTCAAAAGCAGTGGGCGCACTTCAAGACAAGCGGTACGTGGAATTCACAGCTCACCCACACTGCGGCATGGCTACGTACCTCTTCGTGGAAAACGGCGACATCACACCGATTACCCGTTACGCTAACGTAGACAAGTTCGTTGCAACCATGAAAAAAGTTGATGAGAACGCCTCAAAAGGAAGCAAGAAAAAAGCTAAACTTCGCCTGCTTGGAGCAGCAAGACACGTGAAATTCAGTTTCCTGAGGAAATACCTTCTAAAAGTCTTGACGGAAGGAAGCTACAAGTCGTTAGGCGACCTGCAAAGGAAAACCATCCTGCTTTCGTCTATGCACTTCATGGACCCGTACAACTTTGACCTAGAACGAGTACAAAGATGCGTAATTCACTATGCCGTGCCAGATGGGCGCATAATACCGTTCTGCACTATGAATTCGATTCATAGACCTGAGGTTGAAAGAAAACTCGGCGTTCCCCTCAAAGAGTGGAAGAATAAGCATAAAGTTGAAATAAGCCAGCCTTTATAGTTCAGCAACCAACAGATTAGAGAAGTGAAAAAAATGGGCGGAAAAAAGAAACTCGGCTTGAAGCAGATGGAGCGCATGCAAGCAAAAAGAGACGAAGAAAGCAGAGCTAAGGATAAAAAGAAAGAGAAAGCCGCACCGCCGAGAGAAAGAAGGACAATAGGTGTAATCCCGCCAGACGTGAAAAACGCAAAGATTGTTAACGAAGCAAAAAAGATGAAAGTTTTAACGCCTTACGCCGTGGCTTCAAGGTTCAACGTACGGATAAGCGCAGCCAAAGATTTCTTGGAGCAACTGGAACAAATCGGCGCAGTGGAATTCGTCTCAGGAAACCATAACATAAAAATTTACAAACCCGTTGCTGCTTGATTCGCTACGGTAACTTTTTTAAGTTTTCACTTTCGCAGGACCGGGAGGGTGCAGCTTGGAATTTCCAGAAAGAGTTTACACAGAGAAAGAAGTTAAAACGGCAAGGGAACTTGTAAATAATGGCTACAAACACAATTTAACAGTGGAAGGAAGCATAAAATTCGAGCAGAAAGTTAACGAAGCTCTTGAACTGGTGAAAACCGCGGGTTACTACGAGTTTTTGAGGACTTACATCAAGAAGATAATTGAAATTGACGGGTTAACTCAACTCCGCGAAACAGAAGTAGTGATTTGGGCGAACAAGTTCGCGGTTGAAAACCCTGTGGACGCCGCGAGCCTCCTCATTCAAAAAGCTAATCACATGAAGGAGTACCTTGAAGGCGAACTCTACTACGGAGGAAACGCGGAACAGCGTTCAGTTGAAAAACGCATAAAATTCCTTGAAATTTTAAAGGAAAAGAGCCAAAATGAAAGCGTGAAAGAAGAATGCGCACGGCTCCTGCAGATGTGGGAGGAAAGCGCAACAGACTTCTAGCTTACTAACTCAACTTTGATTGTTGCGCCGCTTTTAACCTGTTTAAACAGTTCCAGATTCTTTGTGATTTTCCCCAAAATGTTCACGGAGCTGTAGGGTTGCGACTGCCCAAAAAAAATGCATAGAGCGCTTCCCATGGGCCAAAAGGCTATAGCGCCAGTTTCCACAGTAGGTTTAGCCTTTTCTTCACCTATTTTAACTGGAAGCTCGAAGTAAACCTCTTCTTTCCACAAAGCTGCCCTGCCCTCCGCAGGAAGTATCCGAACAATAGTATCTATGGTTCTGGGCGCCAGAAACCTCACTAGCTCCCCTTCCGCTTCACCTAAACTCTCTATAACGAACTTTATCTTAACTCGCGAAATATCTTCCTCATCAGCCAACTGTTCAACTCGCCCCCATGAGAAAATTACCCAACACGCCGAGACAGCTGGGTCCTATTATTTGAACGCATATTCATATTTAACTCTTACAGTCAGCCAATTCACTTCAATCATCCTTGAAAAAGCAATCGACACGATAAAGCATTAGGTAAGCAACCGCGTAAACCTTAATGCTGAAACAGGTTATAAAAGGTCAAGAATAGTCGTGCCTATGTAGTCTACCTGCTCCTCCGTGACCCCAGGGTGAACGGGTAAAGAAAACACTTGACGTGCTGCTTTTTCTGTCTCGGGTAATTTTCGCTCACCGAAAGTTTCACGGTAGTAAGGCATTTGATGCACAGGGTTAACGTAGTATGCTACGGCACCTATGTCCTTCGTCTGCAGTTGTTCAACAATCTTGTTCCGTTCGTTTCCTGTGGCGTTTTGAAGTCTGACAGTGTAGAGATACCAGCTGTGTCGACGTTCCTCTGATTCCGCGGGCAATTTCAGCCTATCTGAGGCCGTAAGCAGTCTGGTGAGCTTTTTAGCGTTTTCACGGCGTTTAGCCACAAAGGTCGGCAATTTTTCCAGTTGCACTATTCCAATAGCGGCTTGTATTTCTGACATACGGTAATTGTAGCCGAGCATTCGAGAGACGTATTTGTCTTTTTCCCCGTGGGTTCTTATCAACCGCAAAGTTTCCGCGATTTCATCATTGTCTGTTGTTGCTACCCCGCCCTCGCCCGTGGTTATGTTTTTGCTCGCGTAAAGACTCCAGCAAGCAGCGTCAGCAAAAACGCCAGCAGGCTTCCCCGCGTAGGTTGCACCGTGAGCTTGAGCGGCATCTTCAACAACCGCCAAGTCGTGTTCGGCAGCGATTTTCCGTATCGGCTTGCTGTCAACTGAAAAACCGTACAGGTCAACCGGAATTATCGCCCGGGTCTTTTTTGTCACGTTTTTTTCGATTTCGTCGGGGGAAAGGTTGTAGGTTTCAGGGTCAATGTCAGTGAAAACGGGTTTGCCACCAGCCATAACGACCGCTTCAGCTGTAGCTACGAAAGTGAAGCTGGGCAGTATAACCTCGTCACCCTGTTTAACACCAGCAGCTACAACCGCAGAATGTAATGCCGCAGTTCCCGTGTTCACGGCTACAGCATGTTTTACGCCAGCGAACTCGGCAAATTTTTTCTCGAATTGCGTAACCATGGGACCCGCACCAAGTGCACTGGTTAACGGGCCACTTCTCATGACTTTAACAACGGCTTCGATTTCTTCTTCGCCGATTAAAGGAAGATTTATGGGAATCAAATGTTCCGTCTCCAAGTAACAACAGAATAGTGTTTACGAGTTCTGTATTTCAATTTACCTATATTTCGTGAAAACAGAGTGGAAAAATGGCAGGAAATTATTCGACGCTCATCATGTATTCGGTTTTGTAGTCAGCTATAACCGTCACTTTGCGCTCTCGGAAAGCAGCATCCAAGGCGGGGTCGCCAGTGTCAACCCTCAGACTTTGGAGGCTTCTCAATTTGCCTTCTGTCGCAACCACGAGTATGTTGTCTAACCCTACACGGCGAATTACCTCGGGGCTTATCTGTTGGTTTCCTCTTCCAAAAATAAAGCCTTGACCTCCAATCGGCGTGACGATAATCTGTGCGGTCTTTCCTTCTATTTCTCCAAGTATTTGTTTTTCATTCACGTCATTAGCCACTATTTTCTTGTTGTAGAAGATGTCCACTCCTAAGAGAGTTTTTTTCGCGTCCAACAGGTCGCCGATATTGCGGGTGGTGGTACCAGGCCCGATGATGTAGACTACGTCAGGTTTCATGGTTTCAATTATGTACACGCCGATAGCCGCATGGTTACGCAGTTCACTCGCCGTCATCGGACTCGCAATCTTATTTACTTGAATCAAATGAGGCTCGTAAGGAGCCAGCACGTACCCGTAGAGTTCAGCTGAAACGCTACCTGCCCTGAAAGCTTGCTCGTCGACATCCATCACCTCGGCTTCTCTTATGGGTAGTGTCTCATATAGAAAACGAATCACCACTCGGGCTGCGGCTTGGGGGTTCACTGCAAAAACAGCGCTGTGCATCTTGACGCCGGTTGGAACACCAAGAACTGGCAGAGCCATGCCAACCGCCTTTAGTATGTCTCTGGCTGTTCCGTCTCCGCCACAAAAAACCAGAAGAGATACGCCTGCACCCACCATTTTCTTTGCAATAGCCACTGTATCTTCATCGCTTGTTTCTTTCCTACGCTTCCCAAGAACAGTATAGGTGAAACCAACACTCTCGGCTTCGTCTTCTCCCATGCTTCCAGCACCCACAACAAACTGCACCTCATGTTTAACAGGTTTCAACTCGGAAAGAAAGGCTTCCGCCCTCACAGGCGCCACAGGCTTTGCCCCCAAAGACTTGGCGCGGTTAACAATTGCTTTCCCATCTGTTCCTTTGAGACCAACAGCCCCACCCATACCAGCCACAGGATTAACTATCAAACCTACTGTCTTCACCCGAAGTGCACTCTGCCCGTCAAGCGACTTGCTTTCGGTACTCAATAGCGGCACCAGACAATTCTTATCTAAGCGCTAAATACGAATAAAAGTTAATGACAAAAAAGGAATTACAAAACATTGCTCAGTTAGAAAAAGGTCAATTCAAGAAAAAATGAAGAGGATGAGAGATTAAGCTCTCACCGGTTTCGGGCGTTTTAGAGTGGTTCGCAGCTTATGAATTTCTTGTTGACGTCTTCCAGCCAAGGATAGAGTTTTGCGAGTTTCTCCATGGATTCTGCTACCTTTTGCGTTGGGTATTCGTAAGGTTTCAGTCTGCCGTTGAAGTATTCATCGTACGCTTGCATGTCGAAGAAGCCGTGACCGCACAGCAAGAAGAGAATTGTTTTTTCTTCTCCTGTCTCTTTGCATCTTACAGCTTCGTCAATTGCTGCTTTTATAGCATGAGACGGTTCGGGCGCAGGTATTATGCCCTCGGTGCGGATGAAGAGTTTTGCTGCGTCGAAAACTTCTATTTGGTTGTAGGCTTGCGTTTGCAGTTGATTTTCTGATGCTAATACACTTATGGTGGGAGCTATTCCGTGGTAGCGTAGACCACCTGCGTGTATTGGGGCTGGGATGAAATCGTGACCCAGAGTGTGCATTGGAACCAGCGGAGTTATTCGTGCTGTGTCGCCGTGATCGTATTTGTATTCTCCTTTAGTGACTTTTGGACAAGCCGTCGCTTCTGTGGCTACGAAACGCGTTTCTTTCGGCGCTTTTCCAGTAACTTTGTCATAGTAGAACGGCCAGAACAGCCCAGAGAAGCTGCTGCCGCCTCCTATACAACCGTATATCACATCGGGGTAATCTTCCACGAGTTTCAACTGCTCTTGAGTCTCTAAACCTACAACGGTTTGATGCAAGAGAACGTGATTGAAAACGCTTCCTATGGTGTAGTTAGCTTCTTTCTCGTTAACAAGTGCATCTTCAACGGCTTCGCTTATCGCGATTCCTAAACTGCCAGTGCTGTTAGGGTCTTGAGCAAGAATTTTTCTGCCGCTTTCTGTTTGTTTGCTGGGGCTTGGGTAACATTGTGCTCCAAAAGACTGCATGAATATTTTCCTGTAGGGTTTCTGGTCGTAGCTCGCTCTGACCATGTAGACGGTGGCTTTTAGTCCAAACATGGCGGCGGCGAAAGACAAAGCGGAACCCCATTGACCAGCGCCTGTTTCGGTGGTTAGCCGTTCAGTGCCTTCTTTCAAGTTGTAGTAAGCTTGGGGAACAGATGTGTTGGTTTTGTGGCTTCCCGCTGGGCTGACACCTTCATACTTATAGTAGATTTTCGCTGGAGTTTTCAGAGCCTTTTCGAGTCCGACTGCTCGATAGAGGGGTGATGGGCGCCACATCCTGTAGATCTCTCGCACTTCTTCAGGGATGTCTATCCATCGTTCTTTACTCATTTCCTGACCAAGGATAGCTTTAGGAAATATTCTCGGAACAATGCCTGCTCCAGGTTCCTTTGTCTTGTGGTCTATGAATGGAGGCAGCGGTTTAGGCAAGTCGGGAGTGATGTTGTACCATTTCTTTGGTATCTGATCTTCGTCTAAAAGTATTTTTCTAGTGGGCATATAGTTTGTCTCCTAATGTATGAGTTGTAAATCGTACCTGAATGCAATATTAAATTCTTTGTGTACATATCTGTACATGAATTTATGAAACGCCAAAGAAGCGAGAACGGATATTTTCAAGCTCAACTTAGTTAAGGCTTTATACCTAACTGTACAAAAACGTACAGGAAGGAAACCGTTTATGTGGAATAGCCTAAAAACACACTTCGAAGGATACCCAGAGAGACTCAAAGTGATACGTGTCCTAGTAGAAAACGGGTTAAGCGCAAGAGACGAAAGAGTATACCTTAACCAAATCGAGATCCCGCCGGTGCGTATCGCAAGAGTAGCAGGAGTGGACCGGCGCACAGTAAACGAGACGTTAAAGGCAATCAAAGCCAACCGGGAACTTAGACTAATTTTTGAGGAAATGAGGTCCGCTGGACATTCGTTGAAAGAGATCGCGAAACCCCTGAACCTGGGCGTTTTGGAAATAACTCCTGTCGACGCGAAAACACCCGGAATCTTGGCAAAATCCGCTACGATACTTGCTGAAGCCGGTTTAAGCATCAGGCAGGCAATTGTGGACGACCCTGAACTCTCGCCAGAACCGAAACTCGCCCTTATTGTGGAGAAGAAAATTCCAGGTGAATTAATTCCTGAACTACTGAACATTAAAGGTGTAGCCAAAGTCGCCTTGTATTAACTTAAACCAGCCAGCCGCTGAACTACCGCATAATGCTAAGGCTTACGGGAAAACTTCATCTTTAGCTCAGTTCGGCGTTCTACGTCTAGAAAAACTTATATGGCAATTGTGTTTTGTTGTTGTGCGCATTAAGGAGTATCTTTGATTTGTCAGCACCTGCACAAGCTGGCGGGGTGCCAGTGTTAGTATTAAAGGAAGGTTCAAATCGGTCTCGCGGAAGAGAAGCGCAACACGCGAACATAACTGCTGCGAAAGTCGTGGCTGAAAGCGTGAGAAGCGCTTTAGGTCCTAAAGGCATGGATAAAATGCTGGTTGACAGCTTCGGCGACGTAACAATAACAAGCGACGGCCGCACAATCTTGGATGAAATGGACATTCAACATCCAGCAGCCAAGATGCTGGTTGAAGTTGCCAAAACACAGGATAATGAAGCAGGCGACGGAACCACATCCGCGGTTATAATAGCAGGCGAACTTCTAAACAAGGCTGAAGAGTTAATAGACAAAAACATTCACCCAACCATAATAATTGACGGTTACAAAAAAGCCGCAGAAAAAGCGCTGGAAACCCTCGAGAAAATAGCTATACCAGTGGATTTGAAAAAGCAGGATTACCTGAAGAAAACCGCCGTAACTTCTATGGCAAGCAAAGTCGTGGCAGACCACAAAGAATACTTGGCGGACATAGCGGTCAAAGCGATGCTTGGAGTTGCAGAAAAAGAAGGCGGCACATACAAGGTTGACGTTGAAGACGTCAAAGTTGAAAAGAAAACCGGCGAGTCCCTCAGGGACACAAGCCTGATAGACGGCATAGTTCTGGATAAAGAAATAGCTCATTCTGGAATGCCTAAAAGGGTGGAAAAAGCCAAGATTGCGTTACTGGACACATCTTTAGAAGTTGAAAAGACAGAGTATGACGCGAAAATCAACATTGAAACTCCAGACCAGATTGAAGCGTTCCTCAACCAAGAAGAAGCCATGCTTAAAGACATGGTTGACAGAATTACAGCTGCAGGTGCAAACGTTGTCATATGCCAAAAAGGCATCGACGACATGGTGCAGCACTTCCTTGCTAGGAAAGGAATAGTAGCAATTCGGAGAGCCAAAAAGTCTGATATGGAGAAACTGGCAAAAGCTACTGGCGGAAAAATTGTAACCAAGCTGGACGATATCACATCTAAAGACCTTGGATACGCAGCGCTGGTAGAAGAACGCAGAATCGGAGACGATAAAATGACCTTCGTCGAAGGCTGTAAACACCCAAAGGCAGTAACGCTTTTGATACGAGGAGGAACAAACCGCATGACCGCAGAAGCAGAACGCTCAATACATGATGCTTTATGCGTAATCGAAGACATACTTGAAGAGCCAAAAGTTGTAGCAGGCGGCAGTGCTCCAGAACTTGAAATGGCACGTACACTGAAAATGTACGCAGAAACTTTGCCGGGAAGAGAGCAGCTCGCAGTTAAGATTTTTGCAGAAGCTTTAGAGGCGGTTGCAATAACACTTACTGAAAACGCCGGGTTAGACCCAATTGACATACTTTCAGACCTAAGGTCAAGACATGAAAAAGGTCAAACGTGGGCGGGCATAGAAGTTCTAGAAGGAAAAGTGAAAGACATGGCAAAAAAGGGCGTTTTCGAGCCGATCACGGTTAAAAAGCAAATAATCAAATCAGCAACCGAAGCGGCTTCGATGATTCTTAAAATTGACGATGTAATTGCTGCCAGTAAAATGAAAGCGCCTCCAATGCCACCAGGAGGAGCTCCTGGCGGAATGTATCCAGGCGCTGGAGAGTATTAAAACACGTCTCAAAAAGAAAAAATATCTGTAGGTCCTCCGAAAATAACGAGGTTCGAGAAAGCAAGGATAGTGGGAGCTAGGGCTCTTCAGATTTCTATGGGTGCACCTATACTTATAGAGACTAAAGGAGCATATTCAAACCCGATTGACATCGCCTTGACAGAACTTGAAGATGGCATCTTGCCAATTACAATCAGAAGAACCCTGCCAGACGGAACATTCCAGGACATTCCAATGAAGTGGCTCCTCAAATGAAGTTAAGCTGAGAACCTTTAATTTTCTTTGCCTCTTCAAGTGTCGCACGGATTCCATCCCAGTGTGAACCCTGCCAGTAGATGTGCCCACATTTTGGGCATTTCCAAAATTCATCGTAATAAACGAACGTGTTTTTTTCAACTTCACCTGCTACCTTTTCTTTGGGTGTTAGACGAATTTCAGCGTTGCATCTTGGACATCGAGAACGGTTCAGGTCTATCGTCAAGGGAAAGTTAAAGCGCTCAGCAAGTTCTGCTAGTTTTTCAGCTTCTGTTCGACCCTCCACATATAAGGTGTCGATGCCTTTTGAAGTGGCGCGATGATGAAGTTCTAAATCTCTTGTGAGGAGAACCCGATTCTCTTTCTCAGCCACCGTGATCAACTTAGCATCCTCAAATTGTGTGGAGTACGTGACATCCTGCCCCAACATACGGAGCCATCTGGCCAGTTTTCCAAGCATTGCATCCGCGATAAATTTCACGCGTGGTCTCCCCGAATTACCTCGCCGCTTCCAGCCTTCGCCAAAATCTCCTGTTCATCCATCACTAATACGCCATTAACAAAAGTTTTCATAGGGCACCCCTGCACTTCCCAACCGTCAAAAGGCGAGAACTTCGCTTTAGAATGGAATTCTGAAGCATTAATCCTGAACTTCCGTTTAAAGTCTACAATAGTTAAATCAGCTTTTCTTCCTTGCGCCAAGGCACCGCGGTCTCTTATGTTGAAAAGTTCCGCGGGTTTTTCTGCGAGCAGCTGAACCACATTTCCCAGTGAAATCCTGTTCTTTTTAACCATCGTCAACATAAGAGGAAGAGTTGTTTCAAGACCAGGCACACCAACTTTAACGTCCCAAACGCTGCCAGTGGACTTCTCACTTAAAGCGTGAGGGGCATGATCTGAACCTAAAACGTCAACCCAACCATCAGCAATGCCTTTCCAAAGCGCCTCGATGTTGCTTTCTACGCGAAGAGAAGGTATAATTGTTAACATTAAGCCATAATGCTCGTAGTCGGCGCTTGACAGGAAAAGATGATGGGGAGTAACTTCACAGGTTACGGTTCTGCCAGATTTTTTCGCTTCAACCACGGCGTTTAAGCCCTCTTCAGTTGTCACGTGACAAAAATGCAACCGAACCCCAGTTCCCGCGCTCACCGCCAATAGGCGTTCGACCGCTTTCAGTTCAACATGTCCTGAATGCGCCTTTAGGAAGGCAGCTGCATCATGGCGGTTGGCTCGCTTGAGCTTTTCTTCGTTAGCCATCAACAACGCTTTGTCTTCAGCGTGCACGGCAACGGGAACACCTAATTCGCCTACTTTTCTGAACGCTTCTTTCAAGGCTTCATCGTCATCTATGTTTAATCCGCCAACTTGACGAGCCATAAAGAGTTTAAAGCCCACCGCCCCCTGAGCGACGATGCCAACGACTTCTCTCAAGTTTTTAGGAAATTCCGAGTAAAAACCAATGTTAACTAGACTTCTGTTTTCTGCGATTCGCATACGATTATTCAAGGTTTTCGTGCTCATGGTCACTGGGTCGTTGTTGGGCATGTCCAAAACGGTGGTTATTCCGCCTGCTGCTGCGGCGGCGGTTCCAGTGAAAAAGTCTTCTTCGTACGCTTTTCCCTCATCACGAAGATGCACATGAACATCAATCAAACCCGGGAGAACCAGCATAGCACCCAGATTTGTTTTCTCGTCAGCGTTTGGCATCTGCGTCTCTTTGCCAATTTTGAAGATTCGACCGTTTTCAATGGCTATACTGCAGTCAACAATTTCCTTGTTCAAGTACGCCTTGGCATTTGTTAAAACGGAATCAACAATCAAAGTTAAACGCGCTCTTATGTGAATAACGAGCGGGAAAAACTAATTAAAGTTTAGTTTATTCGAAACATTCTTCTGTTGTAATGCGAACGGCGCTTTAGGTTTCTAGTTCTATTCGGCAGTCTTCACATAAGTTTTGTCCATCAACGCCTTTCAAGTTTTCTGAAAACACTCCGCAACTGTCACAGTATCCAGAGAGAGGCGTTTCCTCATCTTCGGTTTCCTCCGCTTGTGCGGCATCTTCGAGGCGCGTTCTTTCTTGGATTATTTCTATGAGTTCAGGCATAACGCCCAGAATGTCTCTGCTTGAAATTACTCCTACAAGATTATCTTTGTAAACTACCCCAAGTCGCCTGATGTCCAGCCGGCTCATTTTCCTCGCGGCTTCGCTTATCGTTGCTTCCGGTTGTATCGTGACTAGAGGAGATGTCATAATTTCCTTGGCTTTAATAGCATCGGGCACAAGATTTTTTGAAAGAACTCGTACCACTAGGTCACGTTCGGTTATTATACCAACAGGTTTTCCTGCCTTGTTTAAGATTATAACGCAGCCTAAATCGTTTTCATCCATGAGAGTAGCAACTTTGTTTGAAGTTGCATCTTCATTTAACGCTACCACTGGACTGCTCATGATATCTTTGACAACCATTCTTGTTCTTAATCCAATGTCAGACATCGTTTTCAGACTCCCAAACAGCTTCCGATAAGTCTTGATTTCCAATTGTCAAAGTAGTAATCGCACATTTAAGAGTTGCTAACTCCAGTATTGCAAAAACACTGCCTGCATGGGCATCGTGCAAGTTATATTAGTATGTGGACAAACAACATAATCCAAGAGGAAAAGGTAATGTTGAAGACAAATGCTGATAAACTTGTCAAGATTTCTGTTGCAGGTGAAGTGGCTAGCCCAGTTATCGGAAAATCAGTTTACAGAGTCTCGCCCACAGGCACTCCGACAATTTTGCCTGGAGTAGGCGGAATAACGTACAATCTCAGAGTTGGAGACCTAGCATGCGGCTGGGAAGCTGACCATGTAGAGCCATGTGTTAGCGTGGAAAACAAAGAAAATGATCCTCGGTATGGGCAGGGAGCTAACGCTGCGTTCAATGTATTTTCATGCATTGGAAACCAAGCAACTGTGGTTTCCGGTGACGCGAAAGGAAGCAAAGGTGTTGTCACTGGCAAGCACGGGGGGATAGAACATGTGCTCGTTGATTTTCAGCCAGAAGTTTTAGAGAAACTCATGTTGGGCGACAAGATTCTCGTGAAAGCCTTTGGGCTAGGTTTGAAGCTCATTGACTTTGCTGATGTAAAACTGATGAATGTGGACCCGTGTTTTTTGGAGGCTTTGGACCCTAAACCAAACGGTGAGAAACTTGAGGTTCCTGTGACCCACATGATTCCTGCAGCAGTTATGGGTTCAGGGTTAGGAGCAAGCCAGACGCATTCAGGAGATTATGACATTCAGCTTTTCGATGAAAACGTTATAGAGCAGTATGGTCTTGCGGATTTGAGGCTTGGAGATTTGGTGGCTGTAATTGACGCTGATCATTCTTTCGGCAGAATCTATCGGCAAGGAGCCATTTCCGTCGGCATAGTCGTGCACACCAATTGTGTTACAGCAGGCCACGGACCCGGAGTTACGAGCCTAATGACTTCACCATCAGGGAAAATAATACCTAAAATTGATTCGAAAGCCAACATCGCTTGTCTCTTAAAGTTAAGAGCAGATATATAAAGCAGTAATTTTACTATTTGCGTGTGAAAAGCTAAGAGGTCAAAATTAATGCCGTTTAAACGTAAAAGCCGAGGAAGATCCAAAGGAAGCAAAGGAAGCAGTGGTCTCGTACAATGCGTCAGTTGCGGACAGATGGTGCCGCGTGACAAAGCAAAGAAGTCTACGCGCAGAGTGTCCTTTGTCGAGCCTCAATTGGCTAAGGAGCTACGACAAAAAGGCACGTACATGGCATCGTGGGTAGACACAAAATACTATTGCATTTCATGCGCAGTACATCGGGGAATCGTGAAGGTTAGAGCCGAAAACGAAAGACGCTCACGTTACAGACGAAAACGCTAGTCCTCCAGACTATTACTCTTTTTCTTTAATGCATTGTAAACATGCAGCCCTCTCTGTAGAACCGTGAAGTTTGAAAACAGAGCAAGCAGTATTATTCCGACGTTTAATGCTTGAATCCAGAAAATCGCTGCGATACTCGCGACTGACAAAATCAGCATGCGTTCAGCTCTTTCAGCTAAACCTACAGACTCCATCTTTATCTCTACCGCTTCAGCTCTTGCTCGGCTATAACTTACCATCATAGAACCTACTAAAGCAGCTAACCCCCATTCGGGACTGCATAGCCCGCCGATTATTATGCCTGCATAAACAGTAGCGTCAGCGTATCGATCCAGAAGAGAATCCAGAAATCCTCCGAAAACGCTTGTCTGCTGATAGATCCTAGCTATAACACCGTCAAGCGCGTCACAGAACCCCGATGCCAAAAACAAAATTGTGGCCAGAAGGATCCACAGAGGCTGACTCTGAGATATCGCATAGGTAAAGGCTGAAAGCAGCGCCAGACTCAAGCCTATGAGGCTTACGATGTTTGGGGTCAAACCTATTTTGTGCGCGGCTTTTGCTTCTAGAGTCAGCATGTTTTGAACTTTTTTCTTTAGTTTCGTCAGCAATTTTAGCTCTCTACAGGGTATGTTAACGCTTATTATTTAAGGTGGACTGCAATAGGGGTTACGTTTTAACCATGTGAAAAGGCTGTTCACAAGAATTTATATACAATTAATGCGAAACCCGCAAAACATAGTGAGCCCCAATTGGTACTCAGGAAATTTTTGGTTGGTTTGGTGTTCTGTAAACGGACTTATAAGTAAGATGTTGGGTTATGTAGAACAGTAACGTTCTGTCGCAGACAGAAACACGTATACGGCAACGTTACACAAAAGAAACAACAAAAAGGAGTGAAGAAAATGACTGATAATGCGGATGTTGTCTTCGTCGGAAATAAACCTCCAATGAGTTATGTGCTGGCAATCATAACAAGTCTCTCCTCGGGAAACTTGAAGGAAATAACATTGAAAGCGCGAGGTCAAGCAATAACTACAGCAGTAGACGTGGCTGAAATAACTAGGAACCGATTCATCAAAGACTTGAAAGTAACCAAGATAGCCATCGGAACAGCAGAGATGCCACCAAGAGAAGGCGAAAACAGATCCAGAATGGTTTCGACAATGGAAATCACGATGAGCAAAGAGTAAACCAGAAACTATCACAGCTATCAAGATAAACATTTCATACTTTCTGTTTTTGAAACATTAATTGGCATTTGTAGTGCCTGAGTTATTTTTGATGTTACATCTCATCGCAAGATTAATAGCTTAAGGAAATTCAAAGTAGAGTTAGCTCCGTGAGAAAGATGTTAGACATCAAACTTATCCGTGAAAATCCCGAGTACGTAAAAAATAACCTCATGAAAAGAGGAAACCCTGAAAACAGTGCAATACTGGATGAACTAGTTGATGTAGATAGAGAATGGCGCCAGAAATTGACAAAACTGAACGACCTTCGCCACGAAAGAAAAATGCTGACCGTTGAGATTGGCAAGTTGAAAAAGGCGGGGAAAGACGCTGGCAGTGAAGTTGAAAAAGCAAAAACTCTTGATTCTGAAATTACAGGCATCCAAGCAGAAGTAGTCAGGGCAGAAGAGAAAACAAGCGATTATTTGATGCGTCTTCCTAATTTGTTGCATGATACCGTGCCGGTTGGTGAGGATGAAAACGACAATGTTCAGGTTAAAAGTTGGGGTGTCATACCGAGATTCGGTTTTCCCTCAAAAAATCACATAGACTTAGGCTTGAACTTGGATATAATTGACATAGAAAGAGCTGGAAAAGTTGCGGGTTCCAGGTTCTTCTACCTGAAGAGGGAAGGCGTGCTTTTGGATATGGCTTTAATGAATTTTGCTTTAGAAGAAATTACGAAGAAAGGCTATTTGCCTGTGGAGCCACCGTACTTGATGAGGCGCGAGTCGTATGAAGGCGTCACGGCTCTAGAGGATTTTGAAGAGGTATTGTATAAAATCGAGAATGAAGACTTGTATTTGATAGCAACTTCGGAGCATCCAATGGCTGCGATGTTTATGAAGGAAGTGTTGAAAGAGGAAGATTTGCCTCTTAAACTCGCAGGTATAAGTGCATGTTTCAGAAAAGAAGCTGGCGCCCACGGTAGAGACACGCGTGGAATGTTTCGAACGCACCAGTTTAACAAGATAGAACAGTTTGTTTTCTGCAAGCCTGAGGAGTCTTGGGAACTTCATGAAGAGTTACTTAGTAATGCGGAGGAGCTTGTTCAGAAGCTTGGTTTACCTTACCGCGTGGTTAACGTTTGCACGGGCGATATTGGAACCATGGCAGCTAAGAAATATGATATTGAAGTGTGGATGCCTGCTCAAAACGCGTACAGAGAAGTCGTTTCATGCAGCAACTGCACGGATTACCAAGCGAGAAGACTGGGTATTCGTTACAGGGAAAAGGAAGGCGCACCGCCAAAAGGGTTTTTGCATACTTTGAATTCGACTGCTATAGCCACAGGCAGAACTATTGTTGCGATACTGGAAAACTTTCAGCAAGAAGACGGCACAGTTGTTGTTCCAAAAGTTTTGAGAAAATACATGCACGATATTGAGAAGATAAACTTGAAACGGTAAACCTTTTAATATTGCCTTGAGATTGTTGATGGCACGTTCGGAGGATAAAATTGTCTTCGAAATCTAAACGCTTACGCGATAAATGGCGAGCAAAAACTTGGTATATGGTAGTGGCACCACCGTTCTTTGGGAACGTGGAGTTAGGCTCATTACCAGCGGAAAACTCAGAACAACTTATTGGGAGAGTTGTCGAAGCAACACTCTACGACATCACAAGCGACTTTTCCCATCAATACTTGAAAATGTTTTTCCAGATAAACGAGCTTGAGGGAAAAACCGCTCACACTTTATTCAAGGGTCACGAATATTCACGGGATTATTTGCGAAGTTTGGTGAGGAGAAGGACAACAAAGGTTGACGGCCTTTTCAATCTAATCACCAAAGACGGGTATAAACTGAGGATTGCAGTTTCAGCTCTCACGCTTTCGCGGATAAAAACGTCTCAAGAACAACTCATCCGTGACATGATGGCGAAAACCGTTAACGAAAAAGCCGCTGTGTTGACACTGGACCAGTTTGTTCAAGAAATGGTTCTTGGAAAAATAGCTTCAGACGTTTACAATAAAGCAAAGAAAGTGGCACCTCTCAGGCATGTTGGTATCAGAAAGTCAAAGCTGATTGCTCAACCTGCTCAGGCACCAGTTCAAGAAGCAGAGCCAGTAACGCAGTAAGGTAGAGCTTTTCCGCATCAGATTCCTCGTTTTCCATCATTCTTATTATTTTTTTTAGGGCGAAATGTCTTTAGAGGTGAGTACGCTTGTTTAGAAGGCATAAGGAGGGTGACGTTTTGACCACACGTGCAGGTGTTCATGAAAAAGGAACATTTTCTGTTTCAGACTTGATAGATAACGCTAGGAGAAGCAGTAACTGCGAAAAGACTGGGGCAATGGCCCTTTTTATCGGTGTAACTCGCGGCGAGACGCTGGAAGGAGAAAAAGTTCAGAAGCTCAAGCTGGAAGCATACGAGGAAAAAGCTAACGAGGTTCTCGATAAGATTTGTGATGACTTGACTAAGAAGCAGGGTATAGTTGACGTTCAGATTCATCATTTGCTCGGTGAATTCAACGTTGGAGAAGATTTAGTGTATGTTTTAGTGGCTGGTTCTCATCGAACAGACGTTTTTCCGGTTTTGCGGGAAGCTGTGGAGCGATACAAGAGTGAAGCGCCTGTATTCAAAAAGGAACACATCGTTGACGGGAAAGGGTTAACAAGTGAATACTGGGTTTCGGAGAAAGAGAGCCGAAAGCCGTAGCAGAGCTTAAGCTGTCAGATATCGTGAATTGTTTAGACGAACGTAAGCTTCTTGAAGTGCTTTGAGCATAAGTGTTCCGAGTGGAAGCTATGATTACAGCTTTGGCGGGTGGAGTTGGAGCAGCGAGGTTTCTCACTGGGCTTGTGAGAGTTGTTGAAGGAGAAGACTTGTCGGTGATTGTGAATACGGGTGATGATATTGAGCTGTTTGGTTTGCACATATCTCCAGACGTTGATATTGTCACGTACACTTTGGCAGGGATTGTTGATGAAGAGAAGGGGTGGGGAATCAGAGGAGACACTTTTCGCTGTCTTGAAGCTATTAAAAAACTCGGCAGTGAAGCATGGTTCAACCTTGGCGACAAGGACCTTGCAACGCACATGTTCAGAACAGCACTTCTGAAAAACGGTTTCAAACTATCCGAAGTTACCACGCAGATCAGCCATGCTCTGGGGCTTAATGTGGCAATCTTGCCCATGACGGATGATAAATTTGAAACCAGAATCGTAATTGGATCTGGTTCTGTTCACTTTCAAGAGTACCTAGTCAAGAGAGGAGCAAAAGATGAAGTGTTAGGTGTCGAGTTTCTCGGCGTGGAGAACGCTGAACCTGCGGATGGTGTGGTGGAATCTATCATGGAATCCCAGTTGGTAGTGGTTTGCCCTAGTAACCCAGTGGTCAGCATAGGTACGATCTTAGCGGTGAAGGGGGTCAGAGAAGCGCTTAGATGCACCGATGCGAAGAAAGTGGCGGTAAGCCCTATAGTTGCTGGTGCGCCTATTAAAGGTCCAGCGGACAAGTTGCTGCGGGGTTTAGGATTGGAAGTTTCCGCGTATTCGGTGGCTAAGCTCTACTCAGATTTTCTTGACATTTTCATTCTTGACAGCGCTGATTCTGAGGAGAAAGGTCGAATAGAGAAGCTTGGGGTTGAAGTGAGGGTTACAAACACGATAATGAAGAGTTTGGAAGATAAGATTGAGCTTGCGAGGGTTGTTCTGGAAACCTGACAGCGGGCTTTTCTGAGCTTAAGAGCCTAAATAGGCTAAAGTGTTGTCTATATACTATTGGGAGAGGCTAAATAAATTCGAAAAAGTGAATAGTTGCCACTATTGCCGTTCATAAGAGAAGGGTTATATGTTAACTATTCCCAAATAGTATAAATGGAGATGTAATCCGTGGAAAGAAGAAGCTATAATTGGTTTGAAAAACGCCGTAAAACAAAAGGTTTAGAACTTGCTCACGAGCAGATATCGAAAGCTTTTGACACAGTAACTTGGCTTCATAAAGCAACTAAAAGCTTTTCAGAAGGAAACTTTGAGGAAGCCAAGAAGCATATTGAGAACCTGTATAAGGCTGAGGAAGATGTTGACAAGTTACGGACAGACGTTTTCATGGAACTTTCCAAAGGTATTGCTCTCGTGGCTGATTACCGTGAAGACCTGTTGCACGTAGTGAAAAGGCTGGATACCTTGGCGGACCACACGAAAGACGCTGCTAGGTGTCTGGAGATGCTTACAGAAGCGGATATTCCAGAAGAATTGTGCCAGAAAACGGTGTTTATGACTTCCAAACTTGTAGAAACAGCTCAAACTTTGCGCAACAGTATAGAAAAGATTTCAGCTAACCCAGCTGAAGCAATAAAACAAGCGAAAAAAGTTGGAGAAATTGAACATGTCCTTGACGAAGAGTACCTTAGGGCTAAAAGCTTGTTTGTCAAGTATGGCACGTCGATTAACTGCGGAGCCATGGTCATCTTCGACGATCTAATCGAATTCATCGAGCATGCTGCAGATATGTGCGCAGACACAGCAGACTACATACTTGTGCTCTCAAGCAGAGAATAAGCGTAAACTCTGCACAACACCTTTTTACGTTTCTTTTTCCTATCGAGGTCTAGCGCTCGGAAAAGTCTATAGCCCCCTTATTTAAAGGAACCATGGTGCTGAGAGTAGCAAGGTTTGTTTGGGAGGTGAAGCCGGGTTTTTGGTTTAGGATTGCTCATGTTGTTCGTTGGGTTTGGTTGCTGTTTTTTCCGAAAGCTTAATTGATTGCCGTTTTGTTTGCGTGTCAGGGTGTGTTCGACTTGAAGTTTGGTGCTTTCGTTTATGAGCCGGAGAAAGCTGCGGGTTTTGATTTTCATGTGTTGCGTGTGAAGCTGGAAACTGGTGATAGGATTACGCCTGTGCAGGATATGTACAGTAACATTGCTGTTTTTGCTGATAACGCTGTTGCCCGTAGTCATCCTGATTGGATTTCGCAGTCGCCTCTTGGTCCAGCGCGGATGGGTAACAACAATTTTAACATTTACTGGAGCGTTTTGTGCGCCACGCAGCCTGAGCATCGCGCTGAACAGTTGGATTACATGGAGGATGTTGACCGGCACTCGATGGGTGTGTGGTTGAACAGTCAATACTTCGCGGATCATAGTCACTGCACTTGCCCGCGATGTAAAGGACGCTGGAAGAAAAGCGGACTCGGCTGGTTTGAATGGCGCAGAAAGGAAGTCACCGACTACATTGCCCAAGTCAGGGAACGCGTGAAAAAAGAGCTGGTTATGTGCATACAGCCTGACCCTATAACCGCCTGTGAACGTTACGGCGTTGATTTTGATGACCTATCCAAGTACGCTGACGCGTTTAACGTTGTTATGTTCAGCAAAAGCTATGCGACGCCATGGTACTGGGAAATGCTGGCACGCGGGTTCAAGAAGCTGCTCAAGAAGCCAGTGTACATCAGCCTGTACG
>CAZINA010000006.1:0-43644 GCA_964540545.1 uncultured Candidatus Bathyarchaeia archaeon
CACGACTCCAATGTTATTTGTTCGTTGACGGCGTCGCTTAGCTCTTTGGCTTCCTCGGTGGTGAGGGTTCTTTTCACTCTGCGGTCGATTATTTCTCTGCCTTTGCCTAAAGTAGCGAAGTTGCATCGCAGTGCCAAGTCGCCGTCCTTCATGTCAAGGCCAGCGCCTACGGCTTCGATTACTCCTCGTCCCGTGCTGTACTTGAACGGGTCATAACCTAAAAGTGAAATTACCGCTACGTCGCTTTCTGGGGCAACGCCTTTTCTGACAGTGTACATTAATCCTGTTTTTCCGTTTTTCGCGAGAAAATCCAAGTTGGGAGTGTTAGCTGCTTCCAAGGGAGTTTTATTCCCTAGCTCGGCAATTGGCAGGTCGCCCATACCGTCAATGGCAACATATATCAGCTTCAATGCGGGAGTGTTCCTCCTTAAGCAGAGGGGTTTACTCTATTTTGAGGCTGTATTTCTTTTTTGTGTTCCTAAACTAGGTTTTCAACGATAAAAGTGCGCGGATTGCCGTTTGCGTGGCTTGTGGGGTTCCAGTTGTGTTGACAAGGTAAACATCAGTCTGTTCGAAGTATCTTTGAAAGAAGTTTTTTCGTAGCTCGATTTTCCTGTTATCTCGTACTAGCTGGTGTGGATTGCAGAAATCATGCGCTAACAGGTATTGTAAAGCGTCATCCGTGCCTAGTTCGGTCACAATGTTCTTGTCTTGAGGGTCACGTTTCAGCAGGATTATTTTTTTCATTGTTACCAGCGGAATCACGCCGCCTCCGCCCACAATCCATCGCACGTTCACTACTGCCCTACCTTTTCTGTCAAATCGTGCCTTGTCAACTAAGCGTTCGTACTCGTTCCAAATCTTGCCTATATCCGCGTTGATGTAACAGTTTTTTTCGGAGCCAAATGCTAATGGTTCGCGGCTGGAAAGCCTGACGAAGTACCAGTCGTCAGCAACTAACCGAGAAATTCCAAGGCGCAACAGCCCCCAAGAATGAGTGGTCTTTCCTGTTCCAGACGGCGCAATTATGGAAACCCCCATGCACCCCACGTCTATTGCAGCGCCGTGAACCGAATAAATCCTGTGTTCATCCTCCAAAACATCACCCGCCATAGCTAACGCCACGCTTTTTATCCAACCGTAATAGTCCACATTAATCAAAAAAGCGGTTTTCGTGTAAGGATCATACTTGATACTCATCGGCTGACCCGCTTCTTCAAGCACAATAAGCCTCGCATGAGACCTTGTGTTCTCGCTCATGGTGTAAAAGTTGTCTTCCCACACGTTCTTCACGTGCTCCAGATCGGTCAGCAACTTCACGCAGCAACCATAAATTTCCGCCTTGTTAGTGTACAGAAACCGTGGCTCGTAATTCTGGTAAAGAATGTCTTTCTCTTCAGGCGTTATAATCTGAACAGCATAACCCAAACTTAAGCCTCCTCGAAAAGAGTAATCTGAAACAACGCATAAAAGTTTTCAAACAGACAGAGAACTAAACAACAGAAAACTCTTGGAACCTTTTGTAACCAACTGTTTTCGCGTACACTGAGAAAGCATCAGTTTTGGCTGCAATATCCTGAGTTGAATCGTTTGCCGACGCGGTTGGGCTTGGCTGTTCCAAGTAGCTTACAGTGAAACCTGATTCGCCGCCGTCAAGGGATGAAACTGAAACCAGCGCTGTGTTCTCCTCCTGCATTACAAGCTGCGCGTAGGAAAAATTGCCAATTGCTCCCGTGAAGCTGTCTAAAGTTGCTTCGCATTCAGTGAACGTCACACTTCCGAAGTCCGCTAAAGTGCTGACTGTGCCGTTAACCTTTGGTCTCTCGACAACCCATTCCGCCGACAAACGCGAAGAGTTGTAGACCACAGTTTTTTTGAATTGTTCGCCCCGAGTGACATCCTTAATTGTTATTGTCCAAGTGTTCGTGTTTTCGTTTTCGAGGCTTATAGATGCCGTAATGGTGTCGCCTGGTTGAATGTGAATGTTGTTGATGCGAACCACATACTCAGGCAAAAGCTCATACCACGCGTAATAGACAGCTTTGCCGTCAATGTACTCCTGCTCAGTGCCTGTTTGAATCAAAGTTTCTTCGCCGTAGCCGCCTATCCCCACCCACACACCTGAAAACGTGATGTTCTCCGAAGGATTTACCTCTGGCACTACCCAAGAACCGCTGATGCTGGTCACCACTGAAGAACGGTTTTGCACATCAACTTGCACATCTGAAGCTACCATGTATCCCGACCACTGATTGACGCGCAGAACTGTTGGCTCCTCTGGCTGGCTCAAGCTTGCCAAAAACAGCGTTACACCATACAAAACTGCGGTGGCGCCGACGATAAACGTCATTGCAGCAATTACCGCCGTGAACTTTGAAGTGCTAATTTTGAAAACCGAGGTTAACCACCTTTTTTACTGGAAATACTCCCTGACCATAATAAAGAATTTGCTGTTTTCCAGCAAACAGGGCACCCAGTACAGAATAGCGGTGATAACAAAGTTTTCCTTTGGTTATATGGTGTCTCTGAATCCTGATATGACATCTTTGATTGATTGGATTAGGGGGTGCTTCACGTTTTCTGGTTTTTCAAGTTTTTCTAGGCGGTTCACTCTGAAGTATATGGGTGGGTGAGGGTCTAACCCGAGCCATTCTTGAATGCGGTAGGACGGTGTCCGCTCGTACAGTAGTCTTTGGAACCCGATTTTTTCTAGAGCGCTTGCTAAGACTTCGGGCTTGCCCATTTTTATGGCTGATGTGAGGTCTGCTCGTGCCTCGAAGAATTTTGCTATGAAGAATATCACTACCATTACTGCCCAGAAGTAGACGAAGAACAGGAACGAGCCGAAGATGAACGGGAATAGGGGGAAAAGCACGTAGAATCTGAAGAGGAACTCGGCTGAGGTTAATCCGTAAAGAAGAAGCGGGTCCCGCCCTTTCAGGTGGCCGAACTCGTGTCCCAGCACGCTGATGACTTCTTCCTCTTCAAGCTGAACCAGCAAGCCGGTTGTTATAAGAACCACGCCGCGGCTTGGACTGGGACCTGAAGCTGCAGCGTTCGGAGCCATGGTGTTTGATACTACGATTTTTGGCACTGAAAAACCGAATTTGTCAGCCACTTTTTTCACGAGTTCGTACACGTTTACTTTTTTAACTGACAGGTTGTCTGATTGGCAGGCTATGCCGTGTTTTCCGAAGACCTTCTGTGCTGCGTCACAGTTGATTTCGCCTCGTTTAGCTAAGATTTCATCGTAGACTTGCTTCTTTATGGCTAATACTTGGTCTCGCGTGAGGGTTTGCTTGAGGTCGTCGTGTTCTTTAATTGGCAAATTGTATTTCAGGAGGTGTATCGAGGGGTTGGCTTTGGTTATGTGCCAGTCCGCTGTTCGCGCGATGAAGTTGGCTGAGTAGAAGACGAAAACGAACTGTACTGCTATGAGAACTATCGGGGCGATCCATATGGCTTCGGGGTAGATGAAGGTTAAGGCTAAAAAAACTACTGTGCCTAACGTTATGAATACGACGAAGAAGAGGATTTGTGTTTCAAGAAACAAGCGGCGGAAGGATTTTTCCTGTTTTTTGAGGGTTTCTGGAACTATGTCTTCGCCTTCTCTCCAAGCGAAGTACAGTGTTGATTTTCTGGCGTGCTCCTCAAATATTTGTACTGCAATGACGATGTCTTGTTTTGCTTCCTCCATGGCTGTGTCAGAAACTGCCCCGTCAATAGGAATTAGCTTGACTTCTATTGGTAGGGTGCCTTTGACTTCGGCTTTGAGCAGTTGTTTTCCCTGAGGGTCAAGAACCACGTAAGAAAGGAAAGGGACACCGTATGTTGTTTCTCTGGAAAAGTTTGTGAACCGTTGCTTCTGAGGAAGCAGGTACTGCGTGTAAATGAAGGCGAATAGTTTTTCCATGTAGCTAGCTGGCAGTTCAGAAGAAACTTTATGATAAACAGCTGCAGACATTCTGCCTCAAATCAAAGTGTGCTTGATTTCATTTCAATCGGGCTCTTTTTAATAACAGTTTAGGTGATGACCAAAAATTTTCTATAAAAAAAGTTGTCAGAACTCTCTGTTCTGGCAATTACTTAAGACCAACTGCCCCAACGATAGTTCATAAAATTAAAGGAGAAATAAGAGAATGACAATATCGAAAAGTAAAGCTATGACTATAATTTTGATGTTTGCTATGGCAATTTCGATGGTTGCTTTACCTTCTGCTAACGCACAGACACAGAAAACTTACCCCGCCATTGAAGCTACTCCCAACCCAGTAGGTGTTGGAGAACAATGTCTAATACGCATTGCTATTTCACAGCTACTGCCAAGAGTGGATTTCAAGTGGTACGATCTAGAGGTTGAGATGAAAGACCCTGACGAACACACCACTACGCTGGGCCCATACGACACTGATTCTACTGGAGGGACAGCGTTTGTGCATACGTTCGACGAGGTTGGTACTTACCAGATTAGACTCCACTTCCCCGAACAAGAAGTTCCGGCAGGTGGTTTCGTTGACTACGAGAGAGGTGCATTTATACCAGACGGCACAGTGATGTTAGAAAGCTACAGCGACTGGCTTGACGTTGTTGTAACAGAAGAAGCTTCTGTATCCTATCCTGATCAGCCTCTGCCTGCTGAGTATTGGACTCGTCCAATAGACCCGCAACTTAGAATGTGGTGTTTCATTGCAGGTAACTGGCGTGAAAGGGGAACCAACTCCATTGCAGAATGGGCTGACGACGCACCAGAAACCGCCCACGTACTATGGACAACACCGATAACTACTGGAGGCTTAACTGGAGGCCTATGGTATCCCGAGATTCCAGCCTCATCTGCAACAGGTGACGCATACGAAGGCAAATGGCCAGGCGCAATAGTGCTGAACGGAATACTCTATTGGCGGACAGGTGGCTCAAGAGCCAACCCCGCGGATAACTCCTATACTGTTGCAACAGATATCCACACTGGCGAGGAACTCTGGCGCTCAAACGATCAATTCAGCTTCGGTCAGATTTTGTACTTCAACAGCTACAACTTCGACGGTGTATTCAGCTACCTAGTGCAGACAGGTTCTGTTGGTAACGATCCGCTCACGCCAGAAAACGAAGCGTATAACTGGTGGAACTTTACTGATCCTTGGACTGGCAACGATCTGTTCACTTGGACGAACTTGCCAAGTGGTGTTAGGTTCTTTGGACCCAGCGGCGAAATACTCATTCTGGAAATAAACTACAATGCTCATTGGATGGCTCTGTGGAACTCAACCGCAACTGGATTCGCACGCTTAGGTGCAGCAAGTCCAGATTATGGCAGTTGGGGCAACACAGTTCACGGACGAACACAGAACATCACCACATTGGGCGCGGAATGCTACAGTTGGAACGTAACACTCGGCGACACCGCCACAACATATCAGACTAGCGCCACATTCGGGGTACCCGCAATGGGAATCTATCTTGATGAGGGAATAGTTTCAGGTTTGTGGTATAACAATTCAGGTGTACGAACATGGTCAGTGAATTTCGACGGAAATGAAAGATACGACAGATGGTGGAATGCACCAGCTGAGTGGGAAGATGGTTTTAACACCCTTCACGTTGGTGGCCATTCTGATTTCTATGAAGGCGGCTTTTGCTTTGTGTGGAACAAGGAGAACACGCAGCACTATGCTTTCAGCGTGGAAGACGGCGCATACATGTGGGTAACTGAATCTGAATACTGGTCAGACTGGTACGGTTGGGGCGCTGCTGAGCACACTTGGTTCGTCTACGAGGATCATCTGTTCTCCACCGGAGTTGGCGGCATCGTATATGCCTTCAACATTGCGGATGGAACAACAGACTGGACGTACGAGCTGAGCGATGCGTACAACGAACCTGTCTCTGGTATACGTTGGTGGGGTTGGATTACTTTGATTGCTGACGGAAAAGTCTATGTAGGCACTTGTGAGCACTCTGCTGAGCAGCCTCTGCCGCGTGGCGCACCACTCGTGTGTCTCAACGCCAGTAACGGCGCAGAGATCTGGCGAGTTAACGGTATGTACCGTGCAACCCGCTGGGGTGGCAACGCAGTTATGGGCGACAGCATCTATGCTACTATGGACACTTATGACCAGCGCGTATACGGAGTTGGCAAGGGTCCAAGTGCTACATCGGCTGTAATAGAAAACGACGTTATCACTGAAGGCGACATGGCCCTGATCAAAGGTATGGTCACGGACATATCTCCAGGCACTGAAGAATACGGTTTGAGGGCACGGTTCCCGAATGGTGTTCCTGCTGTTTGCGACGATAACATGAGCGATTGGATGCTGTACGTGTATAAGCAGTTTGCTAAGCCAGCAGACGTGGTCGGCGTTGACGTTACTGTGACGGTGCTTGACCCGAACGGCAACAGCTACGAGGTTGGCACTGTTACTAGCGATGAAAACGGATTCTACCAGCTGATGTTCGAACCTCCGGTTCCAGGCGAATACACTGTCTACGCCACGTTCTGCGGTTCTGAAGCGTACTGGGGTTCATCTACAACAACCGCTTTAGGCGTGTTGGCTGCACCTGAGCCTACTGCTCCGCCTACAGAGCCACCAGCAGATCCTACAGGCACTTATGTTACAGGCTTTGGCATTGGCATCATTGTCGTAGTCGTAGTCATCGGGCTAGTAATTATCCTGATGCTTCGAAAACGGTAAACAACCCGACAAAAACCCAAAACAACTTTCCCTTTTTTATTTTTCAACATACTAAGCAGAAATAGGGGCTGAAAGGGCTTTGTATAGAACTTGCTCACCGCAAGAGCTGCTAGCAAAGTTTCGACCTTTTTCTCCTGTATTTGGTTAGCAAAGCCCCAGCAAACCCTTCTGCTAAGACATCGAACAAAACTTGAAAACCTCTTCTATAAGCGAAATATATAAAGGAAAAAGTACAGCTGAATTTACATGCACTTCTCGTGAGTGACGTGAGACAATTTTGAAAGCGGTTAATAGAAGCATAACGATAGGAAGCATTTCCGCATCTCTCATCATCATATTAATTCTTTCCTACACCTGCCCCAGCACACAAGCTCAAAATGACATTAGTTTCACGCCAACAGACCAATTTGTAATTCCAGCCTCCAACAGCACAATCACTTTCGCCTTCAACGGCACCTTCACACAAGCAAGCCTGGCAAACAACACCTGGACCTTCATTAACTTAAACCTTACCTACTCGCAGCCGCTGGAGAAACTTGAGGTTTCCGCTCAAAACTCAAATGTCACAATCATTTCCTACAGACCATTCAACATAACTTTCAGGGCTGCCCGACTCAGCTACACGGTTGAAGGTGAAGGCGAACAAACTTTCAATATTGGTCTCCCTTTAGCCGAAGGCGAATGGAGCGTTGTCCTAGAAGGCGATTTTAAGGGCGAAGGCGACGGCTGGCATGTAGCGCCTGACGCGACAGTAACTATAACGGATGCGAAATCAGATGTAACAATATGGTACTTTGGAGTCCCCGAAGATTTTGATATTGCTAACGACCCAAATAATCCATTTTACCTGAACCATTCAGTAGCCATAGCCACAGCAGCTGCCTTAGCGGTAACCGCTACCATCGGATTTGTGATTAGAAGAAAAAACCAAACGGCTTCAACCAAAACGGGCGGTGACAAACGAACATGAAGATGAATAACGGCTGGACACGAACAGAATCTGGGGGCCCCCATAAATGATATATGAAAACTCTATTGTCCTAGTAGTATCCATATTCACTGCTATCACACTGGTCGGAATCTTTTGTATCTTGAAATTTTCAAAGGACAAAACTAGAAGAGTAAGCACTCTCCGATTGTTTATCCAAATAATCGCCACAGTCGCAGTTTTTATGGGTCTCCTTATAGGCCCATTCAACACAGCGTTTTGGGCGCCCTTGGGTCCAGCACCCCGCGACCGATTAATCGGAGCCGACTTGCTGGGCTACCAATTTCCAGACGGAATCTCCGTACCCATTCTTGCATGCTACTACGCTTCTGGAAGAACAGTAACTTGCCCCATCTGGCAAATCCAAGCCTACATCTTCCCATTTTGGGATTACGCAAGAGGCTACGCTGTTTTCTATTCCACAAACGGTTTAGAAAAAATATTCATAACACTTGGATTAGTCGCTGTCATGTCCATTGTTGCAGGCAGGTTTTTCTGCGGTTGGCTATGCCCCTTCGGCTTATACATGGACCTGTTGACGCGAATTCGCAAAGCCCTCGGAAAAAGGCACTTGAATCTTTCGGATAAAACGAACGCGGCAATTGGGCAATTCCGGTACATCATCATCGCTATCTTCATAATCTTAAGTGTCATTTTCGGGTCATACGCCATCTTCGGCACACAACTTATTCCAGGCACCACACCCGGCGGCCCTCTGGGAACCGAAGCAGGCATCATAAGTAACATCAACGAGCCATTCTGCCTAGTTTGCCCCATGCGACCGCTTTGTGTGTTAGTGCTATCCGCATTAGGCTACATGGATTTCTCATACATCACTCAAATTACATACGGACCATTTTGGATCACAGGCTCATACTTAACCTCAATAAACCTAGCAATCCTGATTGCGATTACAACTGTATCTCTCGCGTACAGACGTTTCTGGTGCAGAATCTGCCCTCTAGGCGGACTAACTGCCCTATTCAGCACATTCACCCCGTTCAAACAAATCGCCCTCACCCGCCTACACAAAGACGAACAAAAATGCACCAAATGCGGAGTATGCAAACGCGTTTGCCCAACCCAAGCCACACAAGTATACGAGAAAAAAGGCGGAGACGTAACAGAATCGAGATGCATGCTGTGCGCGAGATGCGTTGAAATGTGCCCCTACGAAGACGCGTTAAGCTTGAAAGTCGCCGGGAAGACTGTGATGAACTCAAGAAACTGGCTATAACCCTCAAAACAAAAAAGGTATCCCCCCTAAGCCAATTTTACAAATCAAAGGCTTTTCCAATCCCCTTTCATGGCTATTTCGGTAAGCTATAAATAAGGTCGAGAAACTTAAGTAAAAGGCGTATCTGAGGTGTAAGTTTTGCGAGTTGGTTTTTTTGTTTGGGAATATCCCCCTAGGCTTGTCGGCGGTTTAGGAACCTACGCAGAATACTTGGCACACGAATTCGTCGATATAGGTCACGACGTTTCCGTTTTCACGCTTAACGGCGGCAACCTGAAAACCAGAGAAATCCTGCGGGGCGTAGAGGTTCATCGACCTCTAATCGCAGACGCAAGCAACATTTTCCCGTTCTTCGTAGTTGACGACCTGAAGAAGTGGGGTACAAACATCAAACTTTTCAACGACATTTTCATCTACAACATTCTAAGCGCAACAAAATTTCTTAATAGACTGATAAAAAAAGAAAATTACAATTTCGACGTCGTCTGCGTTCACGACTGGCTAAGCAGCGTTGCAGGCCTAGTCATCAAGAACGAATCAAAGATTTCCGTGGTCTTCCACACTCACAGCACTGAATGGGGCAGAAGCGGAGGCCACGGATCCGAGGTGGTGTCACACTTGGAGGGCGCCATGGCTCACGGCGCGAACAAAATAATAACTGTCAGCTACGCAATGCAGCAGGACCTGATAAGGCACGGGTGGCCGCAGTCAAAAATCAGCGTGGTTTGGAACGGCGTGGACCCTGACCGCTACGACCCGCACAAAGTTCAACAAAAAGACGCGGCGAAGATTCGAGAATTATACAAGGTGCCTAAGGACTGGAACATGCTTCTTTTCGTGGGAAGACTCACTTGGGTGAAAGGCGTCAGAAACTTGCTGCAAGCAATGCCCAGCGTTATACGGGAATATCCAAAAACTAAACTCGTGATTTTAGGTAAAGGCGAAGAACAAGCAGACATTGTGCAAACGGCTGAAAGACTCGGCGTGAAAGACAATATAGTCTACCGTTTCGATTTCATTCCCGAGGACGAAAGGATTCTGCATTACGCTGCTTCAGATGTGTGCATTTTCCCTTCCGTCTACGAACCCTTCGGCATAGTCAGCTTAGAAGCTATGGCTATGGAAAAACCAGTAATCGTAGGCGCACGGGGCGTAGTAGGTTTCAAAGAACAAGTAATAAGCTCTGGTCCAGACCAGAACGGCGTGCACATCAACGGCGAAGACCCCGCGGACATAGCTTGGGGAATAAAAGAGACGCTTAAAAACCCTGAAAAAGCGAGAAACTGGGGAGAGAACGGACGCAAAAGAGTACTTGAATACTTCACATGGAGAAAAGTTGCTGAAGAAACACTCAAAATCTACGAATCAATCATTTAAAAAAATAAGAACCCTTGAGAGAAGAAGGAAAGAAAAATCAAAGAGAACGATTATGCCTGCTCGGTTGCTGGAATAGAAGGCTTCATGAGTGACTCCTGAAAAACCAAAAGAGTCTTCTATAGACAAGACACAATTCGATGCATATGCCAAGACAGGGCTCTCTTCCGAAGAAGTAGAGAAAAAACGTCAGCAGTACGGTTCTAACGAAATTCCTGAAAAGAAAGTCAGCCCCATCCGCAAGTTTTTGGGCTATTTCTGGGGGCCTATTCCTTGGATGATCGAGGCTGCCGCTGTTTTATCCGTAGTCATCCAGCACTGGGAAGACTTTGCAATAATCTTTACGTTGCTGATAGTGAACGCGGTTGTTGGATTCTGGCAAGAACACAAAGCCGACAACGCTATAGAACTCTTAAAGAAGAGACTTGCGCCAAAAGCCCGTGTGCTCAGAGACGGCAAATGGCTTGAGATACCTGCAAAAGAACTGGTACCAGCAGATGTAGTGCGGGTGCGCTTAGGCGACGTTGTTCCAGCAGATGTTAAACTCATGCAAGGTGACTACCTGCTTTTAGACGAGTCCGCTTTGACAGGTGAATCACTGCCCGCGGAAAAACACGTTTCTGATATTGCTTATTCAGGGTCCATAGTCCGGCAAGGCGAAATGAACGCCTACGTGGTGGCAACTGGAATCAGCAGCTACTTCGGCAAAACCACTAAGCTTGTGGAAGAAGCCAAAACTGGCAGCCACTTCCAGAAAGCCGTTATAAAAATAGGTGACTACTTGATTGCTCTTGCAGCCATAATGGTTTCCACAATATTTATCGTGGCGCTCTTCCGACAGGTTCCTATTCTTGAAATCCTACAGTTCGCGCTGGTCTTGATAGTGGCGGCGATACCTGTAGCCCTGCCCGCAGTGTTGACCGTTACCATGGCGATTGGAGCTATCGCGCTCGCCAAAAAAGAAGCCATCGTGAGCAAGTTGGTGTCAATTGAGGAAATGGCGGGCGTGGACGTGTTATGTTCAGACAAAACAGGCACCATAACCAAAAATGAACTCGCCATTGCGGAAGCACACAGCTTCGGAAAATTTGAAACCAGCGATGTCTTGTTGTGGGGGACATTAGCTTCTAGAGGGGAAAATCATGACCCCATTGATGATGCAATTATAACCAAAGCCAAGACCATGCAGGCAGTTGCCAACGACCTTGGCAGCTACGAAGTAGTTGACTTCAAACCATTTGATCCAATTTCAAAAAAGGCGGAGGCAAGCATAAAGAGCACTGGGGGCAAGCAGTTTAAAGTTTTGAAGGGGGCGCCGCAGATAGTCCTCGATCTTGTTTCAAACAAAGGCGAAATAGAAAACAGAACCAACGAAATCGTGGACACTTTCGCAGGCAAGGGATACCGTGCTTTAGGTGTAGCCAAAACCGATGCAGCTGGCAAATGGCAATACGTTGGTTTGCTCGGAATTTATGACCCACCTAGAGACGATTCGACGGAAACAATAAAAACCGCGCAGAAAATGGGCGTCAACGTAAAAATGGTCACGGGCGACCACGTTGCGATAGCCAAAGAGGTCTCTCGCGAAGTGAACCTTGGCACTAACATTTTACCAGCTTCTTCGTTTGTTGATAAAACAGACAGCGAATCAAGCGGTCTTATTGAGAACGCGGACGGTTTCGCTCAAGTGTTTCCTGAGCACAAATACCGGATTGTGCATTTGCTACAGGAAAAAGGCCACATCGTCGGCATGACAGGCGACGGCGTTAACGACGCCCCAGCGTTGAAGAAAGCGGATGCTGGAATAGCGGTGGCGGGCGCCACTGACGCTGCAAAATCAGCCGCAGATGTGGTGCTTACTAAGCCTGGGCTTTCGGTTATAATCGATGCCATAAAGGAAAGCCGCAGGATTTTTCAGCGCATGAACAACTACTCCATTTACCGCATCGCCGAGACTATTCGGGTGTTGATTTTCTTGACTCTGTCGATTATCATCTTCAACTTTTATCCCTTGACAGCGGTGATGATTGTCATCTTGGCTCTGCTTAACGACGTTCCAATCATGATGATTGCTTACGATAACGTGAAAATTCAGGAAAAACCTGTCCGGTGGAATATGCGTGACGTGCTGGTGGTGGCTTCCCTGTTAGGTGTGACAGGTGTGTTCGCAAGTTTCTTCCTGTACCTGATAGGGTTACAAGTGTTGAATCTAGACGCGGCTACTCTCCAGACACTTATGTTTCTTAAGATGACGGTTGGCGGGCACATGACAATCTACCTTGCACGGACGGGTGTGCATCATTTCTGGAAGCGTCCACTCCCCGCAAAGATTCTTTTCTTCACCGCCGAAGGCACCCAATTTTTCGGCACGTTGATAGCGGTCTTCGGAGTCTTCATGGCGCCTCTTGGATGGGGACTAGCTGGTCTTGTGTGGGGCTACGCACTGCTTAGTTTCTTTATAACAGACATCTTGAAGATACGCTATTTCAGGTTAATGTGGCATGGAGACGTCAAGATGCAAAGGTAGCTTTTATATCGCTAGCATTTCAGCCAGATTAAGCAAGTTCAAATCAAGCGGCTTCTGATTTTTACATGATTGTTCAATGTCGATGTTTGCGACTGCACCGTTCTGCAGGCCAACCACCTTGTTTCCTTGCTCTTGGCATAACAGTTCCACGGCTTTTTCAGCGAAAAGGCCCGCTAAGAGGCGACTGCGAGCCGTAGGGCTTCCGCCTCGTTGAGCGTACCCCAGAATTGATAACCTCACTTCTGAGCCAGTCTGTTTCTGGAGCTTTTTGGCAAGCGTTGAGGTGTCGCCGATGCCTTCCGCGGCAACTATTATTCCTGCTCTTTTTCCCTTCCTCTTGTTTTCTTTCAACACTTCAATGATTTGGTTCATTTTGCATTCGTGTTCAGGGACAAGAATGACTTCTGCGCCGACACTGATTCCTACTTCCAACGCTATGAAACCTCTTTTTCGACCCATGACTTCAACGATGAAGAGCCGCTCATGAGAAAGCGCCGTGTCTCTTATCTTGTCGATTTCCGTTACTGCAGTGTTTACCGCCGTGTCGAAGCCTATCGTTTCATCAGTGCCAAAAACGTCGTTATCTATTGTAGCGGGTATTCCCACAATCACCGTTTCACTCATTCTGCTTAGGTCTGAAGCGCCCCTGAACGAGCCGTCACCGCCTATAACCACTAAGCCGTCAACGTTGTTCAGCGACAGGGTTTCAGCAGCCTTTTTCACGCCCTCTTCCTTTTCGAATGCGGGGCAGCGCAGCGTGTGAAGTATGGTGCCGCCCAACTGTATGATACCACCTACCGAACGCGGAGTCAACCGTTTAAAACTGTTAGTCAACAATCCATCCCAGCCTCTTTCAAACCCCAAAACTTGCCGCCCTTTCGAGTGCGCAATCCGCGTAACGGCACGAATGGCCGCGTTCATTCCCGGCGCATCTCCACCAGGAGTTACAACACCGATAGTTTTCAACCAGCAAACACTCCATTGCTTTGATTATCTGCAGACGCTCTAAAGGCGTTTACAGACTTAAAACATATCTTAACTTCCAAAACACATAAATCTTTTAGTCTTATCCTAATGGTTTTTGTCGGGAGGTAGCTCAGCCTGGCAGAGCTCTCGAGCTGGCTAACTCGGCTTAGCTGGCGGAGAAGCTGTAGAGGTCTACCCACGGTGGGCTTCATTCTAGCCTGCACAGGCCACAGACACCGAGCTGTCGCAGGTTCGAATCCTGCTCTCCCGACCAAACAATTTTTCCAAAGAATAACCAAAACGCTCAGGATTCTATGGCCGGACGCATTCGGCTTTGGGTCTGTACGGGCGCTTTGTTGTTCGTTTTCGCTTGTGGTAATCGCACTCTTTAACTCGGGTTAACAGCCAGCCTTTGTCTTGGTACTCGCAGCCGCAAGGTGCCCTAACCGTTTTAGCTGGTTGCGCATCCTCTTTTTTTGCCACTTCTGTTCCACCGTTTAGCTTTCAAAGTGGGTGCGGTGCCATAAATAAGTTGGTGGAGAATCCTGTGAGACACGCAAGTGCGGTGTTTACTCAAGTTGTGCTAGGCATATGAAGCCGCCGAGTTGTGTGAGGCGTTTGCCTGCGGGTGATTCAGCGTTTATTATTCGTGTTTTGACTTTTTTGTTTGCGGCAATCTGCATTAGCCTGTGCAGCCTGTTTTTTTGGCGGTTTTCCGCGAGGTACTTATTTGTGAGCATGAGGTATTCAGGTTTGGATTCGTTTGGCTTCTGCCGTTTAAGGATGAGTTTTTCTGCTTCTTCAAGTGAAAATAGCACGAGATTGTTGTTGTCGGCGGCATTGATGCGTTTTTCCAGGATTTCTATGAGTTTTTCTGTTTCTTCCTCGGTGGTTTCGCTGATTATCTGGCGGAAAGCGGGTGTTCTTGTCAACGCGGCAACTTGTGACGGTGTGGTTGCGGATCCTGTGATCTTGGAGAACGCGGCTTTGTTTGGTCCATGAGTGAGCCACTTATGATGTTCGTAGACGTGGTTGATGAGTTCTTGGTGATGGTTTGTTCTTGCGGGAGATGCAAGTACTATACTTCGAACTCCTTCTTTTAGGGTGGGTCTTAATGCATTGATGATAGATTCATGGAAGTTGTAGAGGTCTTTTGGGTTGTTTCTTGCTCTGTTGATGTGGAGTGTTTTGTCGGGTTTAGCGACGTTGCTGAAGATTTTCCATAAGGTTGCGGTGTCTTCTTCTAGTCCTGCGAGGATTGCGACGGGGTAGCCGCGTCTGTATCGTTTTTTCGTTTTCAACATGTTCACCGTGGTTTTACTGGGAGATGGTTGGTGGTATATGGGCTGGTGGTTTTTGGGTTTTTCCTTTTTGTTGTGTGGTTCCTTTTTTTGAGATATATCGGTTTAGGGAATACAGATTATATTATTTATTACTACATTTGACAGTATCGAGGTGTAACTAATGTTTGACAGATTCAAAAAACCAGAAGAACAAAATAATGGGGAACAAAACGCTACAGAACCAATCGCGAATGTAGAGGCACCATCTACAACAGAACCAAGTCAAGAGATAAGCGCACCGACCACTCCAGAACCATTAGAAACCGCAGAAAGTGACATGCTATCCATGCTTGAAGCATTGGGCGGCGAAGAGCGAACCCTAGTAGCTGAGAAATCTCAACTGGTAACTATGGAACAAAACTTAAGGCAGAAAATAATCGATGAAATCGAAGTTAAACGGCACCGGGTAGAGAACCTGAAATACGAGATTCCAGAATTGAGGCAGCGCTGTGAAGCTTTGGCAAAAGCTCTAGACATACCTATTCATAAGTAAACAGCCTTTTCCTATTTTCCCCATATCACATTAACACCCTATACTTTCTGAAAATCTACTTCTAAGAAGGCGTTACCCTGCTTTTAAGCGGGTGCTGGTTAAATACGGATCATAGCTACTATTGTTGTAGCTGCTCCTTCGATTCCAGGGACTTTTTCGTGAATTTGTGAAATTACTCGTTCTAGGTCTATCTGGTTTTTTGCGCGAAGCGGACTAATTATGTCGTAAGGTCCAAATACTACATCCGCTGAAATAACTTCTGGCACGTTCATAAGTGCTTTTTGAGCGTTTTCTAACTGCTGCGGTTGAACATTCAAGAACGTGAAGGCGAAGGGTTCTTCCTCATATAAGGTTCCCTCGTTCACCACTACAAACGTCATTGTTTTGGTGACAAGCTTCTCTCCGCAGCAATTCATCCTTATTGGTGTAAACCATTTTTCTGAAAAATCATCTAAATCTTTGAGTTCTGTAAACTGGACAAGTATATCGATGGGACCGAAAAGCAGGAATATGTCTCCTCTGGGTATGTCCAATTTCATTAGGCCCTGTAGAACCTTGTTGTAAGCTCCAGCCTTACAGCTTAAACACATGTAAGTCTTCATAGTAAATCAAAATAACTATAGCAGGTAACTGATAAAAAATCTTCTATGTGGACTCCTCTGAAAAAGATACGTTTTCCATGAATACCTACATGCACAACGTTATTGATGAACAAGGATTTTCTAAACTTGCCTTCTTTTCTTCACGTAGACTGCAACTGCAAAAATTGTAGCTATAAGAATTATGAATGTACCATATGTGGCGAACAGCTCGAACCAATTTGTTGCTATTTCTTCATCCTCAACGGGTTGCACTTGCTGATTAAGGATTTCAACGTTCAAGTTTTTGAAAGCTACTGCTCGGTCAGTGTTGTTCGTAAGCAATATCACTAGTTTACTAACGTTTACTGCATTGTTTGTGGTTGCTATTTTTTCTATAACTGTGCCGTTAGTGTCCTGTACTTCGGCGGTCACTTCGTCTTCAGATATTTTTGCCACGACCTTATACCACACGTTTTCTTCTATGCACGAAGATGCGTTCATGAAAGCCGTTCCGTTTCCGCCAGATGTTTTCATTTTAGTTGCTTCGTAATTGTCCACGCTTTTGACGTTTAAGCTGTAATTGTTGTTGCCACTATTTTCAAGTATGAAACCAAACTGGTTATTTGTTGTCTCCTCAATATCGTCTGGTAGCCTTAACGGTTGGAACCCTCTCGGTATTCTTATACCCTCCAAGACTTCTCTTGTAACTCCTTCCATTGGAATTACTGTTATCTGCCCGCTTTTCATTATACTGAATTCGCTTGTTAGCAAAATTCCTGTTCCTGACATTTGGATGTCGAGGAAGTCTTCAACGCCTTGCCTAACCCGAAGTTCATATCTGGAAATGTAGCCGCGACCGTACATGTAGTAAAAGGTGGGGGTCTCAAACTGAATTATAGAATTGGGGAACCCGATGAAAACCGTTAGTATTTCGCTGTCTGCTCCTGTGTGGTTTTCATTGCCACTCCAGCTTGTTCGGATGTAATATGTGCCTGTTGAGTTAAGAATCCAGCTGTAAGAGTAGTTTCCCAAAGTGTCTGTTGCTGTTCTGCCTGCGTTGTAGGAGATTCCGTCTTGGCTGAAGTACACGGCGATTGTTTCGTTTGGGTACGCAGGTGACAGCGACCCTGAGACTGTAAGTATTCGCTCTTGACTGTTGATGCTTGTGGGTTCGGCAGATAAATCTATGGATATTGAAGATGAGTTAAGTGGACTGCCCAGTTTTGACGAGACGTACGCCGGCGACGTTTTCTCGCTGTTTTCAAGTGAAATAATCGCAGGTTGTTCGCCTTCTAGGAGGGGTGGTATATCCCCCACTTTCCACTCCATTGCGGGAGTGCACTCAGCTATCCAGTATTTCTTGGCGTCGAACTCGTAGCCTGTTGCTGGCAGCCACCACCATGTGGTATGTGGCTCGTAAGGCAGGTAAACTCCAACGTTGATGTGGTGTACATCTTTGAAGTAAAGTAAGACAACATCTAATCCTCCAGCCTTCATGATTGAGGCTGCAAGAAGTGATAAAGTGTCGCATTTTCCATAGTTTTCTATGAGGGTTTCAACGGGGTACATGATGTCGCAATCAGCGTATGGAATTTGGTGAACAAGCGTTAATACGGCATTGGCGAATGTCTCGTCACTGCGAGGGCTGTCTAGCGTAAGGTTTCGGATGCTATCTGCAATGGGTTTAACAGCTTCAGGCGTTACAAGCGTTGCATACTCGTTGTCGTCAGCAAGCGTAGGGTTTTTGCCCTGATAATACTCGTAGAGCGAAGAAGGCACAGAAACATACAGTTCGTGACTGACAAGTCCAAACTGAACTTGAGAATTGTAAGTGATGTCATAGTTGCCTGCGAAAGAGCTTGGTGTAACTAAAACCAGCAGCAAAATGCTGACGAGCAGGACACCTGGCTTCCAACACTTAAAACGCATTGCAGGCCCCCAAAAAAGTTACATCTGCGAACCTAATTAATGTTTTAAACATAATTCCCGCTATATCCAAAACCGAAAACGCAATTTTTGCTAAGCTACTGTGCTGACCATTCACGTTTCTAGAAACGCTATTGCGTGGAAAGGCTACTCCCTTTCATAAAGGCGCTTGCGCAGGTTGCCCCTTCCCTCTCTCTTCTACATGCTATTGGCGTGGAAAACCGTCAAGGCGGGTAGACCCCTCTATAGTTTCTGCATTGTATTTCTATTAGGGTCCTATTAGGCTTCAAATATGATAGTTTGTCGTGCTTTATTCAGTGAGGTGTTATGGCAATCTTTTAATTTCGATGAGTCACTAACCTAAAAACCGAGTTGAATTGAATTGGACAGTGAGGTTCTGAGGGGGCGAAGTGCTTGAAAGTTTTTGAGCAACCTGGACCTGCAAACACAAGTGAAGTGGTGGAGATTTGCGAAGCTGCTTCTTCACGGGTGGATTGCGTGGTTGTAGCGTCTGTCACTGGCGATAGCGCCTTAAAAGTTGCTGAAAAAGTGAAGAACCAGAAAATAGTTTGTGTCACTTGTCCGCAGGGCATGTACTGGCAAGTGAACGAGATGAAAGGCGGCTTGTTTGAGGAAATTCCTGAACTTGCAGCTAGGCGGGACGAGTGGCTGAAGAAAGGACTTGAACGAGTCCCGATGAACGTCACCGAAGAAAACAGGGTAAAGCTGAACGCGCTTGGCGTTGAAATCGTGCGTGGAACCATCCCGCTCTTCGGACCGACATTTTCCATGAGGCTGCACCTGCACAAAACCACGGCTCTTGATGTCATTGCGAAAACGCTGGAGCTAATCTCAACGGGCACGCTGGTTTGCTTGGAAAGCGTTTTAATGGCAACAGACGCTGGCGCAATCCCAGAAGGAAAACGCGTTCTCGCCTGCGCAGGAACCGAAATGGGGCTCGACACCGTGTGGATACTGCGAAGCTGCGCCTCTGCAAACATGTTCCATCCCTTCAAAGGCTTCAGGTTCATAGAATTACTGGCGAAGCCCGGCGTCGCCATGGTTCCAAACCTAAACGTCAGGTACATCCGATAAGCACCAAAGCAATATTTCCAAAATAAAAACAAGCAGGCTCTCAAGGCAACATTTTAATCTCGACTCGGCACTTACCTAAAGGTTGGTAAAATTGAACAACGAAGCAAAATGTGATAAGTTCACTGCGATTAACGAGTTAGCCCGGCGAAGAGGCTTCTTCTGGCAGTCCTACGAGATTTACGGCGGCGTAAGCGGCTTCGTAACCTACGGTCCCTTAGGAGCCAAGCTGAAACAGAACATCGAAGCCAAGCTCCGCGAACTCTTCGTCACTAAACTCGGCATCCTCGAAATAGAATCATCCATAATCACACCCGGCAAAGTCTTCGAAGCGTCAGGACACGTTAACCACTTCAAAGAACCCATGGTCGAATGCGTCGAATGCAACAAGCGGTTCCGCGCAGACCACCTGCTCGAAGAATATACCAAACAAAGCTGCGTAGAAACCGAAAAAATGAGTCTGGAACAAATCCAGAAAGCCCTCGAGGCGCACGGCATCATGTGCCCTGAATGTGGCTGCGGCTTCAAACCGCCCCAGCGGTTCTTAACCATGTTTCAAACCACCATAGGACCCTACTCGAACGCTACGGGCTACGGCAGACCCGAAGCTGCACAAGGCATATTCGTCGAGTTCAACCGTCTCTACGCAATGGCACGCGAAAAACTCCCCTTCGGCGTCATCCAAATAGGCCACGCCCTACGAAACGAAATCTCTCCAAGACAAGGCTTAATCCGCCTCCGCGAATTCACCATAGCTGACTTGGAGTTCTTCTTTGACCCTGAAGAGCCGAATTGCTACCTGTTGAAAGATGTGGAAAACGAAACGTTGCGGATATACCTCGCCCCGGAAAGGCAGGCTTGCAGCGAAAAAATTGTCGAAGTTACAGTTAAAGACGCTGTTGCAAAGCAGATAATCCGCTCTGAGTGGCAAGCTTTCTTCATGGCAATGGCGAAGAAGCTCTTAACTGAAATCGGTGTGCCCGCGGAAAACCAGCGTTTCATCGAAAAGCTCCCTTGGGAAAAAGCCCACTACGCCACGCAATGCTTCGACCAAGAAGTCTACGTTGACCGCTGGGGCTGGATTGAAGTTTCAGGACACGCGTACCGCACAGACTACGACTTAGAATGCCACACGAAAGCCAGCGGCGCAGACCTCCGTGTCTTCAAAGAATATCCAGAGCCCGTAGAGCAGGAACAGCTTATAGTGAAGCCCGTGAAGGCAAAGCTTGGTCCCGCGTTCAAAGGCGAAGCCAAAAAGGTTGCAGAGCTACTTTCAAAAGTCCCTCCGGAAGAAGTTGCCGTCTCACTCAAAAAAGATGGCTACTACATGGCTGAAAACTACAAGGTTCTGCCAGAACACGTGGAAGTAAACCATGAAAAAACTGTTGTACGCGGCAAACGCTTCATCCCGCATGTTGTTGAACCCAGCTTCGGCTCCGACCGCCTCTTCTACGTGGCACTGGAGTACGCTTACAACGTGAAAGGCGACCGTGTCGTAATGAGTTTCCCCAGAGCCATCGCGCCCATTCAGCTTGGCGTTTACCCGCTGGTAAGCAAGGACGGTATAGACGAGAAAGCACGGGAAGTCCACCAGCAGCTCTTACATGAAGGCTTCACGGCTGAACTTGATGAAACAGGTTCCATAGGCAGAAGATACGCCCGAGCCGACGAAGCAGGAGTCCCACTGGGTATAACAGTAGACTACGATACGTTGAACGACAACTCAGTAACCATCCGCGACCGTGACTCATGGCGGCAAGTCAGAGCCCCGATCAAAAGTTTGCCTGAGCTATTACACAAGTATTTCCAAGGAAAATTAAACTTTGAAGATTTAGGGACTTAATTACCGGTTTAAATCGTTAGCTTTTATAATACACTTGCACTACTAAATGTTGAAAAGATTAGAGATTAAATGAGAGTGGAGAGAAACAATGGTACTTCCAGCGGAAACAGAACAACGCGTAAAACGCAGAGCATTAACAGCATGCCAAGACAACCTGCGCAAGGTCGTAGACGTCACCAGAAAAATCCCTCAACTCGTTGAGCAGTTTTCAACAGGTGATAAAGAACAAGCAAGAAAACTTTTCATCGAAATCAGGCAAGGCGAAGAAGAAGTCCTCAAGGCTAGGCGCATGGTTTCGCAGGAACTAGCTGAAATAGGCGCTATCCTAATCAGCAGAGAAGACTTTTTGAGGTTCACAAACTTGTCAAGTGAAATCGCGGATTTCTCCGAAGGCATCGCCTACTACCTTATCGAAATAATCGAGCATAACTGGAAGGTGCCAGACGACATAAGAAAGGACCTCCTGAAGCTTTCCGAAGCAGTATTCGAAGCGGTGCTTAAGCTAAGAGAAACAATGATGGTTCTAAGCTATGGGTCAGCCAAAACCTTGGAGAAAGCCAAGGACGTTGAAATCGCGGAAAGAACCGTGGACGACCTCTACCGCGAGTTATCCATAAAAGTTCTCAGCAGCAAAATTGACATCCCCGTACTGATGCTTCTACGAGACATACTTCAGCTTCTAGAAAACTCAGCTGACAAAGCTGAAGACGCAGCTGACACCGTCCGCGTACTCTCGTTCATAATGTAACCCTGAGCGCGAAACCATCAATGGCTAAAACCAAAGTCGAACTAATAGAAAACTTTCTAGTAGTCTGGAACCCCGAAGAAGGCTCACAACTCTACAAAACAGGCTTTTACGGCAAACCCCTCGGAATTCCAAAACCGAAAATCCCCGAGTTCAAAGTCCCGTTGCTCCTAGATTTAATGGAAGGCTTATACCTGGTTGAACAAGGCAGAATAACAATTTACGAAGGAGCAGAAAAACGCAAAGTCGGACTAAAAAAGCTACGACAAAAAGCCAGACAACTATACGACGAGTTCGACGAGAAATACACGGTTTACCAAGACCTGCGGGACAGCGGCTTAATTGTAACGCCCGGCATAAAGTTCGGCTGCGACTTCGCCGTCTACAAGTACGGTCCAGGCGTTGAACACGCACCCTACATGGTTTCCGTGAAAAAAGAAGGCTCTGACATCTCAGCCACAGAAATAGTGAAGGCTGGGCGGCTGGCGACGACCGTGCGGAAACGCTTCATAGTCGCCGTGCCAGATCTGGAAGCGGAAAAACCGAAGTACTTGATTTTCAAGTGGTTTAAAGCCTAGTTTGACATCAGGATTTGCTGTTTGAATTCTCCTTTCACACGCTGATGAGGGTAGATTCTTGTTTCTGTAAGGCTGCATCCTTCTTCTATGGTGACGTCGTCGGCTACAACTGAAACCGCGTCTATATTGGTTGGTTTCCGACCGCTTGAAAGAATTGTTGTATGCCTGCCGATTATACTGTCCCGCACTTCAGCTTTTTCTCCGATTATAACTCTATCCAAAATGGCCGAGTTTTCTATGGTGGCACCTTTACCGATTCTCGTAAAGTTGTCTATGCAGGAGTTCACTATTCTCACGCCATCGTCTATTTGGCAGTGCCTGCCGATGAGCACGTCGCCTTCAATTTCTATTCGCCCCCGCTTAATTTTACGAATGATTGCTTGTCTTCTCTGTTCTGAATCATGGCTTTCTCCCTGAACCCAAATTTGCTGTTTTTCGCTGATTTTCCCGCCGAAATCCGTCAGCATGCTGAAACCCCCGTGGAGCAGTTTCTTCATGGCTTCCAGATAATTCTTGGGAGTACCAACATCAAACCAGTTACCCTTCAACGTGTAACCGTAAACTGGGTGACCTGAATCCGTCAAGTACGGTATGAAGTCATAACCGAAATCCAACCTGTGTTTTTCCTTAGTTATCTGTTTGACTCTTTTTTCCTTGAAGACCTTTCTTACTTCAGGTGAAAGCACGTATAAGCCAGTGTTGGCGAGGTTGCTGGGTGCGTCTTTCGGCGCGGGTTTCTCGACGAAACGTCTGATTCGGTTGTTCTTGTCGATGTCGGCGATTCCTAACCCTTCAACATTGTCTACTTCCCTGAGCACTATAGTCATCAACGCACCTTTTTCTCGGTGAAACTGCATGAGGTCTTTCACGCAGATTTCGAAAACGTTGTCGCCTTGCACCGCGAAGACTGGATTGTTGACAGCGTAGTATTCCATGTTTATTCTTGCAGAGTCAGCGCTTCCTAGGTCGTCCACGTTAGGCTGATACTTAATGTGAATTCGCGGTTTGATGTCGTACCGCACGGAAAAACCGTAACCTGACTCGAAATAGTCGGTGAGGTCCCGGTAGTTCGTGTAGCCTTTCACTCCGAAGATGAAGTTGCGGATGCCTTGACGCGCAAGAGACAACAACGAAAACTCAACCAGCGGTCTGTTCAGAAGTCTGAGCGCGGCTTTGCTTGTTGCTGCTGTAAGCGGCATAAGACGCGTGGCTTTTCCGCCAACTGGAATTATCACTCTTAACCTTTCTGGAATGTAGTTATCGCCAACCAAAGGAGCATAAGTGTGGCTCAAAATATTTCACCATAAAGATTACATAGTATGCGTTTTGGGAGCGTATTAACCTTTTCAATACTTCTCTCTTAACGCGTTTTTTGGTTTTTGAAAGTTGGTAGCTTTACGATGTGTATGCTAACTATAACTGCGACGGCTACCATAGCCAGCTGCATTGGCAGAACAAGCTGTGAGGGTAAGATGCGGTGTAACATGAAAACCGTTGAAAAACTTATCGTTATCCATAACAAGCTTAACGCCGCTATCTTGGTTTTCATTGGTAATCCCTTGCCTTCTGTATAATTGCGTATGTACTCTCCGAACCATTTGTTGTTCAGCAGCCACCTGTGCATCCTCTCAGAGCTTTTATAGTAGCAAGCTGCGGCAGCCAAAAGAAGGGGTGTGGTCGGTAAAAGAGGCAGCACGATGCCAATGGCGCCTAGCACCACGCAAATTGTGCCTAGGATAAACCATAATGTTCTTACGATTTTCCGCCCTTGCTCTTTACAAGCGGATGCAAAAGTTTTCTTTTCTCCCATGGCGCCTTCCTTTTCTATACTGTTTTCACGCTGTCTTAAAAACTGTGCGCCAAGGGCAGCAAGCCTTCAGTTTTCCTGCTTTAAAGTTATATTTTATAACTTAGTCAAAACTAATGCTTCTCTAACAAAGGTTTGAATTCAATGGGGAAAGTAAGCGGTTTCATACGGCTAATGCGACCAATCAACTGTGCAATGATGGGTTTCGCAGTGTTTGTTGGCGCAGTTCTGGCGTATTCCCAACTTTCCAGCTTTGACTGGCTCGGCATTCTGTACGGTTTCCTCACCGGTTTCACGCTAACCGCTGCATCAATGACTATTAATGATTATTACGACCGGGTGATTGATGCTATAAACGAGCCGGCTCGTCCCATTCCCAGCGGAACTGTAAGCGCAAGGGAAGCTTTGGCTTTCGTTTTTGCTCTTTCAGTGGCGGGTTTCGTTTTCGCTTATTTCAATAGTGTTCTCTGTTTGGTGGTTGCGGCTATCTCTTGGGTTGTTGTGGTGACGTACGTTACGGTTGGAAAACGAAGTGGTTTACCGGGCAACTTTCTTGTCAGCATATGCGTGGCCATCCCGTTTATCTACGGCAGCATAATCGTCCTCAACACCGTTCATTTGAGTGTTCTGCTTTTCACGCTAATGGCTTTCCTTTCTAACACAGGCAGGGAAATCACCAAAGGAATCGTTGATGTTAAGGGCGATGAAGCTGAAGGCATTAAGACGCTGGCGGTTCGTTACGGCGAGAAAAGTGCCGCTGTTGTCGCCACGCTGTTTTTCGTCTCGGCGGTCGCATTAACCCCTCTCACGTGGCTTCTGAACTTGGTTTCTGTCTGGTTTATCCCGCTGGTTTTAGTGACGGACATCGGGCTTGTAGCGTGTTCTATTCTTCTGCTTCGAGACCCTTCGCGGGAAAACGCTAGAAAAATCAAGAAACTGGTTTTGTATTTGTTTGTTGTAGGTTTGTTGGCCTATGTCATTGGGGTTCTCTGATAAACCTGACGCCGCTGCGCCGGTTTGAAGGTTCTTATTTTTTGCTTTTGGCTTTGGCGGCTTTTTGCCACATTGCATTGAAGTAGTTTTCGGATATTCCTATTAATGGCGTAGAGGTTGTCCATAAAACTGGAAACTGTTTGTAATCGCGTACGGAGCAGGTAGCGACAAGCACTTCTTTCTCGTCGTATATCCAGAAATTCTCCTTCGGAGTTTCAGATAGAATTCTGATTTCAAAGAGGGGATTTTCCGCAATAGATTGCACTGTTGCTGACCAAGTATTTGAGTCTAAAGGCTCGTTGATGAGGCATCGAATCTTTACGCCTCGCCCCAAGGCTTCCTTGAACTTGTCGGATAAGTTAAACAAGACTTGCAGAAACGCCTCCTTTGGGTAAATAACCTCTATACTATTTTGAGTAACATCTACTGCTTTTTCCATCCTGAGGAGAAGTGCTTTGCTCTCAGGGATTAAAACGAATTCAGACCCTCCTCTTTGAAGGGCTCCTGCTTTGTTCTCTTTTGGCTTCAAGTAACTTTTGATTTTCGGGGATAACTTGTTTGCTTCTTTCTGTATTTCGGAAAGCTCTTTTTTTCTTTCTCCAATCAAGAAGGATAAGCCGTTTTCTATTGGGACTGCTTTAAACTCTGTTGGAACAGCTATGATTCTTTCAACCAAACTCTTATTTTCAAGTTCAACCAGCAGGCGGTAGACTTCCTGTCGCGCCACTTTCGAGTTATTCGAAATCGTTTTTGCAGTAGCCGTCTCTAATTTAAGAAGTGTAAGGTAAACCTTTGTTTGTGAACTGGTAAGCCCCAACCGGTTTAGAATCTGCGTGGCTTCCTCTTCCACATCCACTCTCTTCTCTCCCTAATAGCAATCCTCGCTTCTTTAAGCCCTTAGAATTACCCTTTATTTGTTAATATTAATGTTCGCATTTAACCATTGCGTTTCTGTCATATCTAACTGTTACGACTAGTTCTCATTTAACTGAAAACACCGTTTTCTGATAAATTTAGGATAAAAGATGAAAATGTATCTTTGGAGAAGCAGCTAAGGGTGAAAATAACATCTTGTTTAAATTAATTTACGCTTGCTTCGGTAGCGTAATGTTCACTGTTAAAGTGTAGCTTGTACCCTCCACCTAGCCCAACGTATATACGTGCATGTTTCACTCATGTTAAAAATGCATAAGTACATTCTGCACGCTTTTACCTGTGAGGATGTTCACATGTCGGAACGTTTTGCAAAAAAATGGGAAAGCAGAAGAGACGAAACGTCATTCATAGACTCCGTACGCGGAGCAGTTACTCCACCGCCACCACTGAAGCCACGCATGAACCACGCCATAAAACGTTTGAGCTTGCAAATACAAAGGTTGGACCAAACCGCTGAAAGGTTCAGCCAAAAAGACAAGGCTCTTTTCGGAAAGATAGTTGCCGCTTACGAGAAGCATGACAGCGCACGCGCTAACATTTACGCTAATGAGTTGGCTGAAGTTCGCAAAATGGAAAAAGTAGTCATGAACGCGCGGCTAGCGCTTGACCAAGTAAAACTTAGGCTGGAAACCGTGACCGAATTCGGAGACATAGTGACTACGCTGGGACCCGCCATAGGCGTTTTGCGCACGGTCAGCGTAGGCCTTGTCGGTGTTCTACCTGAAGCTGAGAACGAACTCGGAGATATCGGCAACATGCTGAGCGGATTGATGTTCGACGTAGGTCAAAGCTCTGGCTTAAATCTAAACTTCAACTCCGTGAACGAGGACGCAGCTAAGATACTGAACGAAGCAGCAACAGTTGCAGAGCAGAAAATCAGCTCCAACTTTCCAGACTTGCCAGCTGGACTCCCCTCCAACACGGCAAAAGGAAAAAGCACAAACTAAAAACACCGCAACCCACTTTTCTCATCCACACCCTCCTTATTTTTTCAGCGCACTCTCCCAAAGTTAAACCGTTACGGCAGTCACTGCACACCGCGCTAACTGCGTTTGTTGTTTGCTCTAAGAATTAGATTGAAGAGGCTGAAACGCATAAAAGAAGGGGTGACCGCGGCAAATTTTGAAATAGAAAAGCATTTGACCTTATCAAGAAAATACGAAAGAAGGTTGCAAAAAGCTACCCTATGAAAGCTACTTGCATAAAACTATAAAGCATCAAAGCAGAGCTTACGATGCAAACGGGTACGTACAGCTTCAGATTCACCTTGACATTAACAACTAAGAACAAAGGAAAGAGAGCAGACAGATACCGCAAAGTGCTAGTCGTCGGAAAGAAAACTAGAAACAAAGCAAGGTTCAGAAAGGTGTAAACCGCTAGATATTTGTCCAGCTTGTATATCTTTGGAACTAAAAGAAAGCACGCTAAAACAATAAAAACTATTAGAAACGGCATGGCAACATGATTGGAATACGTGTATGTTGAGTAATAATCTAGCAGCGTCTTAAAATCGAGCTTGGCAATGTACTCGAAAGCGAAAGAAGCACCGAAATACTGTTGAGCATTAACCACAGCTAATGGGTCACCAGAGATCCAACCTGCGACTACATTCCATGATGCAGTGCTGATGGGAACTAGAAGCGAAGCCAGTGCATAACGGATCTTCCCATAAACACTCTGTTCTTTAAAGACAAAATATAGAAACAGCGGAATAAACAAAATAACTCCTGTTTGCCTTACCAAACATGCCAGCGCCGCCAAGACAATGGCAAAACCTTTCTTGTCAGTCTTAAGACACCACCAAGAACATAGCACAAAAAAAGAGAATACATGCTCAGTGTATGGAACTAGTCCCCAAACAAAGTAAAGCGGAAAAAACAGCCACAATGCCGCTTGATAGCCTGGTTTGTTAGAATAGTATTTGAAGAGCATGTATGCTGGGACAAGCTCCAAAAAAGAGAAAAGATTAGCTGTGAAAACTCCTGCGATTTGATAATTTTGTGAGAATAACTCGCCGAATCCACGGATCGTTAAGGGAAAAAGCGGTGCCATCGCATATGACGCTGGTGAATAATAACCACTTTCCGCAATCCCCATGTAGAAGCCAGCATCCCAATTGAAAAGCATATCAAAACGAGGCTCAACGCCAGATAAATACAACAAGCCCAGAGATAAAGCGTAAACACAAATCTTACTTACAACAAATAGAATGAACAAGTCAAACAATTCAACTCGATTAAATGCCGACCACTTCGATACGAATCTATCGTAAAACCCCTTTTGCATAGCAAGCACTCAACGTCTCTTTTAGGTTACAACCATTGGTTACCCGTGATTTTTTAACAATTCCTGTCGCTTGGTCTTAGATTTCAATGTTATTATCTTCTGATTCTAATTCCGAATCTGTATCAGAAGCTAACAATATTTAACTTTTCGTACCAACTAGCGTAGCAGGAAGAATTAAACAGGAGTATGGCATTGCCGTGGTTGCGAAATCTTTGATTTTTGGAGTTTTAGAACGGTGAAAGTGTCGATAGTCATCCCTGTAAATAACGAAGAGAATAGGATTTACGATTGTCTGAGCCAATTAACTCTTTCTGTACCTGAGGATTATGAAATTATTGTTGCTGCAGATGGTTGTACAGATAGAACTGTTGAAATGGCAAAACTCTTCCCTGTCAAGGTTGTAACGTTTCACGAAAGGTTAGGAAAGGGCGGCGGAATCTTAAATGGCATAAGATTTGCAGAAGGCGAAGCGATTGTTATTACTGATGTGGATTTATCGGTATCTCCGAGTGACATCCCAAATCTGGTAAATGCGCTGAGAGACTCAGATGTTGTTTTGGGCTCCAGGAATTTAGAGGGTTCGGTAATAAAGCTCAAACCTCCACTTCATAGGGTGCTTTTAGGGAAGGCATTTAATTGGATATTTAGAAGATTATTCAACATTGAAGTCTTTGATACACAATGTGGTTTCAAAGCCGTGAGGCGAGAAGTTATTCAAGATTTGTCAAATGATTTGCATGTAGATGGATTTGCCTTTGACGCGGATCTAATCGTAAAAGCTCACAAGAAAGGTTTTAGGATCGTGGAGATTCCAATTGTTTGGTCCTACAAGAAAGGCTCGAGTGTTAATAGTTTACATCAGATATACGCTATGGGCAGGGATTTGTTGATGGTCTGGCTAGAGACCAAAAAGAGGGAAGTTGCGACAACAAATTCGAAAGATTTCCATGATTCAATTCAAGGTGATGTATACGAAAAAGCGTGCAAGTCTTGGTTTCTGCCAAGAAGGTTCTGGCATGCTCATAAAAATAGAGAAGTTGTAAAAAAAGTTGAGGGGCAGTGGGTTTTGGACGTGGGATGTGGTTCTGGAACCATTGTGAAGAGGCTCCTAAAGAAAGGCAAGAATGTAGTTGGCGTTGACATTGGAAAAAACTTCTTGAATTTCTGCCAGTCGTCGTATGGGTATGCTGCTTTTTGTGGGGCAGATGCTCGATACTTACCTTTCTCGGATAATTGTTTCGACACAATAGTGTGTTCGGAAGTCATTGAACATTTGAACAAACCGGAGAAAAGCTTGAAGGAATTCGAAAGGATCCTTCGTCCAAATGGTGAACTAGTTATCACTACTCCAAATGCTTCAGTTCGTTGGGCTTTTATTGAAGCTATTTGGACAAGAATCCGCGGGGAAATGCTAGAAACTGACCATAAGTGCTTCACACAAAAACGATTGAAGTTTTTGTTCGATTCAATAGGCTTCAGCATATCCCATAACGCTTCATTTATGTTTGGTTGTTTACTTATCGTGAAGGCAAGAAAAAATAGCGCCATGGCAGATACCATAAAAAACGTTACGGAAAACGAAGACCATCTGGACTTACTTGTTGAAGGCGAGGAGCAAAAGTCGACTGAAGAAATGTCGATTCTTAAATAGCCGTTTGCATTCCCGCCCGTAACAACTAGCAGGGGGGTTTTAAGCAATTGAGTCTGAAACCATTAAGATATTCTTGGATGACTGTGGTTCTTTCTTTGGCAGAAGCAAAGGCTGCCTTATAGTTAAGGATAGAAAGGAAAAGGCCGAGAAGTAGCCACTTTTTGAAAATGAGCTTGGAGAAGTACAAAACACCGGTTGGGGTGTGGGTACGGCGCTGGTTGAGCCTTGTTAAATCCAGGCAAGCTTGAAAACGAGTTTGGCAATTTTTTTTGTACCAACTTAACTTCAAAAAGACCAAAAACTAACGTTTGGGTGTTGGGTTGGGGATTGAAATTTTAATCTTGTTGCCATCAAAATCTCGAATTATCGACTCCACTATGCCAAGGCTTACCGTTTTGGTAGTGTCAACCGATTAGTTTCGCTACGAAGGGTATTTTCTTTAAGGGATAAACAATGGCGACTGTCAACACAAAAGTGACTAGAGTAATTAACGGTACATCCACTAGGAGGTTGTTTGTGTAGGGAAAGGAAAAACCTAAAAGCCCAAGATGAAGCGACTCCAAAACAATAATGTGAACCAAATAAATTGGCAAAGTATTCTGTTCAATCCACTTAATCAGGCGGTTGATGATGTTGTTACCGATGTTAATTCTGCTATGAGGGATTCTGATTAAGATCAGAAATAGGGCGGCTGAAGCGATTATCATGTTGAAGCTTAAGTAGCCATGGAAATAGCCCGCGTATTGTTCGCCCATGGATGCTGTAATGAACCAGTCACCTACAATTGCCACAATCAATCCTAAGATCAAGCCAAGATACGCTATAGTTGAACGTATTTTTGTTTCCGTTAGGTAGAAGCCTAGGAGGAAAAATCCTACCCAATCGGTGATGACAAACATCAGAGGGTCATAGTTGAAATTGGTAAATGTATGGACTAATGAAACTGAAATAGTGCCCACAAACCATGTGGCGAGCAAAAATCTGAATTTTTTGCGGTTGATATGTTTCACCAAGGTGCGCAGAATCGGCGTAATCAAGTACAGTCCGACAAGTAAGTAAAGAAACCACAAAATTGGATATGAACCAGAAATCAACCCCTGCCCAATGTTTAAAAGCGTAACTGGCTTCTCCCAAACGCTAAAGCTCCAAATAAAATACACCAAAGTCCAAAAAATCAGCGGCAACCCAATCCGGTTAAACCTTTTCTTGAAGAACACTTCCATTGGTTCATCAGCTTTAGCGGGGTTTAATAGAAGTGCGCCACTTAACATCACAAATAGGGGAACGCCAAGATATCCGATGGCGCCGAAAACGTTGGATGTGAACCAATTCACCATGACAGTAGGCGTTATTTCACCAGGTATTCTATAAGGAAAGAACGAGGCGTGAACAAGAATAACCATCACTATTGCAATGGTGCGGATTAAGTCAACTGGATAATTTACGTCGGCTGGTTTGGATTGCAAATCTGCCTCGACTCTCTTGCATTAACCCCTCGTATCTATTAACCGAGAACCGAAAATTAAACAAAACTAAGTTAAAAAAGTTAGGGTTGCCAACTAAAAACCCAAATGCTTTCTGTACAGCGAAAAGCAGCTGTTAAGTTCTGAAACAGGTTTATGTGCGCGGGCGCGCGTGTTGCGTACGTTTGTGATTTAGAGAATGTACGGTGGACTTGGGAAGTTAGTAAATTTGGGTTTGGGATTATTTTTAGTCCACGATATTATTGGAACAATCCGTTCTAATAATTGGACTTATAAGTTCTTTGTTGGCACTAAGTATCTGCAAGGCGGCTTACTTATTGAAGGTGGACGATGAAACAAAACTTGAGTATGAGCTCCGAGGCAAAGCATGGAAAGTTTACTGGTTCCTTTTGAAGACAGGAAGCCCCATGAGCGTAAGGGAGGTCCAGCGTGCCCTGCACTTCAGTAGCCCAAGCGTGGCCCACCATCATCTGGAACAGCTACGCGACTTAGGTTTGGTTCAGAAACAAGAAATAGGCGGACACTACGTTCTCGTAGGCGAAGTGAAAATCGGTGTGCTCCGCCACTACGTGAAACTTGGCAAACTTTTGTTTCCAAGATTCTTCTTCTACGCAGTTTTCTCCACCGTTTTCTACGTGGCTTACCTGCTTTTTCTGGCACAGGACTTGTTGATGCGCGAGAACCTGTTCATCGCAGTTTTCGGAGCCATCGTCTGCGTCATATTCTGGTACGAAGCATACCGCGTGTGGACTATGCGGCCGTTCTAAAAACTGGAACAACCTGTTCTACTGCTTAGGATAATATCAAACGCCGCCATAAACATAAACAGGTGAAAAACAATGGTTCAGAAAGAAGTCAAGAAGAAAACTCGGATTTACGGAACAGTAGCAACGCTCTCAGCCATAGTACTAGTTGCTTTAATCTACGTTTACGGTTCAACACCAGGGATTTTCACGCCCGACACCTTGTCGGATATTTCGCCAATGAACAACTTCAAATCATACGAAGACCTCAAGAACTTCATAGCAGCAAACACCCAAGACGGCTCCACTTCTTATGGCGGCAGTTGGCTCGACTCCCAGTTTTTCGGGTCTACACGTGAAGCCCCCAACGCGCTAGACAGCACACTAGGCGGCGCGCAAGAAGACTCTTCTAGCACATCATATTCAACAACCAATATTCAGGTTGAAGGAGTAGACGAAGCGGATATAGTGAAAACAGATGGCGAGTACATTTACGTTGCAACCAACAATAACTATTATTCATCAAGTCAGAACAACGTGTACATTCTAGATGCTGATCCTGAGGATTCGCGTGTAATCGCAAAGATTGCTCTCGGCAACAACACGTATGTAGCAGGTTTGTTCCTTAGTGAAGACGGCAGCAAACTTGTGGTTATCGGAAGCCAGTACCAATTTTACGCTTACGCGGTTGGGGTGCGGTCTGAAGAAATAATGCTTGATTCCTACAACAGCGATGTCAACACGTTCTTGAGCGTCTACGACGTTTCTGAGAAAGCCAGTCCTGTGCTAGCACGGAACCTTACGTTAACCGGCAGCTACTTCAACTCCAGAATGATTGGCGACTACGTGTACGCTGTGGTAAGCCAACCCGCCTACCTCATCAACGAGGAAGTTACGCTTCCCAAAGTTTACGAGGATGAACAAGCCTCCCAGATTGAGCCGACGCGCATTTACTACGCTGACATGGTGGATAGCTACTTCACTTTCACCACATTCATCGGACTGAACATAATAGACGACACGCAAGAGCCAGCTAACATGACTGTTATGATGGGCGGAACCGGCAACATGTACGTTTCCCTAAACAACATTTACGTGGCTTACACAACATGGGGTGAACAGACACAGTACACGGCAATTCATAGAATAAGCGTAAACGGTAGCGAATTGGATTTTGAAGCCAAAGGCAGCGTGAAAGGCTACGTGCTTAACCAGTACTCCATGGACGAATACAATGGATACTTCCGGTTAGCCACTACTTCGCAGATAGACTCGACGCAGCAGAACAACGTTTACGTTCTAAACGCGGACCTGAACATAACCGGTAAACTGGAGAACCTCGCCGAAGACGAACGTATATACTCAGCTAGGTTCATGGGTGACAAATGCTACCTCGTCACGTTCAAGCAAGTCGATCCGTTCTTCGTGCTGGACATGAGCAACCCCGATGAACCCAAAGTCGCAGGCGAACTAAAAATACCCGGCTACTCAAGTTACCTGCATCTTTACGATGAAAACCACGTTATCGGCTTAGGCAAAGAAGACAACAACGTGAAACTGTCGCTTTTCGACGTCTCAGATGTTAACAACCCCACAGAAATCGCAAAGTACACAGTTGAAGGCGACTACACGGATTCACAAGCGTTATACGAGCCAAAGGCGTTCCTGTTCGACAAGGAGAAACAGCTGCTAGTTATTCCAGTTTCACAAAACAATTACGGAGTTGTAAGCCCTGACGATGATTCAGAAATCCAAGACTCCTACTTAAAAGCTGGTTACTGGCAAGGCGCATACGTTTTCAATGTGACCACAAGTGGCTTCACGCTGAGAGGCGGCATAGCACACCAATACACGACAAGCTCGCAATACTACGGGTACGACTACAATCTGCGAGTGAACAGAGCCCTATACATCGATAACACCCTCTATACGGTATCCAACGCGAAAGTGTTGCTCAACAACTTGGACACGCTGACGCTGATAACAGAAGTAAAACTACAATAACAAACCCTTTTTTCCTTTTTTTATTCGCATTCTGGTTCTATGTGAACTGTAACCACGGAGTCAGTGAAACACTCGGCTATTTTCTTCTCCACTTGGGATGCAATCTCATGAGCTTCCGTTAACGGGACATGCTTCGTGAAGCAGCAGTCTATGTTTATGTAACTTTTTCCGTCAGCAGCGTAAGTCACAGTTCGCTTCAACCGTAGGCTGTTTTTTACTTTCTTCGCTAACTTGTCAATTACTTCTTTCAGTTCATTCTCGTCTATCTCTGTCGCATGCTTTTCAACGCCGTACGGCTCAACGTGTACTGTTACGTTTTCAAGTTGCTTTATCTCCGCGTGCATTTTTTTCTCGATTTTCTCAGCGATTTCGTGAGCTTCTTCCACTGACAGATTGGGGTCAACGTACGCGTGCAAGGTTATGTAGAGTTTGCCGCGTGCGTAAACGGTTACGATGTCATGTATTTCTTTCACGTTTTCGACTGTTGCCAGCTTCTCAACAAGCTGCTCTACTTTAGTTTCTTCCTCGGCGGGTTCGATGTGGATTGTAGCTTCAACGTTTCCAAAGGTTTTCACCAAGTCCTCCTCAATGTCTGAGGCTAAACCGTGAGCCTCTTCCAAGCTCATTAGACGTGAAACCTGCACTGAGCATTCAGCGAAGATTTTAGAGCCTACCTTCCGAACTTTAAGTTCTCGGCAGTCACGAACCCCGTCATGTGTAAGCACTGTATCTCTGGTTTTTTGAACAAGGTCTTTCGATGCCGTGTCGCTTAGCTCCATTATGCTAGCCCGTGCCAATCTGATGCTTAAGAAGACGAGCATACAGCCGAGGAATACCGACGCTATTGAGTCTCCGTAGTAAAATCCCATGATTGCCAATCCAAAACCTAAAAGAGCTATGAGTGTTGAGCCGAGGTCTGAGATGGCATCGTAGAATCCTGCTTTGAAAGATGTACTCTGGCTGTGTCCTGCACCTTTGAATATGGTTACCCTGAAGATGTCTATGCATAAAGTGTAGCCGATGGCGAAGAAACCTGCTAGTTGTAACTCTTCATTAACTTGGATGTTGCTGGCAAGTCGGACTGCGGCTTCGTAGAAAATCAAGATGGCAACGCCTACTAGGATTATTCCACCTATCAACCCGCCTATGGCTTCATACTTTTCATGCCCGTACATGTGTTCTTCGTCTGGAGGCTTAAGTGCAGCTCGGGTCGCAACAAAAAGCATCACTGTTGAAAAAACGTCAAGCGATGCGTGTAAGCCGTCGCTGAGAATTGCTAAACTGTCAACAAGCAAGCCCAAGACTACTTCCACTATTACCACGCTTGTTATGGCAACAGCTGAAAACTTCAGAACTCTGAGCTTGGTGTCGCCTTTTGAAGACTCTGGCATCAGCAATCAGGCTATATGTCTCGGAGCAAGGGCGATTTAAGAATTGCGGGGCAGCAACCAACGATTCACCTTGGCGAAAACGCTTCTTTACTGTCAATTATAAATAATCTGGTGGATTATGTAGCTGTTCCAGAGCATGCACGCGAAAGTCTGTAACGACTAAAAGCATAGGTGTTATACTTTAACTCATACTCTACAGGCATAGGTAAACATAGAGCGGGCGCAGTCAAGAAAGTTTGTGTCAAGAAATCTTTACGAGAACGCTTTTACAACTAAAACAGCCATAGCTATTACACTGAACAGATTTGAGTAAAAACATTGGAATGATGCTTATTCTCGCGTTTGCTGTGAGCCTCTTACTTAGCACTGGATTATTTACAGACGTTTCATCTCAAACCTCAGGTAGCTCATCAACTTCAGCTCCTGATCTTGAATGGCAAAGAGAATATGGATACATAGGAAATACTGGTGTAGAATCAGTAACCAATTTGATACAAACAAGTGATGGCGGATTTGCTTTCTTGAACCGTGCTTGGGGTTACCAGTATACTTTCAAGCCTTCAACCCTTTACAAGGTTGATTCCTCAGGGAAAATGCAATGGAATAAAACTATCCCTTTCTTATCTGCGTTGACCCTAATTCAAACAAATGATGAAGGATACGAAATATCAGGATATTGGTCTACCTACGGCATCGGTTCGTCATACGAACACACTCCTACGCTCATTAAAACGGATTTTCAAGGAAACATACAATGGGTCGCAAATTATTCGAGTGTACCCGACTTGGGAATTGTCTCAACAAACATTCAAACAAGTGATGGTGGGTTTGCTTTCCTGCAATCTGGAAGACTTCCCGAATTTGGCAGGTTTACCAATATAACATCTGGAGGTATTGTTAAAACCGATTCAAACAATAACACACAATGGGTAAAAAACCTAACCTATATTGGTAGTGATGGTACTTTTCCTCTTGTGTTGTCTTCACTGATTGAAACGTCAGATGGAGCACTTGCGGGACTGGGTGTTGGGCTCTCTTTATTGGGCAATCCCCGAACGGGTAAAATTTACCTGATTAAGACAGAAGCGTTTTTGCCTTTGCCTACACAGACCCCATTGCCAACACCTATACCCACACCATCTACAGCACCAACTTTTGAGGTCGAAATAGTCATACTATTGATTATTGTTGTGATCTCACTAGCAGTCTTATTGCTCTTCCTGAAGAAACGCAAGGCGTGATGCTCAAGAAAAAGGTAATAGCACTAACTGTCGGTTTCATTCTATTAATAATTGGATTTCTGATTCTGTAACGTCTCAGTCTGTTAGGGGGTTCATGTAAACTTTCGTCTGCTAAGTTATTTGACAATTACTCGCGGTTTCTTTGAGAGTTCATCGAGCAAAAATTTATACCTGAGTTGAACTGAATAGAGTTCGGAATAGAAGCTGAAACGAAATGCATGGTGTATTAGTTGCCTTCGGAATCATCATTTTAGTGTTGGGAGTAGTCGGCTACTTATACTATGAGCCAGTTATCTGGCGTGGCTATGAAGTTTCTCGAAATTATCCTTATCGAAATTTAGGGTTAATCTTGGCTATAGGTGGAAGCATATGTACGGGAATAGGAGTTGTTTATTCACCAAAACAACAGGGCGTAACGCAGGGAGTACCGCAAGGCTGATAGCCCTTCTTAGCTTCACTCAATAATCACTCCTACAAAAATTTAAAACTACATAGCGGAGAAATAGACTAAACATGGGAAAATATGAAGAAAATTTTTTCAGAAGTATGTACATTTCTTGCGCGCGTGTTCTACTTCAAGAAACGCAAACACTAAACAGTCATTAAAGAGTGGAAATGTTTGTCATTTTCTTTTTCAAAACAACTTCACTCTGTCTATTTCAGTCACCAAATCCTCTGAATTTAGTTTCATCACTTACGTTTTATTTTCCAACGCAACCTTAAGCCGACTTTCTATATAAAATTCGAATTTTTAATACTGGGAAAAGTTAATGACTACTAACATAATATAAATAATGGTTGCAAGATTGCTTTTGAATAATGAAGCTTTCTTCTGTTTTCCGTGGCGACTCCGCCGTGCTGAGAGGGAACTTCTTAATTTTAACCCTGAGCTGGGTAATCATGTACTCTGCAGGGCCTATCCCGCAGACTTACGCCAGTCTCTACTACCTGAGCTTAGGCGCCGACGAGTTTCTACTATCCGTAATCGGCTTCGCAGGATCCATTGCAATCGCGCTTGTCCAGTTCCCAGGCGGCTACTTAGCGGATAAGCACGGCCGAAGATGGCTAGTATCCACAATGACTTACGGCTTGGCAGTCGGAGCTTTCTTCTTCATCATCGCGCCGTCTTGGCCGTTCATAATGCTAGGCATGATAATACAGAGTGTATGCGCCATTTACGGGCCAGCCTTGATGGCTATGGTTATTGACTCGTTGCCGCCTGAAAACAGGGGTGCAGGATACAGTTTCCAGTCGGTTGTCACCAGTCTCGCCCTTTTGCCGGCTCCACTTATTGCTCAGTACTTGGTTTTGACGTTTAACTTCGACTTGGGCATGCGCATAGCTTACACAATTGTCATGATAGCTTACTTCGCTACTGCAACGTTACGGCTGAAGCTAAAAGAGACTTTACCGCCTAACGACGCGGGCGGTCGCCCTAAAATTGTGGAGGCTCTCCGAGAGTACCCTAAAGCCGTGAAGGAAAGCATAGTTGTCTGGCGGAAGCTTTCAAAACCCGCGTTCTACCTGTTTATAGCAAGCACAAGCATAAACGGCATAGTAGTTAGCTGCTACACCTACTTTGTTGTTTACGCCACATCGGTTCTGAACATCACTGAGTCGCAGTGGGCGTTTGTTATGGCTTTCATGTACCTAACAATCGCTATTCCAGGAATCATAGCTGGATTCAGCATGGACACCTTCGGCAGGAAACGCTTCCTAATACTGGGTTACCTGCTGTACATTCCAGGCATGATTCTCTTAGTTAACGCCGACTTCACCATGCTTCTGCTGGCTTTCTTCTTTTACGGCTTAGGCAACATGCTACAGCTGAACAGCTATCAAGTGCTGATAGGCGACATGATTCCCAGAAACCTAAGGGGCACTGCTACTGGCTGTATCCAATTTTTCATGTACCTGGTGCAAGGTATTCTCCAGATAATAGTTGGTTTTCTCTACGCGTTTGTGGCGCCTCAAATTCCTTTCCTCTTGCTGGCTGCCGCGGCTTTACCCTTCGCGGTGCTCGTGGGACTCAAGGTTTCGGAGCCAGAAGTTAAGGAAGTTTAAAATCTTAATCGATAGGCATTTAGGTTTGAAAACAATAGTAGAGAGAAGTTGATGCGTAATGGCTTTGGTGAAGATTCGCGAGGTTCTTGACGGCTGCCACGAAAACGAGAAAGTAACCATCAGAGGGTGGATTTACCGTAAAAGAGAAGGAAAAACGCTAATTTTCCTGTTAATTCGAGACGCAACAGGTTTCATACAGTGCACCGTCAAAAAAGACAGCCCCGCATGGAACAACGCGGAACGCTTAACAATCGAGTCTTCCCTGACGCTGGAGGGCACAGCTAAACCAGACAAGCGCGCTCCAGGAGGCTACGAAATCTCAGCTGAAACCATAGAAGTCATCGGCTTAGCTGAGCTTTTCCCCATAACTAAGGATCAGAGCGAACAGTTCATCCGCGACGTACGCCACCTCTGGCTACGCAGCCGCCGCATGAACCTAGTCATGAAGATCAGAGACAAAGTTTTACAGTTCACCCGCGACTTTTTCGGAAGCCAAGATTTTACAGAGGTTTCTCCACCCATGTTCATATCCGCCGCTGTCGAGGGAGGCTCAACCCTTTTCGGCTTGAAATACTTCGACCAAAACCTCTACCTAACGCAGAGCAGCCAGCTTTACCTAGAAATTCTCATCTACTCCTTAGAGAAAGTATACTGCATCGCACCGTCGTTCCGCGCGGAAAAAAGCCGCACAATCCGGCATTTAACGGAGTACTGGCACATGGAAGGCGAATGGCCCTTCGCCGACATGAACGACCTCATGAAATTTGAAGAGGAACTTATGACATACATCTGCCAACAAACCGCTGAAAAATGCAAACCCGAACTTGAAGAGTTAGGCGTCGACGTCTCCAAGCTGTCTTCGGTTAAGACGCCGTTTCCGAGAATGACGTATGCTGAGGCAGTTGAGGTTCTCCGCAAGAAAGGTTCGAAGCTGAAGTGGGGCGGTGACCTCGCTTATGAGGACGAGAAGACCTTGGCGGAAGAGTTCGGTAAGCCATTCTTCGTTTACGACTACCCCACTGCCATCAAAGCGTTTTACTGCAAAACGTACAGTGACCGCCCCGAAATAGCAATGTCAGTGGACATGTTGGTTCCGAGAATAGGCGAAATATCCACAGGCGGCGCAAGAGAAGACGATAAAGACACATTGATTAAACGGATTGAAGAGATGGATTTGAAGGCTGAAGATTACGAGTGGTACTTGGACCTTCGTCGTTACGGCACTGTACCGCACGTAGGTTTCGGCATGGGTCTGGAGAGGTTACTGGTTTGGATGCTTGACTTGGAAAACATTATAGACGCTATTCCGTTTCCAAGAACCACAAGAAGATTCTACCCTTAAACAGCTATGCACGAGAAAACTGGTCTTTCACAGGTTCTTCCAACTCATAATGGGCGGCTCAACGTTAATCTGCCAAAGAAGTGCTATGAGTTCGCCTCTGTGATGAATTTCTTCTTCGAACACGTGAATCAAGATGTCTTCAGAGGTGACCGTACAGGGTTTGCCGTTGTCGTCAGTTGCTGTGTAGTTTTCGTTGAGTTTCGAAGGAGATAGCGTTCCCAAATAATTAGACATCCGTTTTTCAACATACTCCATGTATTCTCTGACGTCTTGGTATGTCTCATACTCATCGAACTTTCGATGAAGTTTGAAGTCTTCTTTCTGCAAAAAACTCAACCAGTAATCCACAGCGTTCAGAGTGTGGATGAAAATGTTTCTGATTGAATGAAAACTTGCCTCTCTGTTCTTCGTAAACTCGTCCCAGGAAAGCTTCGTTAAGCATTGAAAGTATCGGTGTCTTACCCGCTCGTTGTACTTGATGAGTTCGCTTATTTTAACCATAGCAAAACCGTAAGCATCTACTCTGAAGTTACATTAAACCTTTACTTCTGCAGATTTCAAACTCTGCTCTACGTGTAGCCTGTGAAGTACTCGCGTTTCAGCTGTGTCTCTGGCACGCCCAGTTGCGTGACGAGCTTTTCCATTATCTCCACCATCTTTGGGGGACCGCACGTGTAAAACGTGGTTTCTTTATAGTCAGGTATCTCCTTTTTTATCATTTCAGCAGTGATTAATCCTGTAGCGCCCGTCCAGTTGCTGTCGGCCTCGTTGAGTATGAACACGATTTTCAGGTTTTTGTTTTGCCGTTGCAGTGCTTCCAGTTCCTTTCTGAATGCGATGTCGTTTTTTGTGCGGTTGCCGTAAAGTAGCGTAACCTTCGTATCCAAATGCATGTCTGTGCAGTATTGGCATATGCTTTTGAACGGAGTTATCCCGATGCCTCCTGCGAGTAAACCTATTTTTTCGTGTTCGCCTTCGAAAGTGAATTTTCCGTAAGGCGCGTCTATTCTCGCCCAGTCGCCTGCTTTAAGTGCTTTCAACGCGGTGGAGAAGTCGCTGTCTGAAAGTTTTTTAGTGAACTCTATGTGGGTTTTTTCTGTTGGGCTGCTGGAGAAGCTGAAGTGCTTTTTCAACTCTTTTCCCTCAGCCTTTAGCGTGATGAAAAAGAACTGTCCCGCCTTGTAGTCGAGCGCGGCTGGTTTTGGGAACCTGAAGCTGGTCACGTTGTGGGTGCGTGGTATAATTGCTTTCACGTGCGTTTCAAACTTCATAAAAATCTCTCTGCAACAATTAAGTGTGATACGGGCGATGCCTATAAACTCTTACCCTGGATTGGCGTGTTAGGCGACGCTGTCGGCGGCTTCTCTGATTTCTGATAGGCGGCTTAGGTTGTTCACGAAAACGTTCATGCGATATGGGCTTCTCAACGTCTGGGCAACCTGCTTAGCCAAGAAGCTTGGGCGGTAAACATGCCGGAAAAAAGCGTCATGCATAATTTGCATGATTTCGTCACGGCTCACCTTTGCGTACGGGTACACTTGGCAGACGGCAACACCCTTCTCCCACCATTCCTCTGGGTCTATGAAGCCTTTAGCTACAAACTCGTTCCAAATGTCATTTCCTGGGTGAGCGCCAAGTATGTTGAACTGCGGAAGGTCTATAGGAAGCCGCTGAGCAAATTTCACGGTGTTCCAAATCTCCTCGTGAGTTTCATCTGGAGCGCCAAGTATGAAAGACCCAACGGTAACGTCAACTCCGGCTTTTTTACTTGTCTTCACCGCGGTTTCTGACTGCCTAGGGGTGATTCTCTTGTTGTAGTAGTCCAAGATTCGCTGGTTAGCGTTTTCAATGCCTAAGTAAAGGACTCTGCAGCCTGCCTCCACCATCTCACGCAGCATACCGTAAGAACAGATGTCAACTCTGCCTTCACATATCCACTCAAAGTCAAGCTTCTCTTTTTTTATCCCCCTGCAGATTTCAATTACCCTCTTCGGGTTCATGGTGAAAGCGTCATCCACTAAAATCAGTTGCTTGTACCCTTCATTGGCTAAAAACCGTAGCTCCTCCAAAGTGCTTTCAGCTGACCTCGGTCGCCACCTACTCTTAGCAAGTTCCTTACAGCTGCAAAAGCGGCACCCGTAAACGCAGCCGCGTGAAGTGACGATGCTTGTGAACTTTTTCGGTGCAATATTAGCTCCTGCAATCAAACAGTGATAATCAGCCTCAAGCAGTTTGCGGTCTGGAATGGGTAAAGCATCCAAATCCTCAATTAACGGCTGGTCAGGAGTGGAAACGACTTTTCCTTCGCTTCTGAAGTTTATTCCCCGCACTTTCTTCAGGTCCCCGCCGTTTTCGAGGCAGTTCACCAGCTCCACAACGGTTTTTTCGCCTTCCCCTCGGACGACTATGTCCACGGAAGGGTACTTCCTGAGAATTCGCTCCGCGTTGAACGTGGCGTGGTGGTTGCCGAAAACCGTGGTGACCTCTGGGTTTTTCTCTTTCACCCTGTTGCTTATCAGCCCCGCCGTTTGACCTGAACTAGTAAGCGTGGAGAAACCTACAACGTCAGGATTTTCCTTATCCACCCAACGCACAGTTTCTCCCACAGTCAAGCCTAGTGCAGGCTGATCCAATACTGAAACTTCGATCCCTATTTCCTTTAGGACCGCCGCTAAATACAGAATGCTTAAAGGTGGAAACGCCGCGATGGATTTCCTGCCTTCCCGCTCATCAATGCCCTCGTTAGGACTAACGCTGATAAACGAGACCTTCATACAAGCCCTTCTACTTGTTTATTCATACGAATTTACACATAAATTTTTAGATAATCTCCCGATACTGCAACCCCTAAGTCAACCGATAACTAAGACAACCCCTAAGGGAAAACACTACACCATTTGCTGCCTATTAGGGTCCTAATAGTTAATGTATGCAGAAAACGGGGAGGGGGTCTACTTGACACAAAAAACGATAGGGGTAGTCTTCGTATTGGCGCAGAAAACAACCAAAAGCATGCAGAAAACACCAGCATATTTGAAGCTGAGGATATGAGAAGTCAGTTTTGTGAAAAGAAATAGTGGAGAAATATGGGTAGTATAAAAAAGCGAAAAAAAGAGCTTCTACTTTTTGAAGCTAGTATCTGGGTCTGTATCCGCCGCCACCGCGTCGGTCTCTGCCGCCGTAGCCGCCGCCTCTGCCGCCGTAGCCGCCTCGTCTGAATGATCTTCGTGGTTGGTCGTATGTCTTGCTGGAGACGTTGTTTTCTGTGTTTACTTCGCCTTCGAATGGTTCTTCTGCGGTTGCCATTTTTCCGTATTTGC